>JAISPR010000144.1 GCA_031274765.1 Nitrososphaerota archaeon | reverse complement strand
TTGTTTGGGGTTGTATGTTTGTGTTTGTGTGGTTGGGTTTGTTGTGTTGTTTTGGTGTGAGGTTTTGTTTTGTGTTTGTTTGTGTTGGTTGGGTTGTGTTTTTGTTGGGGGTTGAATCCTTGCGCTACGACTGAACAGTTACATTTAATTTTGCAGAGTTTAAAAAATTGTTGCCAATGTAGTGCCTAAGAAATACGGAATTTGGGAAAATGGGTTTTAGGGCAATTTCACCTCATTTTTAGTCTAGTTCTTGGTACCAAATCACGTGTAAAAAAGCAGTTTTTGTGTTGGTTTTGGTTATTGGGGTGATTTAATTTGAGTTTGGTTCTGTTACTGTGCTTTTGGATTGCTGCGATGTCTTGATAATTCTCTAAATATTGGCTATAATAAATATATAGTTTAGAATAGTCAAATGATGTGATGCGTTATGTACATTAAACGAGCGATTGAAAAATCCATACTAGCTATATCTGCAACTTTTCCTGTTTTGTTAGTAACAGGTCCACGTCAGGTCGGAAAGACAACAATGCTAAAACAGCTCGTTATGCTTACCGATAATTCTCGTAAATATGTAACACTTGATGATCCAGATATTCGTCGTATGGCAAAGTCTGACCCGGCCTTATTTATGCAACGGTTTACCCCGCCAGTGTTGATTGATGAAATTCAATACGCTCCTGAAATATTGCCGTATATAAAAATGAGTGTGGATAGTTCGGGCAAGAAGGGTGACTTTTGGTTGACAGGTTCTCAAGCGTTTCATATGATGAAGAATGTTAGTGAATCTCTTGCAGGGCGTGTTGGTATTGTCAATCTTTTGGGGTTGTCTTCGAGCGAAATTGATGATATTGAGTCTGAGCCGTTTACAACAGAGCCTCGCCGACTGATGTCGCGGTTGCAAAATGCGCATAAAATGGGCATAAATGAAATATATGCGCGAATTTTTAAAGGTGCGTTTCCGGCGCTTTACGGCGCTGATTCGCCAGATTTGTCCGAGTTTTATCGTTCTTATATTAATACTTATTTGCAGCGTGATATTAAGGATTTATCCCAAGTCGCTGACGAAATATCTTTTCATAATTTTATGATAGTGGTTGCGGCACGTACTGCCCGGCCGGTTGTTTATGAGGAAATGGCCAAAGACGCTGGAATCAGTTCGCCGACAGCAAAAAAATGGATGTCGATATTGGTATCGTCTGGGCTTGTTGCATTGGTTCAGCCGTATTACAATAATGTTTTGAAACGGGCGACAAAAATGCCGCTGATGCATTTTTTAGACACAGGGCTTTGTGCTTATCTTTTGAAATGGGGGCATTCTGAGACGCTTGAACGTGGTGCAATGTCTGGGGCGTTTTTTGAGAGCTGGGTGTTTTCTGAAATATATAAGAGCTATTTAAACGCCGGCAGAGAAGCGCCGCTTTTTTATTATCGTGATAAAGAAAAACGGGAAATCGATCTTTTAATTTACGAAAACGGCACGTTATATCCCCTTGAAGTGAAGAAGGCGGCTTCTCCTGGTGTTGAGGCGATTAAGCATTTTAAAGTGCTTAACCCCGTAACTGAGCCGGAACGGTTTGGCGAGCTTGAGCAATATACAACTGAAATCGGAGTGGGTGCAGTGGTCTGTATGGCTAACGATTTGTTACCCGTTGATAACAAGAACTGGTTTGTCCCTGCATGGTTGATTTAAATATAATCCAGCTAATTGTTGGTTGGTTTCCTTTTTGGGTTCTTCGTTGAATTAGGTGTGTAGGTCAAAAGTTTCGCTACGGTATGGTGGTTGTGTGGGGCATAAGGGAGAACATACAAGTTTAGAGACGGTATAGTGAGCGACCTCACCAGACTGTCTAAAAACTACAAAAATCCCGGGAAAACAAGAAGGGGTTGTTTTTCTTCGTTCGTTTTGCCAAAAACACGAAAACTTCTAGTTTTTATACAGATGCCCATCTGAAATAACAAAAAGCAACGTAATAGCATTAGTATAGTTTATCAAATTTGTTGTTTGAGTTGTTTGGTTTTGTTGCTTGATTGATGTTTAGGTGTGTTATGGGTGTATAAAAATATTTGAATTTACCCAGACGGCGGGATAAACAAGGGCATATTCGTTTGTTTTGTTAGGTGAGATAGGGTTTAGGGTGTATTGAGTTGTGTTACCCGTGTTACTTAGTGCTCCTGCAGTGTTAGGTGTGTTTCCGGGAGAACGAAGCCACATGCCATAGGTGTAAGCTGGGTTTTGGGGAATGTTGAGTTTTTCATAGTTTGCGCTTGCAGTAGGGTTGCTTGATTGGGTTGATGGGTTTTGGGTGTTTATTTTGTATGTTTTAGATAGAAATTCCACTGCTTCGCTAAAACTTAGTGCAAAAGCAATATCGTTTCCTTTATTTGCTTGTGTGGTTGTTGGTTGACTAAATCCATCACTTAGCGATGTGCGGCTGTTTGAGCTGCCAAGAGTGCGTATGGCATTGGTTTGCATGGTATAGTTTCGTAATCTGGCATTATCTGATAGGATATCAATCGCTAAATCTTTTTTGAGGCCATTAAACCAGGTGTTGATGTAGTTGCGGACTAGGCAGTTGTTGGATGAGTAGCGGTTGGTGAGAGCTGTTTTGGAGTAGATGCAGCATTGTTCTATGGGGTGGTTTTGGGGGGTTGTTTTATTGTGGATGATTAGGTAGTTTTGGCGTATGATTAAAGAATAGTTGCCATATGTTGCGATCTCTATCCAGTTTGAGGTGTCACCGGTTATGTCTGGGGGCAGTGTTTTTCCGTCTGTCACTTGAAGTGTGATGGGGGTGCCGGGGGGTGTTGGGTTTTTGGTGTCTGCGTTTAACATCCAGATGGGTAGGGCTGAGAGTGTTAATGCGAAAAGGAAAAAAAGGGCTAATATTTTTTTTTGAATGGGGTGGATTTTGAGTTTAGGCATATTGATTTCTCCATACTTTGTTTATTAAAATCTGTGTTAACGCCCATGGGGTAGGTGTTGTAGCGTTAAACCTATAATTTTATGAGGTTAAACATTATATATGTCTTGTGTTTTAAAATTATGTGTATTTGTTGGTGCCCTGGTTAGATGACGTGTTGAGTTGTTGTTTTGGCCGGTTTTTGGTGTTTGTAGTTGTTTTCTGTTTACCCCCAACAGTATATGAAATATGATTGAAGCATAAATACCACGAAATGTTTTAAAAATTAAAAAATACACAGAAAATAAACTAAATGCTTATCACGAAACTAAAAAAACAGCTAAACTGGCACTCATATGTGCCTTATGAATAGATGCTTTATATACTCCCTCTGTTATTTACATAAAGAAGCACGTGAACTGCATGAGCAAACGAAAACCCATCATCAACATCCAAAACATAGTCGCTTCGGTTTCCCTTAACCAAAAAATCGACTTACAAAAAATAGTGGAAAAATTCCCCCAAACCGAATACAACCCGGCAGTATTTCCCGGTCTAGTTTTTCGCCTCAAAAAACCTAAAACGGCTACCCTCATCTTTGGAACTGGAAAAATGGTCTGTACAGGCGCTAAATCTGAAAAAGAATCCCGCGGCGCAGTAGAAAAAGTTGTCAAAGAACTCCGTAGCGAAGGTATTCAAATTACAGAAAAACCCATTGTTAACATCCAAAATATTGTTGCTTCTGCTGAACTTGGCGGCGAAATTGATCTTGAAAGTCTCGTCTACAAACTCAGTCGTGTCATGTATGAACCCGAACAGTTTCCAGGCGCAGTCTATCGCATGGACGAGCCTAAAGTTGTTTTTCTAATATTTAGTGCAGGCAAACTGGTCTGTGTTGGTGCCAAAAAAGAAGAACAAGTATACGAAGCCGTCGACAAAATTCAACAGTTACTTGAAGAAAAAGAACTCATCTATTACCCCTCCTAACTCTTTTTTATCCCCTAATTCTTCGGCGTACTGCAGGATTTGCTTCAACGAGTTTTTTCATCGCTAACTCAAATGTTTCTTGGGGTTCTATCTCTTTTTTGATAAACATGCCTGTTCTGCCTATGGCATCACGTCTAAGGAGAGTATGTACTCGATTTAATACCGTCTGGGAGGTTATGCCCAAAATTTTGGCGGTTGCTTCTTCTCTGCCCACAATACTGCTTTCAACATGACCTTTTTTTGTGGGTTCAATGAGCATAAGTCGTTTATCTGCGCCCACGGCACGTTTGCCGGTTTCGACTTCGCAAAGTGTTGCTTCACCGCCAAACCGATAAAATTCTCTTTGTACCCGATGCATTTCCATTAAGGGAAAAGAGAGGGTGGTTTGGTCATCAATTTCAATATGGGCTTTCATGGCATTATTGGGTGTTGCTTGCATTATCCATCGGCTGCCAAGGGTTATGTTTGCTTTTTTAAGCGCGGTTTCCACCAAAAAACTGTTTTGAATCTCATCAATAAAAATGTCTATATCACTATCTATTTTTACATCGCCTCTAGCGGTGCTGCCATGAACAGTTGAATGTATGTGGAACATTTCTAGGGCAACCATAATGTGGGCGGCTTTTTTACGTAACATTCCAAGGTGGGTCCATCGTGTTTCATTATAGATGATTTCTCTACACGCCCCCTGATTTGAGGGTTTAATTGTCATATTTATCAGTCAAAATAAACAGGCATTCTTTATTTGCCTACCCTTTTTTGTTGGGGTATGTTATGTTTTATTGTTTCGTTATTTTTAGGTGGGTGTGTTCATTATTTTTGTTCTATATTTATGTACTGTAACAAAACTTATTGATTCAATCCATCTGATTTGATGAAGAATTTGTTTTTTGTTTTTTTGATGTGATGTGGGTGGTTGCGGCTATGGTTGTTGGGTGTGGTTGCGGCTATGGTTGTTGGGTGTGGTTGCGGCTATGGTTGTTGGGTGTGGTTGCGGCTATGGTTGTTGGGTGTGGTTGCGGCTATGGTTGTTGGGTGTGGTTGAGCATGCAAAATGGGTTGTGTTTGATTGGTGAAATAACTATATTTAGTATACTGCCAATTGTAGCTGTGAATTAAATGGTGTCAGCTGTTTGTACTGGGTGTAGGCGTAATGAGGCTTTCTATTTTAGGCAATACTCTGGTGAGTGTTTATGTCAGAGATGTTTTGCGCAGTCTGTTGAAGCTAAAGTTCGGGCTACACTGACGCGTTACCGTATGTTGCACTTTGATGATCATTTAGCGGTGGCGGTTAGCGGTGGTAAAGATAGTTTGGCTCTTTTGTATATATTGGTAAAGTTGCAAAAATTTCGACCTAAAACTGTTCTAACGGCTGTTACAGTGGATGAGGGTATTGGTGGATATCGGGATGAAGCATTGACTATAGCGGCAGATGCTTGTCGGGAGCTCAATGTGGCTCATCACATTGTTTCGTTTAAGGGGCTCTATGGTTTTAGTCTTGATGAGATTGTGGAGCGTGTTTGTCAGGGGGGGCAAAGTGAACTTACGGCTTGTGCTTATTGTGGGGTTTTGCGGCGTAGGGCTATTAATACGGGGGCTCGGGCGGTTGGAGCTAGTAAAGTTGCGACTGCACATACCCTTGATGATGAGGTGCAAACTGTTTTGATGAATATTTTGCGGGGTGATATTGCACGGCTTGCTAAAGAGAAACCGATGAGTGATGAGGTTCATCCGATGTTTGTGCAAAAAATTAAGCCTTTTTGCGAGGTTCCTGAGAAAGATAGTGCGCTTTATGCTTATATTAAAAAAATATCTTTTCAGAATAGCCCTTGTCCTTATGCTTCGCAAGCGTTGCGTAATGATATACGTGGTATGCTCAATCGTATGGAGGAAAAGCATGCAGGGACTAAATTCACTGTTTTTCGTGCTATGGAAAAACTACGTCCAGCAGTTGAGGAAACCATCAAAAAAGGGGTTTTTAAAACATGTGTTGAATGCGGTGAACCCTCAGCACTGGATTTATGTAAAGTATGCGAATTATTGCAACATGTGCGGTAAACAATTAAAATTAGGGGGGGCGGTCAAAGCCGCGCTCGCTTTTTAATTTACGTAGAAGCGCTGAGGCTTCTGGTGCGCTTTCTGCGGCTGCAATGCGTTGAGCCCGTTGAAGGTTTATGTTTTTTCCGCAGTAGGGGCAAATTTTTGTTTTTTGTGTTTTATTACTAAGTATATAGCCGCCGCATTTGGTACATTTCATGATGAATGTTGGTGGCATTTGGGATTTGCTTCCGAAAGACTTTTGCACATCCATATAGTTAAGTGTTAGCGGAGAATTATGGATTAGTATGAGTGCTGAAGACCAACCTAAGCCCCGGTCGTCTCTGATTGATTTGGCGATTGAGTACTTTAAAAAAGAAGGCTATAAAATTAACAGTGAAAATGTAAAACTCGAAGGCCACAGTGGGATCATCCGCCATTTTGATCTTATTGTACAAAAAGGCCGTTATGAACAGGGCGTGTGGATTCGTGACTGGAATCGTACTATAGGTGTTAATATCATCATTAATCTCGATACTGCATCTGAAGATGTTGAACTTAGCACACCAATTATGATAGGCGAAAAATTTAGTGACCATGCTAAATCCTATAGTAACCGCCGCAAAATCAATTTACTCACCAAACAGAAAATCGGACGGTTCCGTTAACTAAGTAGCAGATACTTATCTGTTAAACCTTCTTGTTCTAGTATACTAATCCAATCAATGGAGCCTGGGGTGTACGTTTTGTTGTTATTTAGAGCGTTTATAATGGTATTTACTATGGTTTCTGTTGTTTGGCCTGTTATGTCAAGTTCGTAAACTTTGTTTTGATGATTTTGTAATGCTTCAATTAGGCAGTTGTCAAGGATTTCTGCTGAGATGTTTTCGTTGATTTTTGTTTTGTTAAATCCTTTGTGTTGCATTTGTTTTTTTAGTTCAATGGGATTTCGGCGTAGAACGAAAACATGTGTTACTACATTTGGAGGGGTGATGGCTGCGGCGTAGTGTCCATCGATGATTATGTCTGTGTTGATGTTGTTTATGGATTCATAGAGGTGGTTTGTTAGGGTTTTTTCGTTCACTATGAGTGTTTGGCGTTTTTTGTCTTTGCCCAATGTTAATTTGTGGGTTTTGACATAATCCGTTAGGTTGATGTAGGTGGCGCCGAGTTTTTCGGTTAAGCTTGTGGCGGTTGTGGTTTTGCCAATTCCGGGTGTACCGGTGATTAGGATTACCCGTTTCATAAAATATCCTAACCTGGCGGGTAATTATTGGTTGTGGTTAACAGGTTGTGTTGGTTGTTTTGTGAGTGCTTGTTTGAACGGGTATGTTCGATTGCACAATATTTATATCGCAATAGTTGATGCTTAATTAGGGAGTTGATGAGACTGAATTTCAAACAACATCGAGTTTGTGTAGCAGTTTAAAGCTTATGGATCTTGTCAAATTAGGTATGGTTGCATCAATCTGCCTGAAAATTGACCGATAACAATTGACAATATTTATTAAAATGTCTTAAAAAATAAAAATCATATAATGGGTTGATAGGTGAAATTTGAATATTTCGATTAAGAAATGGTATCATATAATTGTTCCATTTGCGATTAAAACAAAAATTAGTCAAATCAAAAATCGCAAAGAATTACGTTTATCAAAAGCATATTTTGAATATCGCGAAGAATATTTTAAACAGCATATGGACGATTATAAATTTGATGATACAAGAAAAAAAGATATTTTAAGAATTTTTACAAAAATAAAAAAAAGCGGATGCGTTACGTTTCCGGATATGAATGCTTCGATTCGCGAAAAATATTTTACAAGAAACCTAAAAATCGAGCAGGACCCAGGCACAAAACTATTTTACGTTTTAGTTGATGATGGCAAAAAGCTCTTCTACAAGCGGGGTATGGATGAAACTTCAATAAAACAAGCATTTAATTCTGTTTCATTTGAACAAGATTTCGAATCTCCCCACCGATATTTAACAAATGATCGCCATTTTATAGGTGTTATAGAATCAAACAAAAAACACTATGACGACAATAGTTTTGGCATCAATAAAAACGACGTGGTTATTGACGCAGGAGCAGCTGAAGGCAATTTTGCACTAAGCGTAATAGATACAGCAAGCAAAATATACCTTATCGAAAGCGATCCCGAATGGTGTGAAGCCCTAACCCAAACATTTCTACCCTACAAAGAAAAAGTCGAAATAATCCAAAAAAATTTATCTGATACCAACAACGACAACAACATTACAATATCTGAACTGCTTACAAAATATACAATAAATAAAATAGACTTTTTAAAAATGGACATAGAAGGATACGAAAAACAAACATTATACGGTGCACTGATAAATAAAGAAAAAATTGCAAACATCACCAAAATGGCCATATGTGTATACCATAAACCCGAAGATGAACTTGAAATCTCAAACTTTCTATCAAACCAGGGATACAAATTTTATCTAACAAAGGGCTACATGATTTTACTAGATCCCAATCCAGCACTACTCCCAATAAGAAAAACTGTCTTAAGAGCATACAACTGAATAAACATTACAAAACAACCTAACAACAAATTTTTTAATCCCCTTATCCACAATTAGCCCGGTTAAGTTGAATAAAAACAAAGACTCTACATTAAGCGAAATCAAAGTTACACCTTTGGCATCGGAGAGTTTTGGCGTTCGCTCTATGTGCACTCTTGTTGAAACTCCCGACACTACTCTATTATTGGATGCAGGAATCTCATTGTGTCCCTATCGTTTTAATCTGCCGCCTCACCCCATTGAATTTCAAACTATCAACCAACTCCGCAAAGTTATCTTAGATGCTGCCAACAAGACACAAATAACAACAATCAGCCATTACCATTTTGATCATCACACACCAAGTCATGAAGATTGGCTTGTAAATTGGACCGCTAAAGTTGAAACAGCACGTCAAATTTATCAAAACAAAATTGTGTTGATTAAAAATCCCCAGGTTAATATTAATGCGAGTCAGCGTCAACGTGCTTGTTTGTTCCAGAAAACCGGTGGGCGATACGCCAAGACCATAGAAGCCGCAGATGGTAGAACCTTTACTTTTAATAATACAAAACTTTGTTTTACCCCCGCCGTTGCACATGGTGCAGAAGGGGGTATGTTGGGATGGGTTACTTTGGTATCAGTGGTGTATAAAGAGGAGTGTTTCTTGTTTGCACCTGATGTGCAGGGCCCAATGTCGGTTCATACAACCGAACTAATATTAGCTGCTAAACCTACCCTGCTTATGATAGGTGGGCCCCCGCTCTATCTTGATAGTTTTTGCGTTGAACACTCTAAATTAAAACAGAGTTTATATAATTTGGAACGCCTTGTGCGAATAATTCCTGTGATTATTTTGGAACATCATGTTCTTAGAGATGAACTTTGGCGTTCAAAGTTGGCACAAATTTTTGCTACGGCACAAATTTCTGGTCACACTTTGTTGACTGCTGCAGAGTATGTTGGGCAAAAAAATTTTTTCTTGGAATCCAGGCGGCCATATCTTTTCAAGGAATATCCTGTATCGGATGAGTTTGAGCAGTGGATGTGTGCTTTGATGAATAAAAAAATCCTCAAACCTCCTCTCTGAGGCAGGTTTGGATAGTGCCCTGTATGTTGGCTGCTATAAGCCAGTTTATCTTTAGATATTATGTGTATTCTCTGTAAGTAAAGTTGCATTGTGTGCAACGTAAAAATTGTGTGGATGATTCATCTGAACCGCGTGTTTGTACCTGCCACACGTTTGCAATGTTATTATTGCATCGGGGACAATCTACCCGTATTGTGGGCAGAGTGGTGAATTCTTGTTCTTCTCTACCGATGATGGCAACGAACTGTTTGGGGTTATGTTTGATAATTTTGTTGTTAAGTTTAGGATAGATTTCTAAATCAGGTTTTTTTTGTCCACATTTACTACAGGTCAACATCATAACCGTTTGATTATTGGCCTGATTTTTTACAGTTTTTAATCGTGTTCCACATTCGACACAAAATTCCAATATATTTCCTCCTCTTAGTGGTTCCACACAAGAACCGTGTTCATTTTGGTGTCAACAACAAGCGTTTAAACCATTATTGTCTACATCTTGTTAACGTTGATTTCCAAATGCGGGTTGTTCGATTTTGCGTGGTTACATGCACATACGCCTTTGAGGCATAAATAATGGTGTGACTGCTTTAATGCAGCCACTTGGTTACATATTTTCTTGTTGAAAGGATTTGTAATTCGGGAAATTAAAGCTTTATCTACCGGCATGTTTGTCTGTTTGTTAAATCCCGTTATATCCAATGGCCTTTCGCTATTTAGATGGGTACACTCATATTCCGTTTCTAAGCTTGTATGTTCTCCACTATACTCATACAACTATATACCGCAACAAAACTTATTGACCCCACCCACCTGATTTGACAAAAAACTATCAAAATAGGGCTAACTCCAAACAAACTATGGTTTTGCCTTTTTGGATTCAGTGCTATAAGAAAGTGCTTTTTTTAAATCTTGAGGGGTATTAATGTTTACAAATGTTTTCAATTCCGGATCTAACTGTTCAATAACCAATGTAGATACATACCTTACGCCACGTAATCGTTCAATCATACTATGCATATCCATTTGATTCTGCATCAGGGTTTCTTTGGTTGCCCTTAGAGCTTGTTTTGTGTTATAAACTGCCTGGAGCGGTTCGATTTCCATATTGGTGTGCCTTGGAATAACTGCGGCTTTTCCAGGGGATAAATCAAAAAGTAAGGATAAGACTTCTTTGGAAACAAAGGGGCAATCGATGGGTAAGAGCAGGGTATAGTCGCCCTGGGCGGTTTCAAATCCTGTCAAGGCCCCATTTAAGGGGCCTTTTCCTTGCGTTGCATCGAGAACAAAAACGGCTTTTACTGAAGCAATTTTTGCATATGCATCAGCTCGTTCTTGTGAACTGGTGACGATGATTAACTCATCCACAAGCCCTTTAATGGCATTGATAACATGATTGAGCAGGAATTTATTGTTTAGCTCAAAGAGCCCTTTGTCGTGGTTACTAAAACGAGTTGCAAACCCTCCCGCCAATATAACTGCAGTTCTATCCATACTTAGTTCCATTAACAATTTGTTGTGGTCTTGTTTAAGGGTTTTGTCAGGGGTTTGGAGGGGTGTTTTATTCTATTTGTCTAACTTTACGTTTAGCGATTGCTGAAAAGCCTTTATAGATTTGTCTCACAATAATGGAGTGCCATTTGCCCTGAAATGTCATATCAAGTAGTTCATTGACCCAATAGAAATTATGTTTAGCGCATTGAATCAGCAACTGTTTGTGATATTTTTTTAATTTCGCTTTGGTGAACCAGTCTTCACTTTTAAGATTTCTCAATGGAACAAAAAATAAGGGCACAATTAAACTACGCATACCCTTGAGGTCATCGATGAGTTCCATGGTTTTAGTGATATCTTCTTCTTTTTCATCAGGCAATCCCATGATTATAGTGTATGCAGGAATCAGCTTGTTATCATGTGCTATACCCATGCCATTTACTACTACGTCATGCCATTTATCAGCACTAAAGGGGGTGCTTTTGTGGGCATAATTTTTTTAGCGATCTCAGGTGAACCGGTTTCAATACCTATTTCAACAACCCACCATGCTTGCCTTTGGAGGATAATTTCGGAGAGTTCATGGAACACCTTGGGCGCTGAAGTGATAGCGGCAAGGGAGCAATGGCTCCAGCTGATGTTTTGGGTCTGTTTCATAACGATGGATGTAGTTTGAGGAGTTTTTCATCGTTTGACATGATGTTTTTAGAACCATAGAGCATAACGTCTTCGGTATGGAGGCAAACACCTCGAACTTTATCTGATTCACAATTAACTTGCAATTCCCATTCAATTTTTTCAATTGGGTACCATCGTAGTGGTCGTAGGGTGACATTACAGAATTGGCATCCTCTGCAACAACTTCGACCTATTTCTATCAATCCATTTATCGAGGGTTCTTGAATATCTGGATTTCTTCTAAGAACCTGTGTTCAGCAAAAATAAATATGTATAACAAACCCATTTATAGCAAACTATGCTATGCTTGAGTGATGAAAATGAGATATACAACAGATTTAACAGATACAGAATGGAAATTGATAGAAGAAATATTTGAAACCAAAAAAGAGAAAAACTTCCAAAAGCACAACAAAAGGGAACTTGTGAACGCGGTACTGTATTGCAATAAACGGGGTGTCAATGGAGTTTGTTGCCCAAAAATTTCCCAAGTTATAACACTGTTTGGTCATTTTATAGGCGGGTCGTTAAGTGTGGGTGGTGGGAAAAGTGATGGATAAGTTGGTCAAAAAGTGTGTGTTGATACGGGGTGTGTGCCCGAGTCGAGTATTGTTTGTAGATTTGTAAAACGTAAAAACTACTGATTGTAGCGAAAATCGTGGTGTTGATGGGGAAAGAAAAGTTAAGGGGGTGTAAAGGCATATTGTGACTGATATTTGGGTGATTTGTTTGTTGTAAAGGTTTATGTGGTAAATATCATGTTGCATTGAGTGGGTGTCATGTTTATCAGGTTGTTAAAAGCAAATGTTTGTTGATAATGGTGGGTGTGGTGATGTTGGGTGTCGGGGTGTTTTTGTTGAGTTTGTTAAGGTGGAATATGGTGGAATAGTGGATATTTTTGAAAGGTAAAGTTGATGGAGTGGGTATTTTTGTTGAAAGGGTGGTGTGTTGAGTGAGTTTTTGTGTGGGTGAATTGGTTGTGTGTTTTGTCAGGGGATTATGAGTTAAGGCTGTTTATGTGGAAGATGGTTTTGTGATTTCGTATTTGTATACATTGTTGAGGTGTTACTGAACACAGGTTCTTAGTCCATAGGGTGCGGTAAATGGGCGGCCTTGTTTGTTGATGTCTGCATTTGGGAAAAACATGTAGCTAAAGAGCCAGACGGGGATAAAATTTGGTGGTGCGCAGGTTCCAAATCCTAAAACTCGTTATGATGGTAGTTACTCATTAATGTGCGCTCGGCTGTTAAAAATATATCCGTTTTTTGTTTTTCCATAAGCTTGCAGTCCCCTCTAAATGGCGTACGGTTGCTTCCCACATTAGACAGTCAAACATTTAACTTTTGTGCTCATCTGTTCGAGCAGAGAAGTTAACGTTTTTTTAACTATGTGATGCAAGGTCATTAAATATTGGGTAGGGCATTTATTTGTTATATTTAGTTGTGTTTTTATGGTCTTTGCTGGTTGGCGGGTGGTTAGATAGTTGTTTGCGTAAAGTTTGTGTAGTGGTTTTGTGTTTTGGAATTTTGGGATAGTGGAATTTGTTGGTCTGTTTTGATGATGATGCAAGGTTCTTCGTCAATAGGGTAGGTCAAAAGTTTCACTACGCAGGTGGTTGTATGGAATATAAGGGAGAACATACAAGTTTAGAGAAGGAATAGTGAACGTACCCATCTAAATAGTGAAAAGCTTAGAGAAATGTTTTTACTTCTATAGTAGGGCAAATGTATATCAAGGTTGATGTCGCTTGGTGTTATTTTACTGAGAAATTTCTCAGGGAAGGGACTGCGTTGAAAAATATGTTCGAGTTTAGGTGGCATGGTAGAGGTGGACAAGGTGCGTGGACTGCCAGTGAACTTTTGGCTAGGACTGCGCTTGATGAAGGTAAATATATTCAATCGTTCCCAGAGTTTGGTCCAGAACGAATGGGTGCTCCAGTAACTGCTTTTACTCGAATCAGTCTTGAACCAATAAAGTTACATTGTGCCATCTATGATCCAGATGTTGTGATTGTATTGGATAATACACTGCTTAAAACAGTGCCCGTTACTGTTGGATTAAACTGTGAGGAAGATTGTTTAATAATAAATTCTAACGAGGCTCCATCGGTTCTAAAAGAAAAACTGCATATAACAAAAGGAAAAGTCTGGGCCGTTCCCGCAACAGAGATAGCACTCAATATTTTGGGTGCGCCTATCACAAACACAGCACTTTTAGGTGTTGTTGCTAAAGCCACAGATATTGTTACCCTTGAAGGTATACAAAAGACACTCATGTGTCGATTTAAAGCGGATTTAGCTGAGAAAAATTTTGCGGTTATACAGCAAGCATATAAGGAGGCAAAAGTGGAATGAGTAAAGAGAAAACCTGGAAAGATGTCTCCATTGCCGGGGTTCCTTCGAAGTCAAGTATTGGCTTTTTGACGGGTGACTGGAAAACCTATATGCCCATACATGATAGTGAAAAATGTATTCGTTGTCTTGTTTGTGCAATGCTTTGTCCTGAGGGGGCGATTCATTTTCGGCCGGAACATAACCGGGTTGAATTTAACCTTAATTTCTGTAAGGGTTGTGGGATATGTGCAAATGAATGTCCCGCCAAAGCCATAGTGATGAAGATGCCTGAGGAGGAAGAATAATTGACCCCATTGCAAATTAAACAAATAACTTTAGCTATGAATGGTGATGAAGCTATAGCATATGCTGTTAAGCAATGTGATGTTGATGTTGTAGCAGCGTATCCCATTACCCCCCAAACTATAATTGTTGAGAAATTTAGTGAATATGTTGCTAATGGTGAAGCGCAGACTCAATATGTTTGCACTGAGTCGGAGCATAGTGCTATAACGGCTTGTCTTGCAGCTGGTGCCGCGGGGGCTCGTACTTTTACTGCAAGTGCTTCTGCGGGTTTAGCATTAATGCATGAAATGTTGTTTGTAACTTCAGGCGCGCGTGTGCCGGTTGTGATGGCCGTTGCCAATCGAGCGCTTTCTGCACCGTTAAACATACATGGTGATCATTCAGATAGTATGGCTGAACGGGATAGTGGCTGGATTCAGATTTATGCGGAAAATGCGCAGGAAGCATATGACACTATTATTCAGGCGTTCAAGATTGCTGAAGATATTGATATTTCTCTACCCATACTTATTGGTGTGGATGGTTTTACTATCAGTCACACTCTTGAGCGTGTAGATACCCTTCCTGATGATGCCGTAAAAGAGTTTGTTGGTGAACGCTGTTTTCCAATGGTGTTAACTCATGAAGGTAAAACAGTGCCCTTTAGGCTCGATCCTGCAAACCCTTTGACTATGGGTCCTAATGCATTACAGAATTATTATTATGAGTTTAAGCGTCAGCAGACTGAGGGGCTAAATGTGGCCTATAAAAAGATCCAAGAAGTCAATAGTGAATATGCTAAACTTAGTGGAAGGTGCTATGGTAATGGGCTTATTGATACTTATCAGCTTGATGATGCGCAGATCGCTATTGTTGTAATTGGTTCTACTGCCGGTACACTCAAAGCTATTGTTGATAAGCTTCGAGGACAGGGTATTAGGGCAGGTATTTTGCGTATTCGTACTTTTAGGCCTTTTCCGGTTGAAGATATTAAAAATGCTCTAAGAAACGTTAAAGCTGTGGCAGTTATGGATAAATGCATGAGTCCGGGCGGTTTTGGTGCGCCAGTTTTTACTGAACTTAGAAATGCGCTATATGATGTATCGCCACGACCCATAATAGTTAACTATATCTTTGGTTTAGGTGGCCGAGACAGTAGTCCGCCTGAGCTTTGTAGAATATATGATGACTTGGCTCGAATTGCCAAGCTTGGGCATGCGGAGAAAACAGTGACGTATTTCGGATTAAGGGAGTAGAGAAAAAATGTCAACTCAAGATTGGAAATTTACTGCTAAAGACATTGCGGCAAAACCCAATTTGTTCCTCTCAGGGCATCGTGCATGTGCAGGTTGTGGGCCTGCAACTGTGTTGCGTTTAATTATGAAAGCTACTCGTGGACCAACTATTGTAACTCAAGCCACCGGGTGTATGGAAATTGTTGGTTCCATTTATCCCTATACTTCTTGGGCGCTTCCTTGGATTCATACTGCCTTTGAAAATGCGGCTGCTAATGCATCAGGGATTGAAGCGGCGCTCAAAATTATGCGAAAAAAAGGGAAAATTAAAGATGAACACATCGATGTTATAGCTTTAGCAGGTGATGGTGGAACCTGTGATATTGGTCTTCAAGCCCTCTCAGGTGCAGTTGAGCGGGGACATGATTTTCTTTTTGTTCTCTATGATAATGAAGGTTATATGAACACCGGTATACAACGTAGTAGTTCTACACCTGTTGGTGCGGCTACTACTACTTCGCCTGCTGGTACTATAATTCCGGGTAAACTTGAAAAGAAAAAGCCTATTACTGAAATCATGCTTGCACATGGGCTGGAATATGTTGCTACGGCTACACCTTATTATTGGAAGGATCTTCTCATCAAAGTTCGCAAGGGCCTTGAGGTTGAGGGGCCTGCCTTTCTCCATGTGTTTGCTCCCTGTCCCCGTGGCTGGAGAAGTGAGCCGTGTAAAACGATGGAATATTCTAAACTATCTGTTGAATCTTGTGTGTTTCCTCTCTGGGAGGCTGTGCATGGTAATAGGCAGCTCTCAGCGCCAAGTAAAGTTATTGCCTTGGCCCCGCAGAAAAAGAAATTCCTCAAAGATTATCTCGAAGGCCAAGGTCGATTCCGTCATCTTTTTACTCCCCAAAACAGGCCTATTCTTGATGAAATCCAGCAGTCAATTGATGTGCGTTGGCAGAAATTATTGCAGCAATGTCAGCTTTCTCAACTCTAATTTTTATTTCTTTTGTTTAATACGAATTATTTTTTGAAATTTTCAACTAAGTATCTATGTGTGTATAGATCTTTGGTTTTCTAAAAAGGGCGGCTCAATTATACTGATGTATTTTTTGTTATTTTCATGTTAAATATGCACTTGGATGTGTTTATGTTTGATTTTTTAGGGTGAATAAGACGCGCTGTAGACGGGATAAAAACCAAACTATCCTAAAGGGTAATTGGTTAATTTGTTGGTTATGTAGCTATGCCATAACCGCTGACGGTAACTTTTGTGTTTGTGGATGCAGCGTTTGTTTTGGCATCTACAAGTATGGTCCAGATTATATTTTGTGAGGCAAATAAGCGCATCATGTCCTCGTCACTTAACCATGTGGAGCCATTTGTGCTAAATGTGCGGGTTACGCTGTTAGATATCGTATTGTCGATATATTCAATACGGATTCTAACTGTGACTGTTTCCTCGGGTCTGAGGTTTCCAACATCAATTTTGGGTTTAAATTCTGAAATGGTTAAGGGGCGACATTCGAGGTTTTGTGTTTCGCCAAATTCGCTGTTTGTTCCAACAGGTATGGTGGCTTCACGTTTAAACACTGTGTTGGTACCAGAAAGCCATATACCGGCTGGATCATGGATTTTTGCTGTCCAGTTACCTAAGAAGCTAACGCCGGTGCCAATAATGGGTGCAGGGTCACAATTTTTGCCGATATCGATGGCAAACATGTAAACAGGGTCATCTGCAAACGATTCAAATACAACTCCAAACAACACGGTTTGATACATAGATCCGTCTACTAGTAGTGCTGTTTGGTTGCCGCGTTGATCATTTTCGCCCATCCAAAACCGCAGATTTTGCATCTGGCAGTCAGAGAACTCGGCGTACTGTTCAATTTTAATACCTGTTGAGAAGTCTTGGAGGTTAAAGTTACAGCGTTCAATTATGGAGCTGGCATATGAGCCGGTAGCGTTTCCAAGGTCATTGTTTATTTGGGTGCCGTTTATAGGTGTACGGAAAACAATACTTTCGGTGTTGTTGATGAATCGGCAGTTTTCAATTTTGTTATATTCGCTCCAAGTGTTCGTGTTTAAAAATTCAATACCTATTGATGAGTTGATGAATTTAGTGTTGGTTATGGTTGTGGAAAATGAGTTTTCGACATGTATTGTTGCGTTTATGATTGTTAGGCCCGAAATTAATGCATGTTGTGAGGTGGTGTAATCTGTGCCGTAAATGATGATTTTGTGTCCGTTGCCCTGGATTATGGCTTCGTTACTGATGATTCGAGCGTTTAATTTATTTATAATTTTTACATCGGCATTTAGTGTGTAGGCACCTTGGTTTATGTAAACTGAGTTTCCTTCTCTTAGTGCTGTGTTGAGTGCTTCGGGGGTAGTTTTTGGATGGGTTATTTGTCCGGTGTGCATATTTTTTAGGTTAATTGTGTTGCTTTCTTTGGAGAGTACAAAGTCATAATTTGCTACGCTGGTTTTCAAGGTGTTGCGGTTACCCTCTATAATCAGGTATGTATTGAGGCCTGAGAGGGCAAGCAAAACTATTATTACTATGAGAAGGATGCGTTTAGAGAATAGTTTTTTAAATGATTCTTTCATCTGCTTGAGCTCAAGAGGTTTACTATGATGTATCGGTTTAGATTAATTAAATTTATGTGTTTTAGATGCTTGGCTTTTGATTGGGTGTTGTAGCAGGTTATGTGTTGTGTTTATTTGGCCTTTCGCTATTTTAGGTGGGTGCGCTCATTTTTTCTTCTTTAAGTTTCTTATGTTCTCCCTTAGTGTTCCATATAACATTATACCGCGACAAAACTTATTGACTCCACCCACCTGA
>JAISPR010000138.1 GCA_031274765.1 Nitrososphaerota archaeon | reverse complement strand
GGAAGCCGTGTTTGGGGTCTCTGCAGTGGAGCATTTTTTCGATTTCGTTGATTTTGTATTCTGAGAGATTGGGGGTTGTGGTTTTGAAGTGTTCCCAATTTTGGTTTACTAGTAGGATGACTTTGATGTGGATTTTGATGGCCGCTGCCCTTTAGAAGGGCAGCGGCTTAGCTTAAAAAGGGCATTATCCCGATTATATAAATTCGTTAACCATTAAAAAGGGCATTATCCCGATTATATAAATTCGTTAACCATTAAAAATATTTTTAAATAGTTGGAAATTAAACGCATAGTCAGATAAGCAACACAACACTGCAAAATGACACATATATTTTTTACGAATATAATTTAAAAATTATCTTTTTTAAAATCAACAAACCAATAATAGACAGATATTGCATCAAGCAATTTGATTATTGCACATACAGATTGACATGTTTGAGAATCAGGAAATATGAAAAAATTAAAGGAAGAATAAAAATTTAGAGAAAAGAAAGAAATTATTTCTTTTTCTTAGCTGTTAAATTATCTCCGGTGGATACTACTGTTTCCTCAGGCATTACTGCAGGTTCTGCTTCTTTTTTGTCTTCGATTTCAGTTGTGATTTCTTCAATTGGTTTTGGCGGGGGAGTTGTTGCCATCGTCCAGCCGATCCATGCACCTATAGCGAGTATGGCAACAAGTGCTATCATAACCGGTAAGGCAATAAGCCAATAATGAACAGCAGCAACATCAGCAATCTTTAGCCAAGGCAAGACACCAATAATTTGTTCATAGAAGAAAAGAGCAGCCAAATAAACGACAGCGAGGACTGTACAAACTAGAAGTATTGCTCCACCTATTGCTTGATCTTTGCTAACCATTTAGTGATTCACCACTTAGTAGCCATTGTATTCGGTCAATCAATTTAAAGTTTGCCATGTTTTATGATAAGCTCCTTATTAGGTTGTTCCCATTTCCCAAGTTGAGAGATATTTTTTCTGCTCCTCAGTTAATTCGTCAATCTGAACACCCATTGTTTGAAGTTTAAACTCTGCAATTTTTTCATCAATATCTTTTGGCACAACATAAACTTTGGTTTCTAGCTTGTCAGACCGGGTTATGTATTCAGCACACAAAGCCTGATTGGCAAAAGACATATCCATAACTTCTGAGGGATGACCTTCAGCAGCCGCTAGATTTACAAGGCGCCCCTCAGCTAGGAGATAGAGGTTTTTACCATCTTTTAGAGTATATTCTTCCATGTTGGGACGCATTGTACGATGAGCCATAGAGAGGGCTTCTAATTCAGGGATGTTTATTTCGACATTGAAGTGACCACTGTTGCACATAATCGCACCGTCTTTCATTACTTCAAAGTGTTCTTTGCGCAAAACATTGATGTCACCTGTAGCGGTTGCAAAAATATCACCAATAACAGCCGCCTCAGACATGGGCATAACACGTAAACCATTCATAACGGCTTCTAATGCACGAGTGGGTTGTACTTCAGTGACAATAACGTTTGCACCCAAGCCTTGAGCACGCATAGCAATACCTCTGCTGCACCAGCCATATCCCCCGACCACAAAGTTTTTGCCGGCTAAAAGAACAGATGTTGCACGTAAAATACCATCAATGGTGCTTTGGCCTGTACCATAGCGGTTGTCAAAGAGGTATTTTGTGAGGGCTTCGTTGACGGCTACTATGGGATATTTGAGACTGTTGTCTTGTTCCATGGCTTTTAGGCGAACTACCCCGGTTGTTGTTTCTTCAGTACCCCCTTTGATATTTTTGATAAGATCTTGACGTTTACTGTGTAACATACCCACAACATCTGCGCCATCATCCATCGTGATAGTGGGGCTGTATGCGAGAACTTTTTCAATACATCGATAATAGGCTTCGGTGTTTTGGCCACGCCAGGCAAATACATGTACGCCACTATCAGCTAATGCGGCAGCTACGTCGTCTTGGGTTGAGAGGGGGTTTGAGCCGCATAGAGCGACTTTGGCACCACCCGCTATTAGAACTTTGATGAGTACAGCTGTTTCTTTGGTGACATGGAGACAAGCAGCAAGGGTTTGACCTTCTAGGGGTTTTTCTTTTTCGAATCTTTGTTTGATGATGTTTAGAACGGGCATATGTTTGGCGGCCCATTCAATCTGTAAGTGCCCTTGGGGGGCTAATTTTATGTCTTTAACTTGAAAGTTTTCCATGATGGGTCCTTCTCTTAACGAGAGTGGGGGGTTCTCCTTATTTAGAATTTACCTACGTTTCATACGGTGTAAGATAGTGAGCTGTTCTGTTGGAAACATTAAAGTACATCATAGTTAGCTACTCAAAGGGGCATATCAAATTTGAAGGAAGCTTTTGAGGATTTTATAAAAATAAACCTTGTGTCGCCTATCTTTGGGATCACTTGTGGTTTGCCCGCAAGCTTTAAAACCACCGTGGCAGAGGAAATCTCAACCCTTAAGGGTTATTTGCTTTTGCGCAGTGACATAATTCGGCTATCGGTGCTAAGAGATAAAGATATTTTTGACCCCCAAGTTGCGGGTAACATGAACAATCGCCTATTGGTCTATGAGGAAATGTTTAGACAGGCCGAAACATTAACGGCAAAGAAAAACAGTGTCATCTTAGATGCTACATTTGTCACCCAAGAGCTCCGTGAATGTGCAGCCCAGATAGCAGCAAAAAATGGATTGGTATTTGTCATCTTTGAAACCCATTGTTCTCAAAGAATTGCTTTGGCGCGAATTAAAAATCGGAGCAAAGAAAAATATGAATCCAACGCACTAACCAAAGAAGCCTACTTGGCAAACAAGAATAAATTTGAACCCATAAACATAGACACTATAAAGGCGAAATTTCCATCCCTAAACATTTTGCATCTAACAATTAATACCAACCAATGCGCAATATCAAAGTGGACCATAATTAAAAAAACAAAAAGATAGGTGCTTTGGTTGACAATTGATTTACATATTCATTCTTTGGCATCGGATGGTAAATTTAGCATCCAAGAAATTTTTAAAGAAGCAAAAAACAGAGGCATTACTTTTTTATCCATAACCAATCACGACAACATCAACGGACAAACCCAAGCTATAACTGAAGCTAAAAAAACAGACATCCGCTACATCAGCGGGGTCGAATTAAATGTCACCCTATCTTATCAAAAATACAAAAACGGCCAAACATTTGCACTAGATTTTTTGGGATACCAATTTAACCCTAACAATCAAGCACTACAAAACAAACTTGCTCTGCTAACCCATTACCGTCAAAAGCGAGCAACAAAAATCCTCCAGAACATCAACACCGAATTTAAAAAAGAAAACATCCCCCCACTAACAAAAAAAGATCTACAAAAGATTACACAAACCGTCGAGGGCACTCTTGGAAGACCCCACATCGCTGACTATCTAGTCAATAAAAAAATTGTAGCCAATCGACAAGAAGCCTTCGATAAATACCTCATAAAATGCGATGTTCCCAAATATCCACTCCACTTAGAAGAAGCCGCAAAACTCATTCAAGACGCAGGAGGCAAACTTGTGCTTGCGCATCCAAGCGACAGCTGTGGAACTTCACTACAACCAATAACTCAAAATATACAAGAACAAACCAGAATAATCCAAGAGAATATGCTCCAATATATTGATGGAGTAGAATGCTGGCATCCAAGCCATACAACAAAAACCACCCAGCATTATATTAAATTTGCAAAAGAACATAACTTGCTCATGACAGGAGGCAGCGATTGCCATCAAAAACCTGTCATCATGGGTACAATCAAAGTTCCCAGCTGGACAATAGACCAGTTCTGCTAGAGACCCAATGCATACTTGGCAGCTAAGCGGAAATATGCGGAGGCCTCTTTGGTTGCCGCCACTTTATCTTGGGCACATATATTGGGGTCGTCTAAGCGGAAACTGACAACTTTACCTCGTACATAGGCCCGATAGCATTTGTAGAAAGGCAACATCAAGGATAGCGCGGCATCTTTTGCGTAGGTGATGTATTGTTTGATGAAATAGGCAGAGAGGGCTTGGTGGTTTTGGTAGTCGAGATCCATGGCTAGGAAGGCTACATCAGAGGCTGTGTCACTGTAGCGGAAACGGTCGTTAAATTCGATGGCGTCAAATATGTAGATTTGATCAGCTACAAAGATGTTGCTTGAGTATAGGTCTCCGTGGCAATCGCGTATTCGGCCATCGGCGATGCGCTGCTCAAAAAGTGATGGATTCTTGTTTATGAAGGTGTTTATTTTTTGTTGGATAGCGTCGTAGTCTTCTTGGGGGATTGTTTGATTAATATATTTTTGGGTTTGGGTAAAGTTTTCAGTCCAATTTGTTTGTATTGTTTCCAATCTGCCAAATGTGTTTATTTCCGGGTTTGTCTGTGCATTGGTGTGAAAGTTAGCGATTATAGCGGCAAGTTTATCGATAATTTGGTCATTTATTTTATTTTTTTGTAGTAACTTATTCATAAGCTGCTCTTGGGGTAACCGACGCATTTTGACGGCGAACTCTACAGCTTCGCCATCACCCCCCATCTTTAGTATACCAGAGTTGTTGGTGATAGAAACTACTTCTAAGTAGAGAGTGGGGCATAGCCGTTTGTTTATTTGGAGTTCTTTTTCGCAATAAAGATGTCGTTTTTTGAGGGAAGAAAAATCTAGAAAACCAAAATTTACCGGTTTTTTGATTTTATAAACATAGTTTTCGGTAAGAAAAACAAAGGATATGTGGGTTTGGATGAGTTCTATTTTACTGACTGGTTCAGGGTAGGTTTCGGGCTTTAACATGGCTTCAACTATGAAGTTGGGGGAGTACATAGATATTCTCAGGTTATTGTGGGAGTTGGCTACCAATAAACATAGGGGTAAACAAGGGTGTTTGATTTGTTAGATGCACTATTCTAATTCGGTGATTTTTATTACATTTAGCAGGCTACAGCAGTTTAGCAAATGACACTTTCACAACAGACAACAAATGATGATCACATAGATCCAATAGAAAAAATAAAAACATAACATCACAAATCCCCCTCCCCGACTGTCCGAAAACTAACAAAACCCTTGAAAAACAAGAAAAAGACTGTTTTTCTCCGTCCGTTTCCGCCAAAAACACAAAAAATCTAGTTTATGGACGTCTCCTCCCAAAATAACCCACCTCACATAGACCAACAATACCAACACACACAAAATATACATAAACAAATCTTATGAAACAAATTTTCGTTGAAACGCAAGAACAAAGCGCCTTGTCGCGAATTAATTAAACTACTAACACCACACCATCACCCAACTCCACAACCCAAACCATCCCCAAAAAATCCACTTATAAATAAAAAATGAAACTCAAATAAAGATGTTATTTAATTCACAGTATAACAATTAACATTAAATTTTAAAAATATTTTTTTAGCATCCAATAAAAATAACAAACAGATACAAAATTCAACAAACATACATGTTTTACACTGCATATGCTTAATAATGAATATTTAAGCAATCATGTATTTAGCCTCTATAAGGGTGAGCGTTTCAAAAAACGGCAAACAACGTTCAGCCACCACACAAGCACTAAACCCCTGCTGCCTAAATCCCCTAAGAGTTTTTTCAACACCTGTAAGCGTGGACTGCATCAAAAGAACCCGCCCCGCCGGTTTAAGATACGCCGAAACCTCCGCGATAAACCTATCAACCACCAACCGCCCATCTACACCCCCAGCCCAAGACCGCCCAATCCACGTTTCCTCCTCACCCACCTCAGAGGGCAAATACGGAGCATTGAACAAAACTAAATCAAACCAAACATCAAGCCGCAAAGCCCCAAACATATCCCCCCTCAGAAAAGCGATCCGGTCACATAGACCATTGCGTTGAGCGTTTTCTTTAGCACATCGAACCGCAAAAGGATTCACGTCTACTGCAAGCACCTGGCCAGATTTTTTTGCAGCCAACCCCGCAAGAATACCACATCCAGTCCCCAAATCCAAAACACGCATACCAGGTGTTATATGTAGATTTTCAGCAAATAGAAATGAATCCTCGGCAGGCTCATATACATCCTCATAAACATCAAAACAGAAACCGTCAAAACTTAGGCGTTTAATTGGGTAGGGCATTGGCAAGGGCTCCAAAATCTTGAGGGGACAACTCTTGGGGACGATATTTAGAAAAGGGCAGGGTTTGAACTATTTTTTTTGCATCGGATTTATTTAGATTCAGGCGGTTTTGTAGAAAGGGGGTGATTGCTTTGGATATTTTTTTATTGCGTTCACTAAATAACCATTTGGTTAACTGTATAAAGAGTAGGGGATTTCTTACTTCAAAAGGAGCTGTAGCCCAGGGTTTGAGACAAAGAACAATAGAGTCCACTTCAGGAGGTGGATAGAACTTGTTTTTGGGCACCACGTCTAAGAGGGTGACCTCTGCTTGCTGAGAGACAGCAACGGTTAACCAGCCGTATTTTTCGCTGCCAACAGTTGCAGTGAGACGGTTTGCGAATTCACGTTGTAAAATAAGCACTCCGCAGCTGATTTTTTGTTTCAGTAACCACATAATCAGTTGGGACGATAAGTAATATGGAGGTATGGCAACAACCTTGTTAAATAATGGCAAAGGTACCTTTAAAACATCACCTATCACAACAGATACGTTGGTTAAGTCTTTGGTGTTTTCACGCAACACTAAAGCAATCTGGCGATCTTTTTCTACAGCCACCACAGTTTGGCATTTGTCTGAAAGAAAACGGGTAAGAAAACCAAACCCCGCCCCAACATCTAGAACCACATCAGTCGCATTCAAAGCAGCATATTCACAGAGTTTAAAGTAGAGATCAGAATCGACCATAAAGTTTTGACCCAAAAGTTTGTTTGGGAAAAGATGATGGGTTAAAAGCAGATTTTGAATTTGCTCTTGACTCATCGAATATCCTTACTGTGCCCGTGTGAACAGCCGATACTTGCTGTCACCCTCAAGCTCCTCAAGAACACGTTTAGTAATCAGCTTAACAGGATTAGGCAACTCTGTGCGTTTTTGCAGGTCCTCAAAGCTTTCAAAGGGTTTACGCTGGCGTTCATTAATAACCTGCCACATATATTTTTTACCTATACCGGGAACCAGTTCTAAGGCGTGCATACGAGGCGTTATGGCGCGGGTAGTGTTAAAAAAGTTTACAAACCATTTTTCGCGGTTTTGTACCACTTTGCTTATGACACTTGGAAGCTCAGCACGAGCTGCCGCAGTTAATTCTTCATAGCTTATGCGTCCAATGATGTAGGTAACTTCTTCCCGACTGTTTTTTCCTACATAAACACGATCGCCTGGTTTGAGCATTAGATTCTCTTTGACTAGAGCTTCTAAGATAGTGAAGAATTCTTCACCGATACATTGAATAAGGGCACCGGCACGATAACTTGCTCGACCGGTGGGACGAAACCCAGGTTTACCGTGTGGAAGAAAGTCTAGAACATAAGCGTTTTCTTCATAGCGTTTTTCCATACCAGCCATCTCGCATATCCTATAGCCTATTCCCTTGTTCTGCTTAAAGATACTTTAGCCACTAAGAGCTATTTAAGCAGTCGGTTTTCGGCTAAAAGGTCGACAATTTGGCTTAGTTTTTGGGCTTCGATAATTTTTTTGCCGCCGGCTAAGAAGGCTCGAAGTTCATCCACGGTTTGAGGCATACAGTTTATGATTTGAACCGCTTCAGCTTCGTCGAACTCGTATTCTTTGATAAGTTTTTGCAAGAGAAACTCAGCTTTTTCTGGCTCAGTCTTTGAAAATTTGCTTACATAATCAAAGGTGCGGCGTTGGAATTGGTCAAGGTTTTCTTCACCGATGCTTTCTAGAACTTTTTTAACTTGGGGCAGAGTTAGACGACTTTCGCTTACTTCGCTCTTGCTCATATGTTTCACTCACTGACCAGTATAGGGCTCTAGATGTTCTGAGCGGACAATTATGGTTTTTATAGCTTCCCCTTGAGGAACACTAATCACATAGCCGCGGCCGCGCTTTTCTATAATTTGGCCGATTTTACCGTGGAAACGTTTGTGGGGCATGCTCTTTTGAACGCTGGAATTCATTTTTATAATAACTTGGTTACCAGCTTCGTATTGGTGGAGCAATTTTCCGATTTGGGGTTTGCCCCTAGCACGAGTGGGTTTACGTAGAAGACTGCGTGTACCCGAGTAGTAGCCTTTTGAACCTCTCATCAATTTTCACCTGTTATTCCATTATTACCTTGAGAACGTCAAGCTTAAGCGTCTTTGCCGGATTATCAAGCAAAGCCGATACGTTTGGTACTGTACGTCCTTCATCTCCAGACACCAATTCTTTCACATAGAGCCCGCCCTGACAACGAATTAGGAGCAATGCTCTCTTAAGCGTCACCTTCTTAACTTCAAGCTTATATATGTACCTTTCCCGCACGATATCTGCGCGACGATGCACAACACGCAAAGGAGTCTGCTGCTTAATCAATGCACCCGATAACTTTTGTTCTATCAACCGCAAATCCTCAGCAGTAAGGTTTTTCTCGAATTCAGCTAGCAGCCGATACACCTTCTGAGCCCCCTCACCTTTCTTAAGATGACGCACATCACCTTTTGAAACAAAATGCAACTCAGAAACCTCAACTTTCCCAACCGCACCCGCATTAACAACCCCCGCAAGCCACACTAAATCCAAAGCTCGACGCTTGGGTTTTGAAATTTCAACAATAAAAGGACGCCCCGTACCCAACATACGAACATCAATATCTTCACGCCCAGAAGCATGGAAAAAAGATTCCGCCCCCTCAGACGCTTCAAGCAACGGTTTAGACACATAAGCCTCAACTGACTCAGCATAAAGTTTACCAGTACCATTACACTTAGAACATCCCCTACCCCGACAAGAACAAAACCACTCAGACTGCGGAATAGTACGTACAAGCTTACGATATCTACCCCCGACAAACAGGGGATTAATTTGGAGACGAACCGACTCATCAAAGGGACTAAGTATAGCAACGACATCAGGTTTGATATAGTCCGCTTCTCTACCAACAGCCTTGGCAAGGGCTTTACCTAGCACCCGCCCAAATTCATGACGCATACTCTCGCCATACTGGATATTTTGGGCAGCTTTGAATTCATCTTCACGCTCCTCAACTACCGCAGGCAACTCGATACCAACTAGAAAAGTAGTGAAGTCATAGCTTTCAAGAGCGGTTTGAGTTTTTTTAATTAAACCATTGATTAAGTCAAATTTACCTTCACAAAGATAACACACCATATCAGTCTGTTTGGGAAGACGCTTCTTTAGATGTTTGAGAGTTTCTTTGGCAGTTACAGAAAATCCCTGGGCAGCCAAAATTTTGAGCTGCGCTATGCCGGCAACAGATTTTTCTGTGGTAATTAAATCATTAGCCTGCAGGATTAAACTGACCTTTAAGGCAACCCCCCGAACATTGTTTTCCATGCTATACCCCAAAGATGCAAACTGCCGCCCCAAACAGTGGTCACAAAGCGGGTATTGGCTAAGCAAACTGTATGCTTTCTCTAAAACATCCATAAATCGACCCTACTAGTAACCCATCGGGGGCATTCCTTTGCCTCCGCCCAAGCCAAATGGCAACTTTTTTTTGCGTTTAAACATCTTTAGCATTTTTCGCATCACAACATATTGTTTAAGAAGTTCTTTAACATCTTTCTCAGTGGTTCCTGAACCACGCGCAATACGTCTGGCACGAGAGCCATTTAGTATTTTTGGGTTTTCTCGCTCTGTTGGCGTCATGGATTGTATAATTACGCGCCAGGTATCAAGACGGCCCTCAGCACTATTTAGCATTTCATCAGGGATGTTTTGCTGAGACATACCGGGTAACATTTTCATAACTTTGCTAAAGGGACCCATGTTTTTAACAGCTGAGAACTGTTCATACATATCAGTTAAGGTAAATTTACCACTTAGAATTTCTTTGACTTTTTTGGGCGGCACTTTAATTTCAGCGTCATGAACTTTTTCAAGAAGCGTTTCAAGATCGCCCATACCAAGAAGGCGCCCCACAAATCGCGAAGGTACAAACGCTTCAAGGTCCTCTATTTTTTCGCCTGTTCCAATAAACTTTATAGGAGCTCCAGTTGCTGCAACCGCAGAAAGAGCGCCCCCACCACGGCTAGAACCATCAAGCTTGGTGACAATTATAGCGCCTATGGGAGTGGCTTCATGAAAGCTCTTGGCCTGTACAAGGGCCTGTTGTCCAATTGTGCCATCGATAACCATGATAATTTCATTTGGATGAATTCCTTTTTCGATATTTTTCATTTCCCGGATAAGGTCTTTTTCTTCTTTATGTCGACCTGCAGTGTCAACAATAATCAGGTCGCGATCAAGAAACTGGTTAAAGCCATCTTTTGCAACTTTAACAGGGTCTTTAGCTTTAGCATCACCATAAATGGGAACATTAATTCTAGTGGCTAATTGCTGGAGCTGGGCGTATGCGCCGGGGCGGAAAGTGTCTGCGGCAATTAATCCGACTTTTAAACCGCGTTTCTGGAAATATTTTGCTAATTTGGCAGCTTGGGTTGTTTTGCCTGATCCTTGTATACCTACAAGCATAATGGTTTTCTTTTTGCCTGGTTCGACTTTAAGTGGGACCGCTACATCGCCTATGAAGCGGGTGAGTTCTTCGTAGACTACTTTTATGACGTGTTCACGTCTGGAAACTCCAGGCGGTACTTTTTCTTTTAGTGCCCGTTCTTCGATGTTTTTGCTGATTTGGAGCACTAGCTGTACATTTACATCAGATTGAAGCAATGCCCGCTGTATGTCGCGGACCAGTTCTTTTACTACAGCTTCGTCGACTACGCCGGCTTTAAATAGTTTTTTTATAGCGCCGGTTAGTGAAGAACTTAATTTTTCTAGTGCCATTAGAGTCTCCAATCCTTACATTCTGTTGCTCTTTTAAATAAAGTTTACATACCAAAAATCTGGATATGTGGAAATTTAACCGTCTGTTTTTGTTTTCAATGAAGCCTCAGTTTAATTTTCCCCATTAGCTATTCTTCACAATTCAGACGGCTCTTCATGCATCATTGGCTTCACAGGGAAGACATCACGCTAGAACATAAATGTTGATGGAAAATTTTAAACCCTACATAGGTAACGTTTCTAAGCATATGGTGAAAACTTTGGGCGTTGAACGGGTAATTCATGCGGCTATATTTGTGTTGTTATTGGTAGGGTTTGAGGCGTTTTGTTTTTGGGTGGTTTCTACTTATGTTCCGTTTGGAGTTAACAAGCTTTTGTTTGTTACTGGGTTATCGCTTGGTTGGGGGATGATATTGTTAGTTATGTATTTGAGTTTTAGTAGGTTGCAGTGGAAGTGGTGGAACTAGCATCGGTTGTTGTTTGGTGTCAGGTTAGTTGTATGTGTTTGATGTGTGTTTGGGATTTTTTGTTCATTGAGAGTGTGTTCAGTGGTGATGTAGACTGGGTAATGTATGTAAAATAGTGTGATAGGGTGGAAGATAGGGTCAGGTGATGGGAATGGGGGTTCAGACTGTGCAAAAAGTTAAAAAATAATGGCACTAAACACTACTGACAGTGCATATCCTTTCATCTATTGCTGTATGTAGTGGTCTTGTGAATTTTATCGGAGTTTTTGCGCAGTCTGGGTTATAGATTACTGTGATGGTGGAGTGGGAGACGTTTAAAAACTAGAAATTTTCGTGTTTTTGACGGAAATGGACGGAGAAAAACAGCCTTCTTGTTTTTCTGGGATTTTTGCTAGTTTTTGGACAGTCTGGGGGGTGTTGTGTGTTTTGTTGTGGTTTTGTGTTTATGTGTTGGGTGATGTTAAGTTTAAGGTTGTTGTGACTAAGGAGGGTGTGGGATTTATGGTGCTTTTGGTTTTACTGATGAGGATTTGTAGGTATAAATTTCTCGGGAAGTTAGGTTAAATGGGTTGAATTTGAATATTGTGGGTGTATTTTTTGATGATAATTTTGTTTATCCTGAAGTTATATCAAAATATATTTTGCGTACGGGTAAGTGGAATACGTAGCGTATTTGGCGTAAGTATTTGACTTTTTGTGTGAGGTTGTAGCGTTTGGCTCGTATGTTTATTTGTTTTTCTAAGTTTTGGATTGTGCATTTTGTTGTTTTTGGTTTGGTTATAGTTGTGTTGGAATTTTGGAATAAATTGATTTGAAACATGACCCTATGTTGACAGCCCCACATACCTGTTTGAGTTATTGCACCCTTTGAATAAACTACCACACAAAAAGCCAAATATGTTTCAAAACAGTAAATTTAATAAAGCACTTTCGACAATAATGATTGTTCAAATATATAGCCGCATCAAAATTGGATGTGAAAAAAATAAACCATCAAAAAAAGCAATTACCTTAATAACACTTGGCGTCATAACGAGTTTAGTTTTAATTGGTATTTACGGACTTGTTAGTGGTTTTAACGAACAAAACGACGCGTTAAATGAAAATGAAAACGAAGTCATTAAGCTACCCCCGCTTCAAATTTTCTCGCCTCAAAAAAACGCTATATATCACACATGTGCTGTTCCACTCAATTTCACAGGAAATAGTGCAACAACAAAAATCACCTACAGTCTAAACGGTGCCAAAAACGTCACCTACACGAACAACACAAAAACCTTCAACCCCTACCAAGTTTGGCCCGGGATCCATAATTTGACTGTTTATGTGTTTGATACGGAAGGGAAACTTACAGATTGTCAAACCATAAGTTTTACCTTAGGTAATCCGCAAATGACTCAACAGGAACTCCAAGAGACGTATAGCTACTTTACTGAGCAAGGATTTACCTTTAAGCCAAACTATTGGTGGCTAATTCAAGCGGCTGTGGGTTTTGAGAGTAAAGAAGCGTTTGCGGATTTTGTGAAATCACAGGGAATATCGTCAATCAAAATCAGAGATAGCGATCCAGGGGTTATTGAGTTTTATGTATATGTGGAAGGTAAACGACCAATAATTCCAGATACATTTTCAGGAAATATTGTGGTTATGTCTGACTATTATCCCCCAATATGGCCAACCAAATATAGTTTGTTGGTCGAGCTTGTTTAGGGGGATCTTTGTACTACAGCGCTCAAATGTGTGTTACATAGGCTCTAAGAGTCTTGCCTTTTTACAATGAGTTACATGCACCCATTTCGATGCAATCTATAACCCACTACTTTAACCCTACTGACCAACCAAAATAACCTCAGGCTGTCTGAAAAATACTAGTATCTTACGGGCGAAATTCTTTGCAAAACACACAGAAAATCAAACCAACACCCCAACCAACACAAAACCACAACCAACTCCCCAAGCACTACCCGCCAACAAAACACAACACACAAACACCCTAAATTCCCGCAAAATTTATACACAAGTGCGAGAACTATTTGATAAATGCGTTTGGTTTTTAAAAAACGCCTCAAAACAACGCTTAACGATTAAACAAAACATGTGTATAATTCAGATCTAATTATACATAGGCCATATTGTTTAAGGCGTATTTTACAGGCATTTTTATATCGGTTCTTTTCGTGGATTTCCATCGACCTGTGTATAATAAATCCGGGAAATCAGGAAACACAGACAAATAATACAAAACCTGAACTCTACGAATTACGCTACATAAACCGATTTTAAACCTAAATTCTGCAGCTTTTTGACACATACAAACTTGTGTATCAGAGTTATAACAATATTTTAATTTTGTAAAACAATTATTTAATTCATACAATTCATAAATATTAAAAATTATTCACTACATATTTTTAAAAATATTTGCCCATAGCACGTATACTATAATTGACACAGGCACAAAATAAAATCCATGAAAAATTGACATATTTATCGCAAAAATCCCGTATGTACAAAAACTCACAGATTTTGGGATAAAAAAGAAGGGGGGTTGTTTTAGGGTTTTCTTTTTAGTAGAAGAATGCCAACGATAGCTATTGCAAGGATTATAGCGATTGCTGAGCCACCAACATAGGTCAGTAGTTCTTGGGTTGTTACTAGTCCTGATGGAAGAGAAGTGTCGGGTGTTGTGTTTGTGTTTTCGCCAACAAGTAGATGGGTTTGTGCTGATGAGCTGTAGTATGAATTGGTTCCGCCAAATGTTGCTGTGACGGTATAGATGCCGGGTACCTCTGGCTGGTATGATAAAGAATATTGTCCATTTATATCGCTTGTAGTTTTTCCAATGACATAATAGTTGCCGTTAGGGTCAACAATTGATAGAGTCACCGGGACCCCTGCAACAGTCGTAGGCTTTGGCTGCTGTTTATACAAATAAGCCATCCAATCACCCATATTATCATCAGCAATTGCAGGCGTGCCAGCAGCAGGATATCCAAGACAAGTTTGACCCGCAGATTGATCGGTTACCGTACCCGTAATCAACACATTAGTTCTCAGAGGCACTTCTGTTTGAGGCGTTGAAACTGTTGTTTCTGAGGGCCCCTTACCGATAGCGTAGAGCTTGTTGTCATAGCCATCATATCCAGTAAGTATACCATCTGCTTGTGCTATGGAGGCAAAAAACGCTGGAATTTCCCAGATTTTTTCACCTGTCGTAGCATTCATTGCGAAAAGTTTGTACCCTCGATACATGGGTGTTTGGGGAGTATGTTGTGTTGGCCCATAGTAGACAACCCCATTTGTGATTGTTACGCCACCATAGGTCGGCAGAGTTCCAAATGGATTTTCAACACCTGTATCACCGATATCAAAAATCCACATACATTCTCCAGTGGTAGTGTTAAATGCACAAACTTTTCCAGAATATCCAGCAGTATACATTATACCATCAGCAATATTGGCGTGCCAGTCATAGTAAGCCCAGTCACTAACCCCGGGCAACGTATTTAGGGGTGGGGTTACCGCTTGTTCTCGCCCAGTTTTAACGTTGATTATGTGCCATTGTAGAGTTTCCCGTTCAAAGAAAGTATATACTCCGCTGCCAAAAGTAGCACCACTAAAAACGTATAGTCCCGGATTTGAAGGTCCCCCTTGGCCCCAGCCAACGTCGGTACGATTAACATACCAAAGTTGAGGACCATTGGGATTAGAGGCGGTAATTGGCATATATTCAGTTGAGTAACCTATTTCTGCCCAAACAGGGTTTGTTGTGTTCGTGTAGAATCTACCGACGGCAACCAAAACACCATCCCGATAGTCTAATTGACCAGAAGAAAAGGATGGCAGGGTATTGTTTCCAGGAACAGAAAGATAAGCCTGTGGGATAGTTACGTTCCACTGTATGCCATTGTTCCAAGGACGAACCATGGTGGTGTAGGGTTGATAGGATTCAGCTTGAGGGTTTAGTGTAGAGGCGTTTGAGTTTGATCCCCCGGTTGCTTGGATAGCCCAGGTTGAGTTCCAAAGAGTTAGCCAACGATTATCGGAGTTTAGCGTATAAACTAGTATTTCACCGTTTGGACCCTGAATTGGAGTGAATCCTTGGGCGCCTGTGTAGACAGTTATCAATTTTCCAGTAAAAGCATCAACTTGGTACCAATTTGAACCGCTGGCATACCATAAGTACGCCAATGACCCTGACCCTAGGCCCATGTTTAGCGTTGTTACTTGAGCGCAGGATATGTTTGGCATGGTTAGATTTTCCCATATTAGTGCACCGGTGAGTAAGCTTAGGCATCGTACGCCAGCGTTAAGTTGTGGCTGGATGTTGTAAATATAGTAGCCATTGATGATGAATTGGGTTAGTTTATTTTGGTAGAGAAGACCGGTAAAGTAGTTTAATCCGGGTTGGTCATATAGTATGGGTGAGCCGGTGTTTGAGTCGTCAACACTTACTGTGCCTCCGCTAAGGCCTCCATATGCTAGAGGTTTAGTCCAGAGTATGTGGGGTGAAAGGGGTCCAGTAGTTGAGGTGGGTGCATTCCCGCCAATGCCGCCTAACCAGTTGCTTTTTAGTACATACCACGCAAAGTTGGTGCTATATACTGGGCTTTCCCAATAGCTTTCTGGAAGGGGTACATTGGGTAGGGGTAGTACCTCAGTGGAGGTTACGGTGAGGTTTTTAACGCTGCTTTCGCTTGCAGTAAATGTATAGAGTCCAGGTATGAATCCGCCTGCGCCGGGATCAGTGAAGGTTAGGTTTATTTCTGCAAAGTGGGCTTGTAATTGGTAGGTGCCAAGTTTTGTTGGGGTAAAGCCCATTGAGGTGTAGCCGTTTGGTTGACTCATGCGTGGTTTTAGAGTGCTTATTTGTCCGTCTGGGTCGGTAACGGTTAGAGTAAAGTTCCATCCATAGTATGGGGTGCCGGTAACTGTTGGGGTGTCAAAGCTTGAGAATATGAAGAGTGTGACAGACTGGTTAATGCCTGCGGGGTTTGGTGACATGCTAAGAAAGGTGTGTGTTTCAAGAATGCGTAGGGGTGTACCGTTGCCTCCTACGGTTGGATGGTTTGCAGCGCTTGCGACAGCAATAAAGCAGAACAGTAATAGAAGGGAAAGAGATATTGATAGGAGTTTAGTTAAATTTGGACTGTTTAAAGTTAAAGGTTTTTTTTGCATTCTTAATTTTCCTCTTAAGAAGTGCCATGTTTTTCAGTATAGGTATTTAATACTTTGGGTAATTCGGGATTTGATGTTGTAAATTTCCAAAAAATTATCAGTGTGTGATTATTTTAAGTTTTTAATATAATAATCGAGTTTTACATCAAAACAAAAAAACAACGTAAATCATACACATAAAATACAAAAACAAACACATACAAAACACATACAACACATAGTGTACAAAGACACAAAAAAACCACAATCAACAGTTTACCCAAAACAACACAAACTCAACCCATATTTGTCAAATATTCAAAAATATGTCCAAATAAACAACAAAATATAAAGTTTCAACCTCAAATGATTTACCTAAAATAACACAACACATTTTTCCCAAACCATCAAATAAACATTTATCAAAAACAGCAGGCAACAACTATTTGAACACAAAAACCAACAACACAACCCTGCGATAAACTGATTAAAAAAATTTCTACCCCAAATTTTTATGAACAAACAACCAACGATAGATACAAATCAAACCATCAAACAACAAATTAAAAAAACCAAATTCACACATACATGACCCCCAAACCAACATACCTCCAGATTACTCCCCCACCACGCACACAAACACAGACCACATTAAACCATTCACAACCATAAATTTGAAAAACAACATCGCAGAAACATAACACACTAAAACTTATCTTGACCCACAATTTTTGTGCTAAGATAAATGAGGGAATGTACGTTTGGCAGTATGATTGAAGATTTATATTGACAAAAGATATCAACAATTGGGTCAAAAAAGAATCCCAAACAATTAAATTTGGGCCTTTCGCTATTTTAGGTGGGCACGCTCAGTCTTCCTCCTTCGAGCTTGCTATGTTCTCCATTATATTCCATATAACATATACCACAACGAAACTTATTGGCCCTACACACCTGATTTAACAAATAACCATTTTTAACTGCCCATCAAAATCACTCTCAAACAACTTGTCCTGTATAACCTGAATTCCGCAATTTTTAGCGGAGACAAAACAAAAGGCCTTTCGCTATTTTAGGTGGGTGCGCTCATTTTTTCTTCTTTAAGTTTCTTATGTTCTCCCTTAGTGTTCCATATAACATTATACCGCGACAAAACTTATTGACTCCACCCACCTGA
>JAISPR010000131.1 GCA_031274765.1 Nitrososphaerota archaeon | reverse complement strand
GGGTGGGTGTTGGGGCAGCGGTGGGTTTTGTTGTGGGGGTGGGGGTGGGTTTAGTTGTTGGGGGTGGTGGACTTTGGGTTGGGTTTGTGGTGGCGTTTGGGTTTGATGAGGCTGTGGGGTGGTTGCTTGGTGAGGTACTAGGTGTTGGTGTGGTGTTGTCGGTGTTTGGGTGGTTGTTGTCGAGGTAGATGACGATGGCTCCGACGGCGGCTATTAGGATAATGGCTGTTATGATTGCAGTGATAATTTGGGTGCTTCGTTTCATTTTTATATCTCCAAAATTAGCAAGTCAGCATATGACTTCTTGTCTGACGAACTATTGTGACTTTGGTTAATTATTAACTAATGTGACTGTATACCCTCTACATCAACATGCTTTGCAGAAGAAACTAATGTTAATTGATGTTTAGCACTTAGTCTCAATTATTACGTGCATTTGATGCTATAGTTTTTATCGATGGATTTAAGAAATGCCTGACGAAATTCTTCTCCTGTGAGCCCGGTATCCTTAAATTTTGCTGTTTCATCTGCTAATTTTTCACTACCCATAACTTGACGCAGCCAATTCTCAAAATCACCGCGATAGAGATGAAAATCAAGCGAATTCACACCCACTTGCTCAATATGATTGTAGAATTCTTCAAGTGAAGCCGCTCTAAATCCATCGGGCTTATCAACATCTGTATAAAATTGAAATGCTTTTTCCTGAGGAACAGTCTCAAATGCTCTAAGAGTGTTTTTAGCTTTTTCAGTTAAACCGTATCCCGCTCCTATTTTACGCAAAAAACCCTCTTTTGCCAATATCTGAACATTTGCAAATGTCTCACTGGGAGTTAACTCCACGGCTTCTGCAAACATATTTAGATCCATGCGATTTGTAGTTTTCTTCATAATCTCGAGAATTTTACGCTGTTCATCCTTCAAGGATAATACCTCACTCATATAATAGTGAACGAACAATTTATGTTTTAACCGCCTGCGCAGATAAACTATTTTATCTCCCAACCCCAAATACTAACGGGATATCTGTGAATATAGCTTACATCATGGTTTTAGTAACCACCAACAACAAACCCGAAGCAGAAAAAATTAGTCAAACCCTTCTTGAAAAAAAATTAATCGCCTGCGCCAACATAATTAGCCCCATATCTTCCTGTTTTCTCTGGCAAGGAAAAATTGACAAAGCCACAGAAAGCCTAATCATCATGAAATCAAGAACTGACTTGTTCCCCGAGTTGTCTCAGCAAATAAAATCACTGCACAGCTACGAGATACCCGAAATTTTAGCTCTACCCATCGTTTTAGGCTCAACAGATTATATAACTTGGATGCAAAGTGTCCTCAAACAATAATTCTTTGAACAAACTTTATTTTTATCACCCCTTAACTATAATTCATGCCCCCAACGCCTGATGTAAAACAAAAAATCATCGGCGTCACAACACTTCTAATCATCTTTACTATCCTTGGCTCTTTATTTGTCCTTGAACGACCCCAAAATTCCAATCTAACCGCCTATGAAACACAGGCCCAAAAAATCTTTAAAGACGCCAAAAACCAATTCGAACACATCCGCAACGTCACCCTACCCCCAGACATCAAACTGATCATTTACACAAAACAGCAAGCCATAGACCGCTGGGGCAAAGACCCTTCTGGTTTAGATACAGCAAGCCTCTCAAGACAAGAAAACATATATAAAAGCTTATTTCTGATGGCAGAAACCGACAGTCTTAACGGTGCTGTTGCACAATGGACCACAAGTTGGACTGCTGCATCTGTTGGCAACGAAATATATGTGATTTACGAAAACTTTTGGCCCTGGAATATGCCTGATGCCGAAGCCACCCTAATACATGAACTCACCCACATCTGGCAATCCGGCCTCCCGGCCTCAGTCAGCTACGACACCGACAAAGCCTACAACGCACTAATAGAAGGCGACGCCTCCTACATGAGCGCCTACTATAAAACCCAATATAACCACTCCCCACTCTTAGACAACACGAATTATAGCAACAGCGGCCTCCCCCCCACAAATACCCCCGGCTCAAATCTTATCCATCCAAGTGTCTCTGACGCGCTTACTGACCTGAACTTGTTCCCCTATATTAACGGCAAAACATTTGTTTCTGCCCTTGTTGACGCCGGCGGATGGGACAAACTAAACCTCTGCTACACACCCACCTATACACCCAACACAACTGAGCAAATTCTTCACCCCACCAAATACTTTGCTAGCGAACCCGCAGCTCTCACATCTGCCCCAACAGTTACTGATAACAGCTGGACAGCAATACCCACCCGACACGGATATTTCTCTGACACGTATGGTGAATACTTTATCTATATTATGTTAAACCACTGGCTCAATAACAATCAAGCACAAAATGCCGCCGCGGGCTGGGGCGGAGACAACTTTACCTACTACGAAAATGGCCCCGATTTCCTATTTGTCTGGAACATCACCTGGGACAGCATACAAGATGCGGCCAAATTCAATCAAGCCCTAACAGACATGCTAAACGCGGCTCAAGCAAACTCCCAAGGCCCAAACACCTGGTTTACAAACGGTAAATATCTCACCCTAACTTGGAACCCAAATACCGCTTCAACCCTGATTCTTTGCTCAACCAACCAAACCGTCACCCTCCCCTCATTTTTTAACTCCCTCTCAAGTTAGGCCATAACCTATAGGCCGCCTCCAACTCCCCTCTCAGAAAACCACCAACACAGTTACACGTCTTTTAGCAGACGATTTTAGAAAAACATAAGCCGGCGGAGCTGGAACCAAAACCAATTCTAAAAGAAAAAAAAATAAAACACACCACCCACCCAACACAACAAAAAAGGCCCCACATAACAACCATCAACAAAAAACACAACCAACAAACAGAAGACACCAAAACATGCTACGACCGCACAATCATATCAAAAACCATGCCCACAATCTACCCTCCCAAGACATGACCACCACCTAACCAAAAACAACAGTAGACCTTAGGCGTTATTATTTGTCGATTCTAAAACAAGTGTGTCTTGTCCAAATGATTCAAAAAACGTACACTTAAAACATAACTGTCACAATAACTTGCCAACAAAATGCATGCTCTACCACTAAACACTAATAACGCCTAAGGTCTAGTCTCTATTTGACTACCCCAAATACAAAAACCCCTACGCGACCAAATCCGCACAAACACAAAATAACAAACACAAATAGAACCATCCAAACCAAACGCACCGCTCGAAAAGAAAACAAACAAACGAAACCCTAAAACAAAGAAAAACCCGCCCGGCATGGCCATATCTTCTCAGCCAAAAAACCCTGCCCGCATACCCCCTTGGATGACAAACAAACCCACAAAACCATTCTGCGCCACAAAGATGTATGATGCATCCATTATTATTTCTATTTCATGGTTAACGAATTTATATAATCGAGACCCTGATCTTTTTAATTTTTCTGGGATTTTTGTTAATTTTTGGACAGTCTGGTGGGGTTTTGTGGGATTTTTTTGTTGTTGAGGTGGTTGTGGTTGTATGGGTTTTGGGTGTTGGTTGTTTTTTGTATTGTTTGGTGTGTTTGGGTGTTGTGTTTTGTTGGCAGGTTTGGTGTTTGTGTTGGTTGGTGTTTGTGTTGGTTGGTGTTTTGGTTTGATTTTTGTGTGTTTTGTAAAGAATTTCACCCGTAAGATACTACGTTTTCAGGGGTCGTCTATAGTTCTCTATCTTTACCTGAATCATTTGCTCTTGGTTTACCGTTATCTAGCCAGTTTCTGGAGCGGCACAGCGTCTTGCCTACAAACTTGAATTTCAAAGCATCCTCATAGGGACACATCTCTACACAACGCAGACAACCAATACATTTCGAAGTCATAACATCCCCTTCTTTTTGTTCATAAACCTCTGTGACTTGTGTGGGACAGACACGTTTACAAACCCCGCATTTAGTGCATTTTCCCTCAGTCTTCTCTAAACGCACAGCTGAAACCCATTTAAAAGGTGGAAACCTGTTGAACAATGCAAGCAAACCACCCAACGGGCAGATTCTACACCACAAACGTCTGATGAAAAACCCTGCAATTGTAACTATAGCCAATATAATTAGGTTCACAGAAGTAAGATACATACCCAATTGATAATATTCACCCGTTCCGTTAAATATCCACTGTGTCTGAAGAATACCTGCTTGGTTTTGCATCAACAGACACAGAGGCTTCATAGGACACACTGTACAAAATGGCGCCGAAAAATAAGTATAGATAAATCCTCCTTGCTCAGTTCCAGAAATAAGCTGCGTACCTGTGATAGAATACGACGCAAAAAGTACACATAAAACAAGCATAACCGCTAATATCACATAACTGAGCTGATGAAAATACCTATTGAACCGTTCTGAGAGATCAATACGTTTGATTCTTAACCTCTTTCTAAGATATGTTAGCGCATCAAGATATAACCCAAAAGGACACACCCAACCGCACCATACCTTACCCAATAGAAGTGCAGACAAAATTATCGCGCCCACAACTATTGCTAAGCGCACCACTCCTGTTGTGTTATAATCTACACCCCAACCGTGACCCACATCTAGGAATGGATAAATATACACCTGTAACTCCCAAAGTGCACAGGTTACTGTTCGCCCGCATGGATAGTAGCAGGCAAAAAATGGTGCCGGAAAGCCCTCCGGTACAGAAACACCCAAAACATCGGTTCCAATCAAAAAGTCATGCACAGCAATCTGTCTAACAGGGCGCGGCAAATTTTGATGATCAACAAACATGCCCAAGAAGAGTAGAAATACCAATAAAATCTGAATACCAATTCTCAACGAACTAATCTTACGCGTTTTCTTCTTTAACCCTGTTATCGCTACTATAATTCCAATACCTATTATTGCTGCCGCGGTTAATACAAGCGGGATGCTCATCCTCCATGGATTCTCAAAATCAAGCAGTTCCTCTGGATCTGCTAGGGGGTCGGTCACTATTACATGATGTCTATCCGCTATGTGCCCATGTATGGGAAATATATTCCAATATCCCGCCATGTCCAGTGCCTGGGTAGCGTTGAATTCTCCTGTTTGAGGGTCAGTGAGCACATACTGATCTATCCAACTATAATTTGGCCTGACATAGCATATTCTGATGGTGACATTTAGTTCTGGTGGATAAATTTGTCCTACTAATGTAACTGTTTGATTGATGTTTATTGCTGTTCTGTCTATAGTTGCAACTATGTGAGGGCCATGACAGGGCAGAGGCGTTTGGGATATTGAGGTCTGTGGATTTGGCGTAGGGGTGGCTTGTATTAGCGCTATATCTGTTGAGTTGTTAAATAGGTTCTGTTTTAGCCATTCTTCATTGAGTATGTTTGGGTTTGTATCTGAGGTTTCTGATGTGGCTGTTGAGAGCAAACTAAAAATTACTATTATGCCTATAGCTACAACAACTGTATGCGTGTACTTGGTTAGCTTACGTATTATATATCCCCCCGGTTCGTGCGATTATTTGTTGTGGTGGTATGCAAAATTAACCGTCTGTTTACCTTAAATATTTTGTTAATTTTTAATAGTTTTAAGTGGGCTTTGAGCGGTAGTGGTGTAGTGTCTCTATCATTGGGTTATAGTTTTTGAGAAAGGGTAGGGTCGATTTTGTGGTCTTAAAATATGTATGATATAGTGTCTCATAGAACAGTGATATGTGTTTTTACTTGATTTCTTGAGTTTTTGTTTTGGCGGGGGGTGACTGTCTGAAAACTAGAATTTTTGTGTTTTTGGTGTAAACGGACGGAGAAAAACGGTTCTTTTCTTGTTTTTCTGGGATTTTTGTTAGTTTTTGGTCAGTCTGGGGGGTATTTTGGGGAGGCTTTATTTCAAACTGCTAGGTGTTAGTATAGTTAGATTGCATAAAATTCAAATAATGTCGCTAAATGGTTACTACTCAGCAGGGGCTTATGGTGTTATTTTTCGCTCGTAAACCGCTATGTCAGGGGTTTTCTGCAAAAATATGGTTGTGACAGAAGGAAAATAAGAACAAACGCTGGGTTATTTTGCTGTAAAAACACTACGTGGCGGGAACCTGTTGAGTAGTAACAAATATTTTGGTCCCTTAGAGGTTGGTAAATGTTATGTGGCGTATCTGGATGTATGGTTTTGGTTAATTGATGACGCTACATATGTGAATAAATCCAGACCAACTTATATCACGAGCTGATAATATGGTTTAGGTGGTTTGGTGAAACTTATCGTTGAACTGGTTCCTTCAACTGTTTGGTATTCCTCACTCTACAGGTTATTGCCGTCTGAGGTTTGGAGCAAGCTAAGGGAGGGTATTATAGCGGAAAATGGGCGCCGATGTCAAATCTGTGGTGCAACGTTGGGAAAAATGAACCTGCATGAATGCTGGAATTATGATGACCAAAACTACATACAAAAATTGGTCGGGTTCAATTTGCTTTGTACAATGTGTCATCATGTGAAGCATATTGGATTTGCGAGAATATTGTCTGATCAGGGTAAACTTGACTACGCTGATGTTATGGCTCATTTTTGTAAGGTTAATGGTTGTTCTGAGGCTGTTTTTACAAAACATGTGGATGAGGCATTTGTAATTTGGCACAAACGTTCTCAGTATCAGTGGAGCCAAGACTTTGGAGAATACAATATATGCTTTAAAAAATAGTGATGTTCATAGTTGGTTATTCGTCAAATCAGGTGGGTGGGGTCAATAAGTTTTGTTGCGGTAATGTTGTATGGAACTTAAGGGAGAACATAAGAAGTTTGAAGAAGAAAGAATGAGTGTACCCACCTAAAATGGTGAAAGGCCTCATAGTTATTGGTTGGCTATTAGTTCAGTAAGGCAGTTATGAAAATAATAGAGTGCCGATTGGTAATGATTGAAAACAACATTACGTTGCAGGGGCTGAATGATTTTGGAGGTTGTGCTTGAGGAGGATTTTTTGCGTTAAGAGCGGTTGTTTTTGGGTGTGGTTGTGTTGGTTGAGTTTGTTTTGTTGGTGTGTTTGGAGCGTTTTTGTATGTGTGGTGGGTGTTGTGTAGGTTTTGTTTGCATAGTGTTGTTTTTGGGTGTTTGGGTGGTTAGTTTGTTGTTTGTTTGGTTGTTTTTTGTGTTGTTGGTTGTTTGTGTGGGTAAATGTTGTTTGGGGCTGGTTTTAGTGGTTATTTGTCTAAGTTGATGATTGAGTAATAACGTTTGTTGTATGTTGCTGATTGTTGTGGTGGAGTTTATTGATGTTACCATAAACATTATTGTACATTTATGTACAAATAAGCCTTAAATATGGCATTATAGTATAGTTATGATCTAGCGGAGTATGATCTAAATGAGGAATCACCTTTGGCACAACCACCCACATCAAACCACTCAACTACATTAAATTCAACTACATAGATCAACCCATAGAAATATACTCAAAACTCCACCAAAAATATCCAACAACATACCTCCTCGAATCCATCCAAGGCCCCCAAAAACTCGCCCAATACAGCTTCTTAGGCTTTGACCCCAAAACAATCATAACCGCCAAAAACAACACTGTAACCATCACCAACACCAAAACCGAAACAACAACCACACAACAAACACACGACCCCCTCAAACTCATCAGCCAACAACTACTACCCTACCAAAACGACATGGTAAACTTCCGCTTCATCGGCGGCGCATTAGGCTACATCAGCTACGACGCCATCCGCTATATCGAAAACCTACCCAATTACAAACCTGACCCACTGAATTTCCCCGATGTAGAAATGGGCCTCTTCGAAGACGGCCTCATATTTGACCACACCATCAACCAAGCATACTACTACTTCCGAAACGAAAACCGCATCGACGAAATAAAAACCCTGCTCAAAAAACCCCCCCAAAAAGAAGAACCCTTCAACTACACAACCCCTCTAACAAACATCTCACAAACAGATTTCGAACAAGCCGTCAAAAAAGCAAAACAATACATTACCGCCGGCGACATCTTCCAAGTAGTACTCTCCAAACACTTCAAATTCCAATACACCGGTAACCTGCTAAACTTCTACAAAAGCCTACGCCAAATTAACCCCTCACCCTACATGTTCTACTACAAAGCACACAACCGCCAAATTGTCGGCGCAAGCCCAGAAATGCTAGTACGCGTTGATAACCGCAAAGTCATCACATTCCCCATAGCCGGCACTGTCCCCTACACTCCAAACCCCAAAGAAAACCAACACCTAAGCAAAAAATTACTATCTGATCCAAAAGAACACGCCGAACACGTCATGCTAGTCGATTTGGCACGAAATGATATCGGTAAAATCAGCAAATACGGCAGCATAAACATACCTGAATTTATGCAAATCCACCAATTCAGTCATGTCCAACACATAGTCTCACAAGTAATGGGTAACTTACAAGACAACTTGGAAAGTTTTGATGCTCTAAAAGCAGTGTTTCCAGCCGGCACTGTCTCAGGTGCACCAAAAATCCGAGCCATGGAAATAATAGAAGAACTTGAACCCTCACACCGCGGACCATACGCTGGTGCAGTGGGCTACTTTAGCTATAACGGCAATGCAGATTTTGCCATAACCATCCGCACTCTTTTCGCAGAAGGCAACACTGCCTACATCCAAACAGGCGCAGGCATAGTTGCTGACTCTGACCCTGAAAAAGAATGGACTGAAACCGAACACAAAGCCAAAGCACTACTAAAGGCCCTTGAACACGCCACAGGAAGCCACCCGCAATGAAGGTTCTAATTATCGACAACTATGACAGCTTTGTCTACAACCTTGCTCAATACATCGGAGAGCTAAATGCCGAAGTATTAGTTCATCGAAACGACCAAATAACTCTCCAAGAAGCCACCGCCCTAAAACCTGACCACATTATTCTCTCACCTGGACCTGGCAACCCTCAAGACGACAAGTTTTTTGGCATATGCAAAGCTATATTACTAAACCTCAGCCCCCTCATCCCTACCTTGGGCGTTTGCTTGGGCCATCAAGGTATTATTTATGTATATGGCGGCAAAGTGATTCACGCTAAAAAACTCATGCACGGCAAAACCTGCGCCATACGTCACGACGAAAAAGCTCTCTTTAGAGGCATCCGCAATCCCTTTAACGCTACCCGCTACCACTCACTAGCAGGAGAACGCAGCTCTATTCCCAATTGCCTCCAAATCACCGCCGAGGCCATCGATGATGGCGAAATCATGGGTGTTAGACACAAACAATACCCTATCTATGGCGTTCAATTCCACCCCGAGAGTATTTTATGTGAAGACGGAAAAATACTGATCCGAAACTTTTTGGAGACTAAACCATGATTCGAGAAGGCATCCAAAAACTCATCAAAGGGACCCCTCTTACCTATGATGAATTATATGCCGTTATGACTGAGGTTATGTCTGGAAAAGTAACCAATGCCCAAACAGCGGCCTTTCTCACAGTTTTACAAATAAGAGGCGAATCCGTAGAAGCCCTTTTTGCATTTGCCTCAGTTATACAAAAACACTGCCATCAAATCCACCCAAAAACACAGAGTCGACTAATAGATACCTGCGGCACTGGCGGAGCCCAACTCAAAACATTTAACATCAGTACTGTTGCCGCATTTGTCATCGCAGGCGCAGGAGTTCCAGTGGCAAAACACGGTAATCGCGCAATTACAAGCAAAAGCGGGAGTGCAGATGTGCTTGAAAAATTAGGCTTAAACTTTACCCTGGAACCCCTAATTGTTGAGGGTCTCATTGAGCAAATAGGAATAGGCTTCATGTTTGCGCCCCACTTTCATCCCGCTTTAAAATACGCTGCAGAAACCCGATGCGAAATCGGCATTCGCACAGTTTTTAACCTGCTTGGGCCCTTAACTAATCCTGCCCACGTCAATGCACAGCTACTTGGCGTCTACGATCCAATGCTTGTCACTCCCCTGGTTAATGTCCTACAAAAGCTGGGTTGTGACGAAGCGATGGTTGTGCATGGACTAGATGGAATCGATGAAATTTCCACTATAGGCAAAACCGTCATCGCACATCTAAAAGAGGGCACTGTTGTTAAAACAGTGTTTTCTCCCTCTGATTTTGGAGTCAAAAAAGCCCAAATAGAAGAACTGTACTGCTCTTCAGTTGAGGAGAATGCAAAAACCTTATTTAGAATTCTAAACGGAAAAGTTACTGATGCCAAACGCGATATTGTTTTAGTTAACAGTGCTGCTGGAATCTTAATTGGCGGAAAAGCCAATAGTTTCAAGGAAGCTGTTGAGCTAGCCCGTTACTCCATTGAAAGCGGGTTTGCATATGGTAAGCTCAAAGAACTAATACGCCTATCCGGCGGCAACCTAGAACCCCTTGAGCTATTGGAGGCAAACCTATGAGCGATTTTTTTGATACCCTTGCCCAAGATGCGCAAGCCACCATAGAGAGCGGGTACTATCAAAACATACCCTTCTCAAACCAGACCCAAATCAGCTTAAAAACAGCAATCCAAACCTGCAAAACTATCCCTATTATAACTGAAATAAAAGCTGCTTCTCCCTCAATTGGAATCATACGCAAAGAGCTCAACGCTACCCAACTTGCACAAGCGATGCAACGGGGTGGCGCAGTTGGCATATCGGTCCTAACAGAACCCAAACACTTCTATGGATCCCTAAAAACACTCACACAAACTCGTGAAGCAGTACAATTACCCCTACTCATGAAAGACATTATCCTCAGTCCCCTCCAAATTGAAGCCGCTGCAAAGTTAGGCGCCAATGCTATTTTACTAATCACAACACTCTTTGAACGAGGATACGGACAAATGAACATTCATGAAACCATAAAATATGCACATACCCAAGGATTAGAAGTCTTACTTGAGACACACAACGAATCCGAATTTCTATTTGCCACAAAAACCCCTGCAGATCTCATCGGAATAAATAACCGTGATCTCGCCACCCTAAAAATTAACCTAACCCTCACCCAGAAAATTCTTGAAAAACACAAAAAACCCAAACAAATAATCATCAGTGAAAGCGGTATACAAAACTCCCATGATCTACACTTTTTGCGCAAATGCGGTGCAAACGCTTTTCTCATCGGCTCAAGTATCATGTTAACAGATGATGTTGAAACTAAAATCAAGGAGTTCATCCAAACATGAAATTAAGCAATTACCCCATAGACGGAAAATACGGCAAATACGGCGGACAATTTGTCCCTGAAATTCTAATGGAAGCTATAGCTGAACTAGAAAATGCCTACACACAAGCCTGCGCTGATCCAGAGTTCCAGCACCAGCTTGACTACTATCTTGCTAAATTTGTCGGCAGACCCACACCGCTCTATTATGCCAAAAATCTCACACGCAAACTAGGCGGAGCAAAAATCTATCTCAAACGTGAAGATCTCGCACATGGAGGAGCCCACAAAATTAACAACACCCTCGGGCAAGCACTGTTGGCAAAACGAATGGGTAAAACCCGTGTTATTGCTGAAACTGGCGCCGGACAGCATGGCGTTGCAACCGCCATTGCATGTGCTGCATTGGGACTCAAAGCTATCGTATTTATGGGAACTGATGACTGTGAACGTCAAAGACTAAACGTGTTTCGTATGAAACTCCTTGATGCTGAAGTACACCCCGTTGAGTCTGGATCTAAAACCCTCAAAGATGCCATAAACGAGGCGTTTCGTGACTGGGTGACTAATCTTGAATCCACCTACTATCTTATTGGTTCCACCATGGGACCTCATCCCTATCCTATGATAGTGCGGGACTTTCAAAGTATAATAGGAAAAGAAATCAAACAACAATTTACCGCAACAGCAGACAAATTACCTGATGCTCTGATTGCATGTGTCGGTGGCGGCTCTAATGCTATGGGAACATTCCACCCATTTGAAGACGACATAGACGTAAAACTCTTTGGTGTTGAAGCCGCGGGCGAAGGTATCAAATCCGGTAAACATGCTGCAACCTTAGCGGCTGGACAGGAAGGTATCTTCCATGGTATGTACACCTACATTCTCCAAGACAAAAATGGCCAAATCGAAAACACCACAAGCATATCTGCTGGTCTAGATTACCCCGGAGTTGGCCCCGAACATTCCTTCTTAAAAACAATCAAACGAGCCAATTATGTTTATGCTACCGATAAAGAGGCCGTTGAAGCGTTTTTAATACTTTGTAAAACAGAGGGAATTCTTCCCGCTCTTGAATCTTCACATGCACTTGCTTATGCACTGAAATTGGCTCCCCAGATGAGCAGAGATCAAAGCATAGTTGTCACACTTTCGGGACGGGGCGATAAAGACGTTGAAACAATCGCAAAATACACCGGTGCACAGATATGATCACCCTAAATGAAACGTTTCAAAAGGCAAAAGCAAAAGGTGAAGGGCTACTTATTGGTTACATCACCGCAGGTGACCCAACTCCCGATCAGACTCCCAAAATTGCAGATGCGCTGATTCGTGGCGGCATAGATATTCTTGAACTTGGTTTACCTTTCTCTGATCCCATCGCTGATGGTCCAACTATCCAAGCTGCTAGTCTTCGAGCTCTCAACGCCGGCACGACCCCCATAAAAGTACTTGATATGGCCCGACAAATCAAGGCAGAACATGACCTGCCCATAGTGGTGATGACTTATTATAATCCGGTGTTTTGTTTTGGGGTTGATGGTTTTCTTAGTCGTGCCAAAGATGCTGGTGTGGATGGTTTTATTGTGCCTGATTTACCCCTCGAAGAGGCTGGTGACTATCAAAAAGCTGCAAAAGCCCGCGAGTTAGATACAATTTTTCTTGCCACCCCCGCTACATCTATGGTGCGTCTTAGAAAAATTGTTGATGCTTCTTCGGGCTTTCTCTATTTAGTGTCACGGTTTGGGGTCACAGGTACTCAAACATCCCTATCGGATTCAACATTGCAACTCATTAAGCATGTGCGGCCTTTCACGGCAACTAAGGTTCCATTGGCAGTGGGTTTTGGTATCTCAAAACCCAAACATGTCCAACAAGTTATCGCCGCGGGGGCGGATGCAGTAATTATAGGTAGTGCATTCATAAATATTGTCAAAAATAATATTTCAAACCCTTTGGTTGCTCTGCAAGAGCTTCAAGCAACAGCTAGGGCATTAAAATCCGCGACGCAACCATAATTTTCTCTTTCTTTTTGGATAAGTTTTATAGTTGGATGTATCTTTCTATTTGCGGCGATGGATCTTAGGCGGTGGGTTAGGGGTCCATTGTACCGTAAATCCCCTACATGACGGGCTGACATCTGCGGATGAGGCGTCAAAGGCCGCTTGGAACTTCATTTCCGAATCAGTGACTATCCGTCCTTTGGGGCTGGCGGTCAACGGGCTGTTTCCGTAGGGGAATTGCTTCGTTGTTTAGCAGGCGAACCCGGCTAGGCTCGGGAGAGAGCAACCTAAGTTTGGACGTTATGCGCTCAAGGGGGTGCGGGTAAGAGTGTAGGGTTTGGGGTGTTTAGGCGGAGTCTGGGCGTCAAACCGCGGCGGTCCATCGCTATTTTTGTTCTTTTTTGGGATTTGTGTTAGTTTTCGGACAGTCTGGGGGGTTATTTGGTGCTTAGTTTTATTGTTTGGGTTGTTTATTTGGAGTTGAAGTGGTGTTTGGTGAATAGGTTTTTTGTTGAGGGTGTTTGGTTGAGATGGTTAATTTTGTGGTTAAGACTTGTGATAAGGTGACTGTTGTTTCTGAGTCAATTAAGGTTGTGAAGGCTATTGTATCTCTGTTGGGATATATGGTGCCTATGATTTGGGAGTTTAGGATTATTTCGCTTTTGCTAACGGTTGTATACACACGTTTTTTGTAGTTTATCAGTAGTAACCTAACGGTATCTTTATTTTATTCTCAGCTTTCTATATTGTTTAAGCTTTCATGTAAAAAAGTTGCTTCATTGAGCCAAGTATTATTGATCTTAAAGGAAAAACCTGCTGTGAATAAAAACAAAAAAACCTGTCTTGTTGCTTGCAGTGTTCTTGAACCCGAACTTCAACGCCTTGTCAAAGAAGGTAACCTGGATGTTGACCTTATTTTTGTTAACAAAAACTTTCATGTTGACTATTCTTTAATTGAGCAAAACGTACGTAAAGCCCTTGAACACACTTTGAAACATTACGAAGGCAAAATCGTGCTTGTTTATGGTGATTTATGCCTGGGGCAGGATGATGAAATGAAACGTCTTGCAACGGAATATGGTGTAGTTAAAATTGATGCCCTAAACTGTATTGACTGTATATTTGGTGGTAAAGGTAAGTCGGAGGTTGTTGATTCGGAACATAAATTGATGTTCATGAGTACGGGTATGATTGACTTCTTTAAAGATATGAAAATACAGTTAACCAGTCAAGGTGTGGCTGAAGCTGTTTTCAAAAATATGTTTAGCTGCATTGAAGGCTTTGTAATACTTGACACAGTTGATAACTCTGAAGAGTGTAGAGCTGAACTTGAAAAGCTGAACACGAGTGTCCGGATTATTGAAACACGTAAAATTGGTGTTGAAAATGTCAAGTTGGTAATTCTGGAAGCGATTGAGCAAGCTGTTAAGAATAACAAAGTTACACATTGAACTGTATTGTAAGGGGGTAAAGCACGATGATGTTTTTTCTCTCCAAAACTGCAAAAACATTTAAACATCACTTATAGCGAAATGAATATACATTGACATTTTTCACGCAGTAACAACTTACATTCGGTAGTTTGACCTAAAACAGCCAAAAATTAAATCATGCTCAAAAATATTCGAAAAAATAAGAAAATCATTGTAAAAATAACCAAAAACTCGCAACAACCTCTAATATAAACAATTCAAAGTATTTTTTTCCCAAACTGCCAAACATGAGTAACAAGTTCAATCATGAAAGAGTATGTGAAAATGACCTTATTTTCAAGCGACAACCAAAGACACACATGCCAATGCCATTTTGACTTGCTATAGTATGGCGATTGTTTTCATTTCATCAACTTGAAAAGGTACGCTACATTTATACCAGACTGACACCAAAAAACTTTTTAAAACTACCCAAGGGCGGTGCAAATCAACGAACAAGACAAAAAACAACAGTGAAAAAACAAGAAAACCACACGCAGAAACATTGTACCGCGACGAGATCCGCAAACGAATGAGATTTGCTGCCACCGCCCAAACCGACGAACTATTCAACCAACTAGAAACAGGCCCAGACGGACTAAACGAAACACATGTAGAAAATTCCCGCAACAAATATGGCAACAACCAGGTTACACACGGCAAAAAAGTATCACTACCCAGACGCATCACAAAAGCTTTCATCAATCCCTTCACCGCCATCCTCCTCTGCTTAGCAATCGTATCCACTTTTACTGACATCATCTTAGCAGGAACAGGAGAAGCCGACCCAACAGCTGTCATCATCATCACGACCATGGTTCTCATTTCAGGCATACTGCGTTTTATACAGGAATCAAGAAGCGACCGCGCCGCCGAAAACCTGATGAAAATGATAAAAACCACCACCAATGTTCGGCGACAAGAAACAGGCAACCAAGAAATCCCTCTAAAAGACGTAGTCGTAGGCGATATTGTACAGCTGGCTGCAGGCGACATGATTCCAGCCGACATGCGAATCATCAAAGCCAAAGACCTATTCATCAGCCAGTCAGCGTTAACCGGTGAAAGCACCCCTGTAGAAAAAATAGTAACCGCTGTACAAAATGATGAGGCTCTAACTGAAATTCCAAATCTTGCGTTCATGGGCTCCAACGTTATCAGTGGCAGCGCAACAGGTGTGGTAGTAGCCACAGGCGACAGCACAATTTTTGGCGAAATGGCAAAAAGTGTCAGCAACAAACCTGTACAAACCAGTTTTGAAAAAGGCGTAAACTCGGTCTCATGGCTACTAATCCGCTTCATGCTAATAATGGTCCCTATCGTCCTGTTCATCAATGGCTTTGCTAAAGGCGACTGGATGCAAGCCACACTGTTCGCCCTATCAGTGGCTGTAGGACTCACACCCGAAATGCTCCCCATGATTGTCACCACCTGCCTTGCCAAAGGCGCTGTGGCTATGTCACGTGAAAAAACGGTAATAAAAAACCTAAATTCCATCCAAAATCTGGGCTCAATAGATATTTTATGCACCGATAAAACAGGAACCCTAACACAGGATAAAGTAGTCTTACTCTACCACCTCAACATCCACGGACAAGAAGACACACGCGTACTACGCCACGCTTTTCTAAACAGTTACTACCAAACAGGACTCAAAAACCTGATGGACATTGCCATCATCCAGAAAACCCAAGAAGAACAAAATAGCGTAGACGAATTACGTGGACTTGCGTCTAAATTTACAAAAATAGATGAAATACCGTTTGATTTTGAACGCCGACGCATGAGCGTTGTGGTTACAAACGGCAAAACGCAAATGATTACAAAAGGAGCCGTAGAAGAAATGCTCGCGGTATGTCGTTTTGCTGAATATGAGGGAAAAGTCGAACCCTTAACTGAGGACATCAAAGCGTACATACTAAAAAAAGTGGAGGATCTAAATGAGGATGGTATGCGCGTTATTGCGGTGGCGCAGAAGAGCAACCCGTCGCCTGTGGGCGCGTTTTCGGTGGCCGACGAATCAAACATGGTGCTGATGGGTTATTTGGCGTTTCTTGATCCTCCAAAGGAGTCTACTGCGGCGGCTATTAAGGCTCTAAAAGAGTATGGTGTGGGTGTGAAAATTTTAACGGGTGATAATGATAAGGTTACTCGTTGTGTTTGTCATCAAGTTGGTCTTCCGGTTGATAAAATAGTGCTTGGTTCGGATTTAGAGGAAATGAGTGATGAGGCTCTGGGGGAAGCTGTTGAAGAAATTACTGTTTTTGCTAAATTGTCTCCGCAACAGAAAGCGCGAGTTATTACAGCGTTACGAAACAATGGTCATAGCGTTGGCTATATGGGTGATGGCATTAATGACGCGGCGGCGATGAAGGCTTCTGATGTGGGTATCTCGGTGGATACTGCGGTGGACATTGCAAAAGAATCTGCTGATGTTATTTTGCTTGAGAAAGATTTGATGGTGCTCGAGAAAGGTATCATTGAGGGGCGTAAAACTTATGCTAACATGATTAAGTACATCAAGATGACGGCGAGTTCTAATTTTGGCAATATGTTTTCGGTGTTGGTGGCTAGTGCTTTCTTGCCTTTTCTGCCAATGTTGCCAATTCAGTTGATTTTGCTTAATTTGATTTATGATTTTTCCTGCACGGCTATTCCATGGGATAATGTGGACAAAGAATACTTAGCGGTGCCAAGGAAATGGGATGCTTCTTCTGTGGGTAAATTTATGGTGTGGATTGGTCCAACAAGCTCAGTGTTCGATATCACAACGTATTTGCTTATGTATTTTGTCATTTGTCCTAGTATGTTTGGTGGTTTGTTATTTACTCAGCTTACGGATCCAGCGATGCAGGTTCTTTATATTGCGGTGTTTCAAGCGGGGTGGTTTGTGGAGTCTATGTGGACTCAGACGCTTGTTATTCATATGATTCGTACGCCCAAGATACCGTTTATTCAAAGTCGTGCGTCTGCGTTGCTCACATTGCTTAGTTTTACGGGCATTGCGGCTTTGACGGCCATTCCCTTTACTAGACTTGGTGCATACATAGGAGTGGCTCCCCTGCCAGTTGCGTTTTTCCCATGGTTAGCCTTGACAGTTTTTCTGTACATGGTAATAGTAAATGTGTTCAAAAGAATCTTTGTCAAACGGTATGGTGAATTACTGTAACATTTTACAAATACACACGTGTTGTTTACGAACTTGGGCACTATGGTAACAACGGCTTATCCTAAATTCTGCGACTTTTTGACACATACAAAATTACGCAGTACTACCTAACGTGAAAACTCTAAAAAAGAGCAACAATGCACATGACTTTTCATCGCCCAGCGCAATAAACACATCCATCTATAACCATAGTCAGAGACTGGCCTTTCGCTATTTTAGGTGGGTACCCTCATTCTTTCTTCTTTAAACGTCTTATGTTCTCCCTTAGTGTTCCATACAACATTATACCGCAACAAAACTTATTGACCCCACCCACCTGA
>JAISPR010000130.1 GCA_031274765.1 Nitrososphaerota archaeon | reverse complement strand
TCAGGTGGGTGGGGTCAATAAGTTTTGTTGCGGTATACTGTTGTATGGAGCACTAAGGGAGAACATAAGACGTTTAAAGAAGAAAGAATGAGGGTACCCACCTAAAATAGCGAAAGGCCGTATGTTTTTTTGTTTTTGGTTGTTTGGTTGGTTTATTGTGGGTACATCTTGTGTTGATTTCGTATTACGGGTTGTATTTTGGTGTATGTGAGTGTGTTTTGAAAGCGTTTGTGTCTCTTAATTGTGACCTAAATTCTACGTTTTTTTGACACATGCCGACTTATGTATCAGAGTTATAACAATATTTTAATTTTGTAAAACAATTATTTGGTTTATGCAATTTATAAACATTAAAAATTATACGTCATATATTTTTAAAAATATTTGCCCATAGTGTATATACTATAATTGACACATACACAAAATAAAATCTATGAAAAATTGACACATTTATAACAAAAACCCTGCAGGTGCAAAAACTCACAAATTTTAGGTTGTGAGAGTGTTTGTAGGGCTATTGATGGTGGTTTTGTGTTTTGTGGTAGTTGTGTTGTGGTTTTTTATGTGTTTGGGTTTTTTTAGATGGTTTGGCTTGTGATGAGCGGGGGACTGTTTAAAAACTAGAACTTTTCGTGTTTTGACGGAAACGGACGGGAAAAAAACAGCTTTCTTGTGGTTAACGAATTTATATAATCGGGACAATGCCCTTTTTAAAATCGGGACAATGCCCCCCTTAATTTTTTAAGGGGTTTGTTAGTTTTTGGACAGTCTGTTGAGGTTGGGTGTTTTTTGTTATGTGGTTTTGGTTTGGTTTTTTTGATTGTTTTTGTTTGTTTTTTTGGGTTATTGTTTGTTTTCCTATAAAAAAACGATGTATCTTGTGTGTTTTTTCATTACACTTCAATGGAAACTTGTTTCATAAGATTTATTTGTGTGGTTTTGTGTTTTGTTTATGTGTTTAATGTGGGCCCTGAATAGTTACAAAAAATGAAAACAGATAAACCCAGAAAAAAATAGAGGTCCACTGTTAGGTTATGTGGCTGTAGACGGGATGGCCTTTGAATCTGAGATTAGTCTCAGACCACTCTAGGGTTCCGCTGGGTAATCGGGTACAGATGGATTTTACGATTGCGCCGGTGGGTGTGAATCTGACGCCATCAAGTAATTCGCCTTTGGTAATTCCTGAGGCGGCAAATATCATCTCGTTACCTTTTGCCAATTCTTCTTCGGTGTAGGTTTTATTAATGTCTACTCCTGCGGTTTCTAGACGTTTGAGTCTGTTGGGGTCGTCTTTTTTATCTTGCCAAACTTTAACTAACATTGTGCCACCCAGACATTTTACTGCGGTTGCTGCTATAGTTGCTTCTGCGCCTGCGCCTGCGCCTATGAGTAAATCGATGCCTGAATTGGGTAGGCATGTAACAATGGAGCCTGCGATGTCTCCATCGGTTATTAGGGTGAGGCGTACACCTAGTTTTCTGAGGCGTTCTAGTAGGCTCTGGTGGCGTTCGCGTTCTAGCATGATAACTGTAAAGTTGGATAGGTCTAGGCCTTTTTGTTTTGCGACGGTTTGTACGATTTCTTCAAAGGTCATGTCTGTGGATAGTTTGCCTTTGGATTGGCCATCAGTGGCGATTTTGAAGTAGTATCCGTCGTCTGGTAGGACTTGGAGGCAGCCTGCTGGAGCGCAGGCTAGGGCGGATATGGCGTCTTTTTTGCCTTTTGAGGTGGCGGTTGTGCCATCAACTTGATCGATGACAAATTCAACTTTGGGGCCGTTACCGGTGCCGACTTTTTCTCTGTAGCTAAAGGCGGGGGCGTTGTCTTTTGGTCCTTCGCAACAGATGACTTCGCCGTCTATTTCGGTTTGGTTGAGAACGGCTCTTGAGAAGTCTAGTGCGGTTTGGTCTACTTTGTCGGGGTTGCCTTTGCCGATGTGGAGTGCGGCTCCGACTGCGCCGGCGGTTGTTATTCGGGTTAAGGAGGGCGATAGTGATCTTAGGGAGGTCATGGGTGTTCACTTTTTTTCTGAGTTTGCCAAAGTTCTACAAATTCAATATAGGTTTGTGCGATTTTTTCTGCGGTTTGTTTTCTGTTGAGGGTTTTGTTTCTGTATTCGACTAGGGGTTCCCAGAAGATAGTTCGGCCGACTGCAAAGCCGATGATGCCTGGGATGGTTGCTCCGACTTTGAGCCATTCTTGAACTTTTTCTTTGGATTCGCCCCGTCCAAGGGTGATGACTCCTGCTTTGCGGTTGTTGCTTTGGGCTTGGGCAACGACTTTTTTGGCGGCTTCTGGTTTTTCAACCCCTTCTAGTTTCCAAATGGTGGGTTCTATGCCGTGGTTTTGAATTTGTTTCATACTCTCAACCATAAGTTGTGGTCGGAGTTGGGTGTCATATTTCTCTTTTGACCCGTCTAGTTTGGCTAATTGTGTGGGGGTTGCTGGTACGATAAGTTCAAAAAGAAATGGTCTTTGGTTTTCTAGTAAATAGTCACTGAGCTCTTTAAGGCGTTGCAGTTGGCGCTCATTTAGTGTTGTTTCGCTCTCTGGATTGTAGCGTACTAGCACTTTAAGAAATGTGGGTTCAAATTCTTGGATATGTTTGCTAAATTGTGTGTCATATTCAAAATCAAACTCGTCTTGCCCTGATTTTTCTGCCGGCATAGCAAACTGGAACCCTTGCTTTTGCGCTTCCCGAAGAATATCCGATCCAAACTCTTCATCAACCAACAAACCCGCGATTTCTTTGGGAACCTTTTCTTGCAGCGCCAGCTTGAAGCCCTCAAAAATTATTTGCTTAGCCTCCCGTATGTTCTCTTTCTCTTCTATGGTTGGGAGGCGACCCTTTATACCAAACAATTTCTCAATAAATGATGCCCGATGATCAAAGGCTAAAATCAACAAGTCTTTCTCAGACCAATCAGTCATGTGTTCACCATACGTTTATCTGTTTTTCTCCCATAAATGCCTTATTACTCACATGCTAAAGCCCACATAGCTAACCTTGGGCGAAAGCGTGAAATAACCAGCCTGCATAATATCCTTGGTTAAATATGCCTGAACTGCGGGTTGTCACTGTTAAACTGCCTGAAGCTATCTATCAAGAACTTGCTCTGCGTATCCCCGAAGGTGACCGAAGTATCTTTATCCGCGATGCCATCACCGAAAAACTACAAACCACTCCCAAACCCGACAAACTCTTAGCCATAGAGCAACGTATGAGCCAGCTAGAAGAGCAGTTTGGTCAAATCAAAAAATATCTCTATGAACTTGAAATCCTTACCTTTCAACATGGTAAAATCAACCCCTACCAATATGCCCAAGACGAACTTGACCGAAAAATCCTTGAATATCTTTTAAACTACAAATCTGCCACTACGCCTGAATTGGCGGATTATCTCAAAGTTAACCGTTGGTTGGTGTTAAATAGGTTGCAGAAAATTGAAAAAAATAGTCAAAAACAAATGGGTAAATCTCTTATCACATATTATGCTGGGGAACGTTCTGGGAAGAAGAAGACTTGGTGGCTTGATGAAGAATTAATTCGGGAATAAAGTGGTTAGCTTTAAATTATCTGTGTGTTGTTTGTTGCTGTGTGGGCTTGTAGTCTAGCACGGATAAGGCATCGGCCTCCGGAGCCGGGAATCCTGGGTTCAAATCCCAGCGGGCCCGCCACTTGTTGATGTTTAATTGTGTTGGAGGTTGGTGGGCGACTTAATAGACAACCTCTGAAAATCCCATTTCAGAAAACCCGGAAAAGTTACACGGTTTTTAGCAAACGATTTTGGAAAAATATGGTTTTCGGAGGTTGCCAATAGTGTGTGTTTGGTGAAGGGCTGATTGGGTTTTTTTGTTGTTCAGGATAGTTTTGGGCCGTCTGGCGGGTTGTTATGGATGGTTGTAGGTGTTGTGTGGCTTATGTAGTCTTTAGGTATCGCGGTTGGTGTTATAATCTGAATTCTCGCTAAAACTGTAATATATGTGGTTGAAAATTATTTGCTGTTTTTCAGTACACATTATTTATTATGTCGTATTGTATTCGTTTTTGTGTGTTAACTCTTATTTTTTATATGATGAATGTATCGTAATTTTCACACATAACGTATAATACAATTATACTCTGCAACAAAAATGTGTGTTGTAAAAAATAGTGACAGCCATCATCAACACTTTAATTGAAACATCATTCACAAAATCAAGTTAAAATCAATACACATACGCGTATAATACAAAAATGCTGAGAAATCAGGTTATAAGTTGGCAGTGTTTGTGATTTTGCAAGTGTCTTTTCTGTATTTCATAAATTTTGTTTGTTTATCTTTAATTCACAAATTACCGACGGCTTTTTCTGGACAACTATATTTGCTGAGGGTTTGTTTTGTTGTGTTGTTGTGTGTTCTTGGGATAGAACATTTCGTTCTATAGTCAGAGCTAATAAGGCCTCTCCATATTGTATTGGCGTGAGCCTATGGACTTTAAGCTAAAACTTGTCGCCGTTGCTGTTTTGGCTTTGTTAGCCGGAACAGCTTTTGCAGCCCCCATGCTTATGGTAGATATTCAGTCTCTTCCAAGAATTATTGAGGGGCCCAAAGCATATTTTGAGATAGATGTCGTGTATGCAGAGTTTAGTGTAATTGAACAAAACCCATCCGAACTACTGGTTGGCTACACTATAATCACCAATATCACAAATTGCTCTGATAGAGATGGTCATTTATATGAAACCGGATTTGTGGCTGCGCAACATATCGAACAACGTGATTCAGCCTTGGGCGGCATGTACATAAACCGAAACCTCAACGATTATCCACCCTACAATAGAGCCTCTAGTAGAGGCGGGGTTGTTGAGGGCCTCTATCTTGCTGGTGACTGGATTGGTGAAACCTGGATACCTGGTACTGATTATCCCTCTAATCTCATAACCATACTAAATGCTGACCATACCGTTTTGTCTGATGTTTCTCCATTACCCCCTGATGCTACCGATACGGGTATGTGGATAGAGGGGGTTCCCATTGCTGAATATTATGACGGATCGGGTTTATTTGCAACCCATATCTACCTCAATGGTTCTTGGGTAGATGTCACTGAACAGATAAGATATCGCACTCCCCAACCCTTTTTCTTAGCCTACAACACCCTTTCTAATTTGATATTAACCCCCTCTGTTTCAGTCTATGGTGCAAACACAATTACCACCGCTCCCATCATGGGGTGGCAACTAGGCGGGGCTACCTATACCTACATTGGCGGCCGCGGCTTTGATAGAACCTGGTTACCCTACCAGTCAAGGCTTGTGCGCATCAATGGAACTGAATCTATGAGCCGAGACGATTTCAATACCCGCCTTGCGGGTGTCTTAGAGTATGGTGTTGTGGATATCTATGGTTTTGTTACCAGCTACATAACGACTGAACCAATTAATGGTACACTCACAAATACTGCCCACACTGCAACAGTGATAAAAACCCTGACTTTGCAGCAAACATCTAAGGGTTACCTATATGATGCAGCACTATTGACTGGTCAGTATTTCCAAGTCTGCCCAGATGGTGTTGACGTCTACATCAAACAGGCAGGAGAATAGATGGCTACCACCGAGAGCCTAGAAGGCAATACCCTAAATATTTACTCCTGTATGATCCGAGCCGACAAACCCTTGGGTCCTCGTGAACTTGTGCGGTTAGCTGATCTTAGTAGTCCAAGTGTTGCGCATTGGCATCTGCAAAAACTCGAGTCTGCAGGGTTAATCTGTAAAAATTCCTATGGTGAATATATCGTTAAGGAAAAAGTTGGCATCAGTGGATATTTTTGGGTTGGAAAGATTTTGGTGCCACGGCTGATTTTTTATGCTTTTTTCTTTGCCGGCATACTGCTCATGGAGATAGGGGTTATGTTTGTGACGGTTTTTCAGTTCAATCAATTGCCCAATGTTTATTTGATTTATTTGATGGCTACAACGCTTATTGCTATGGGGTTGTTTTTAAGTGAGGGTATGTGGTTGCGTAATAAAACAAAAGTCGATCCAAAGAAAAAGAAAATCTCTCGTTCTATCTGATTTGTGTAGCGTGTTTATTTTTGGATTGTATGATACATTTTCTTATTGGTGTAGAGGTTTTTGATTGGAGGGTTGTGGTTGTTCTGGTTTGGTTTTTATGGGATGTGAGTTGTTTTTAGATGTTGCTTGTTTGTTATCTGGTTGATTGTAGCCTGGGGTATTTTTTAAGTTAGTTGATATTTTTATAGTGCTGTTTATTGTTCAAGCTGAATTTTAAAGATAATATAGCGGTCATTTGAGTAGACTAGTTGGAGGATTTTGCTATTGATGATTTGGGTGTCAAGTTGGTTTCGGTCATAGACCATGAAGCCTATGTTATTTTCACAGATATAGTCCCGGTAATCGCGTGTCCCTACAAAAAACTCGGGGGTTGACTGGCTTAGCAAATTTTCCAAGTTCTCAGGCTCAAGTTGTGAAAAACTATCTTTTGCAAGCGTTAAAACTTGATATGTGCATTGTGCTGTTTGGTTAGTGCCAATATCTCCAAGGGCATATTCGAATCGTACCGCATCAATCTGTCGGTTAGCTAAGGCCCCAATGTTTCCCCATGCAGGTTTATCGGTAAAGTTAAATGCGTAGGCAATGTTGTTTTGACTATCATAGAGTCCCATATAGCCGTTTTTGAGGTCCGTGTTTAAAAAGTTAGCAACTGCCCAGTCCGTTTGAGTGTCATCGGTTTCTTGTTTGCTTACTCTTATGGGATCTGCATCCCAGGGATTAACCCAATCCATTGCCTGGGGAATCTGTACCTTATCAAAATTAAAGCGCAGATCAAAAAAAGTGCTAAGATACAAAGTAACATTAGATATTGTGCTCATAAGAGGCGTAAGCGTCCATGTAACATTAAAGGCATAATTGTTGTTTTGCGCCTGAACTGTTTTGGTCACTATAAACTTTTCATCGGTGTAGCTAAAGTTGAGTTTCTTGCTATTTCCCTGTCTCTCAAGAGTAATTTGTTTGCTCAAATCTGAGAGCGGTAACTCATGCTCAATGCCGTCTTGAGTGTAATACACAAAGTCTCCGTTTGTAGAAAAATAAGAGACCCGGTTCCAAACATGATCTATGGAAACATAATTTTCATCTGTGATGTATCCTTTTGCACCATAGGCTTTAAGCAAAGTTTGAGGATGCTCTATCTCATAAGACAGCGTTAACACAGATTCTGCAATCAAATTCCGCTCAATAATGGGATTAGTTTGAGCAATTACTGGTCTATCTGAGAATATCTGAAACCAAAACCCTGGGACTTCTGTAACCACCACTGTTGCACTATTTGGATAATTATTTTTGAGCCAAATACCCGCATCATAGGCTTTTAGATCTGTGGTGGCATAAAACGTACCTGCCTCAAGAATTTTCCCATAAACCACATCTAAGCGAACTGCAACTACCAAACACACCCCAACCATCAAACAAACAACAATCCCCTTAACCCAAGTTTTACGAAAAATAAATCGATGCTTAACATAAAACCTTGGCAGCCAAAACCAAATATAACTCACACTAACCGCCGCAAAAATAGCCAACGGCGGCACCAAATAATAGATAAACCACTGAAAAGGCATATACAAACCAAAAAGATGCGACTCCGCTAATATAAACGGAATAACCAACGCAGAACTTAGCACTATAAAAAACACTAGCCGCTTAGCAGCTCTTAGCTGTCTGTAGGCAAAATAAACCCCTGCTATAGCTAAGAGCAAAATGAACCCAAAATTAACAACAAACGCATCCAGCGTCGTGGCACCTATTTGATAAACATAGGTTTTTTGACTAAAAAACAAATGCTCCAACATCACCCCAATATAACCTATCATAGCACCTAAATAGTAGAGACAAAAAACTATCCCCCCGCCAAAAATCAACGCAACTAAAACCTTAAGAGATGCTCCCCGCGACTTTATGAGCATATAAATTAAAATCGGCAACAAAATCAACACAGCTAAAAAAGTTGCCAACTGATGCGCCAACACAACCGAAAACGCAGCAAAAAACGTCACTATCAAATATCTAAACTTTTCAACTGACAAAGGCAAATAAAGCAAAAGAAGCATCAAAAACGCAATACCCAAAACACTAGTGTAGCCGCCCCATTGATTGAGCTCAAACACTGGAAAACAAAAAAACAACAAAACCGACGCAAGGGCCCCTGTTTTTTTAGTAAACACCTTGGAGGCCAACAGGTACACCGCCATAATCATGAGCCAGTTAACAAGAACCGTTAGGACCTTGACAAGAAAAATAAGCTCAACAATATTGACCGCACCGCTAAGGGATATGAACATGGCAAGTACAATTTGATAGAGCGGAGGCGTCCAGCCTAGATTACCCAAGGGTATTTGCCCCTCAGCTAAAAATATCCTAGCTTTCTCAAGATGTACTGCCGGGTCGTTACCTAAAATTACACCATTCATCGATAAAACTGAATAGAACAAAACTACCATAACTGCTGAGAAGACTGATATGAAGGCAATTTCAAGTTTCTTTTTATCTTTTAGCATAGCTTGTATCAATGCAGATAGGTTCAAGTTTGCTTGGAATCCCCGTTTACTCTAAAGATTGCAACTTCTTTGTTAATAAACACAAGGCTAAACATGGGGTCCCGGCTAAACTTGGGTATAATTTCTGCTTCTGTGCTATCACTAAGACGCCAGATAACATATGCGATGTTTCTTGTTTGGAGTTCTGTGCGGTAGTCAAAGTTGGTCCAGTTGCAGCTTTTTTCCATTGGTTGCAGGGCGGTGGTTAGATTGTCTATTGTTATTTGGCTAAATGCATCGTTTATGGCTACGGCGTTAGTGTAGAGGGTTGGGTTGTTTGATGCGGAGTATGCGCCTGAGAGCATTTGGATTTCTCCTTCTGAGCGGTCCGCTAGAAAATAGGTTAATTCTATGGTTTTGATGATTTTGGGGGTGCCGTCTGTGATAAGGTTGACGTTTTCAGGGGGAGTGCTAAAAATTAATTGACCAAAGGATTTGGTGCCTGTCTCAACTATGGCAATAGTTGCTTGGTTGTTGTTGGGTATTTGGAAGCCAGTTGTTTCTATGTTGATGTGTATTCGGTTAAAGGTTACTTCTGGATGTAGGCTACTAAGGGTTGTGGTCAAGTTGGCAAATCGGACGTTTTGATAGATTGTTGCGGTGGCGGTGTAGTTGAAGTGGTCATTGCCGTGCACAATGGTTATTTTGGCTTGTTGGGTATTGGTTTCTATTTGCATATCTTTCACAGGGAGTTCTGCTATGTTAATGGCTGGTTGGCTGTGGCCCTTGATTTGATATTCGATTTTTGTATTTTCATTGTTAAAGTTGAAAAATGATTGGGGATAGTAGGTCCAGTTTTGTACTACTAAAATCTCTGGGTTGTGACGTGCGATGTATCCGCCGTCATTGCGGATTTGGATGTAGCCGTTGTCGATTATATAGTTAGTGTCAAGGAGGGTTCGGGCAAATGTTGCGTTGTCAACTTCGCGGTTAACTGTTAGGTATTGGGGGTCAACAGCGCTCAGAGTTGGTCTTTGGGCAAATCCGCTAAACCACCAGCCATACCATGCGTCAGCCACAAATACGGCGTTAGGGGGGGTGTTTGTTTTTGCCCACTGTATTGCATCCCAGCCCGGGGGAGTCATGGCCTGGTAGAAATTTTGGATGGTGTGGCCTGTTTCTAGGGCGGGGGTCATAAAGATTGGTATGGCTACAAATGAGAAGAGCAAAAAGCATAGTGCAAAAATTATGTAGAGTCTTTTTATAGTTAAGGCAGAGGTGATGCGTTTTAGGTTTAGGTAGTTTGTATTATTTATTGAGTGAGTGTTTATTATTTTTGCAAAAAAAGCTGAACCATAATCAATTAACACAGCCATAAATATCAGTGTGGGCAGGATAAGAAAATACATGAATCGGTTATAGTCAACTGGAATTCCTATCAGATAGCTCTGGGTTAGAATTAGGGGTAGAAATACCCACAGAGAAAGAAAGAACGCTGGCAGAGTCAAGATTTTGTTGTAGAATTTTTTGGAAAATACAAAAAACGCGATAAAAACACCAAAAAGCGGAAGTACAATCTCTAAGGGCAATATTCGGGCTGCCAGAGTTGCTCCGGTGATCTCACTTGAACCATACTGGCTCAGATATGTTGGAATCGCCTGAACTAAAAAGGGTAAAACCAGAACTACCCCCAAAGCTATGGACAAGAGCCAATACAGGGCGGTTTTTCTTGTACTCTCAAACTTTTTGGGATAGAGCACAACAAAAAGTGCAACTGCAACCGTTATGCCTCCAAACATGGCAACACTTAACGAGTGCGTTAGAAACAGCGATGCAACCAAAATAGAAGTTGATACTAAAAAAGGTATTTTTGAGAAACGATTTTTTTGCATATAGAGGTAAAACGTTAGTGGAATCAGCATCAAGGTTATGATATTGGGGTACCCTGCCCAGAGTAACATTTCCAGATCAAAGCGTGAAATCGTTGCTAAAAAAGCCGCTATTAACGCAGCAGAGGTGGACCAGGATTTTTTGGTTATTAAAAAAATGCATATCACAGTAAGAGAAGAAAAAAAACACACAACAATTACATGCGTTAGGTATTCAGGGAGCCCTGTTAGCATCATTGCACCCGCAGTAAAGATATGGTAACCCGGGAAAGTCAATGAGACGCCGCCGCCTATGTGATAGTGATTGTAGAGAAAATTCGTTGGCCCAGTGTTGATGATGGAGTAAATTACACTATTGTGCAAACCGATGTCTGCGCCTGGCGGGAACCCTGCCCAGAGCATCAGAAGCACACGGTACACAAACGAGAACGCAAAGATAGCCATTAGCAAGAGGTATATTTTGTTTGATCGTAGCATTTACTTTACCGCTTAATACACATCGTTTGATTTGTTAGTAAAAGGTTAAATATGGAATTCGAGTATAAAAAGCCCAGAGTATACAAACAGAAAGGTGTTTAATATGTCGTGGCTTAAATCTATGATGGAAAAAGAACCAGATGAACCAAGTAATCCCTTAGGTATAGTAGTTATCGGTAACATCGAACCAGACATGCATGACACAGCAAAAGAAGCAGTCCGCCGTACCCTAAAACGCGCCGGTTTCAAAACCATCGATGCCGGAAAAAGCGTCGCCCCCCAAGTATTTATTGACAAAGTAAAAGAAAACAACGCGGACCTCATCGCAATCTCAGTTAATACCGTTCCAGCAAAAAACAACCTAGCAAAACTCGATGAACTCCTCAAAGCTGCCGGTCTCAAAGACAAAGTCGGCATCATCATGGGTGGTGCAGCAGTCAAAAAAGAAGACGCAGACGCATTTGGCGCACTCTTTGGTAAAAACAAAGAAGAAGCTCCCGAGCTCGCAAAGAAAGCACTCAAAAAATAATCTCAGACGTGACCTTATGTCCTTTAAATTCGATACCCCGCAAAAAACATACGAAATTGGTAACGTCAAAGTCGGCGGCCAACCAGGCGAGAACCCAACTTTTCTAATCGGTTCTATCTTTTGGCTGGGCCAAAAAATGGTCCAAGACGCCAACAAAGGCATTTTTGATGCCAAAGCAGCAGAACAACTCATCAACACAATGCAAACACAAAGCGATATCACCGGCGTAAAATTCGCACTAGACATCGTGGGAACAACTGAGATTGCATTCGAAAAATACATCGACTTTGTCCCGAAACATACCGATGCCCCCCTCATGCTTGACGCCATGGGTCCAAAAACTCGCATGGCCGCAGCAAATCTGGCAAAAAAAATGGGACTAACCGATATATGCCTCTACAACTCCATCTATAAAGGAGTAACAGACGCTGAACTTGAAAACCTCAAAGCAAGCGGCATCAAAATGTCAATTGTTCTAGCCGATGACCCCAAAGACACAACCCTTGAAGGCAAAATGAACGTTCTTGTCGAAGCCCTAGCACTAGCCGAAAAAGGTGGTATCACAAAACCCCTCGTCGACACAGCCGTCCCAGCATTCGAACCAGACATGGGTACATCTGTAAGAGCCATACCCATCATGAAAGAAAAGTATGGTCACCCCGTCGGTTTAGGTAGCGGAAACGTCGTCACAACCATGGGCTGGGTCAAAGCAAACATTGCCAAAGAATTCCGTAAAGGAACCGTCTGTTCAACCAACACTATCATGCAAATGGCAGGCGCTAACTGGCTTATGATAGGACCAGCTGAACAAGCCGAATGGGTCTTCCCAGCAGCCGCCATCACCGACACATACATCGCATCTGCAGCATCTGACTTAGGCACAAGACCAGCCGATGAAACCCACCCGATTTACAAAGTTTTCATGTAAACTTTCCCCCTCCTATTTTTATTTTTTTTTAAAGCGTGCTCACCCTGAAACCCCCTACCTGGCTCTCAATTATCCTTGTTTTCACAGCTCTAACTCTGCTTGTAATCTATCTTCTTCCTGCCCCAAGTGACGATACTTTCTCCTACATCTTGATTCCACGCTACATTTTTGCCTTTATATTCATTGCCTTTATACCCGGTTATTGTCTAGTAAAAATACTCTTCATTGGCAAAAACAAACTAGATGTCATTGAAGAGATAGTGTTATCTGTTGCATTGAGCTTTGGCTTAACTGGCTTAATTGGTTTACTCTTAGGTCTCTCTCCTATTGGAATCAACTTTACTTCTATAGTTGTTTCTTTGAGTATTTTGGTGATAGTGCTTGGGGTCGTTGCATTTATTCGAAAATTACATGTATCTGATGTGCCAAACCCTAGTTGATAAACGGTTATGGTACTGTAAGTTTCGTGTTTTGGTTAATGATTTTATATAATTACGTTGCCCTTTTGTTTACATTCGGCAGTTTGACCTAAAATAGTCAAATTAAATTGTCACCCAAAAATATTCGAAAAATGAGAAAATTGTTGTAAAAATAATCAAAAAACATACAATCGCTCGTAATATAAATAATTCAAAGTATTTTTTTCCCAAACTGCCGTCAGTGAGTTTTTACCTGAATTCCCGAAAAAAATTTAACCTACATATTTAACGCGATGAAAACGCGTAAATGTGTGAAGACGGTCCGATAAACGTCGCATTAATAGGTTAAATTTTTTTTTAACCTACAAAAAGAGGAAAATTTTGTAACAAATATGATTTGCAACATTTACCGCATATACGTGTGCTAAGTGAAAATTTTGTTCAAACATTTTTATGAACTGCTTAGTAGGTTAAAAAAACTCTGGGAATTCAGGTTTTTACAAAGTAGTGGCAGCAAATCACATCAAAGAAACTCTGTTGCTGAGCTCGAATTGGGAACCATTCAAAGTCATGTCCTTCAATCTCTTATAGTACAAAGTTAATGATGTCAAAAAATGATTCCTTGTAGAATTCCAAATATGGCTTCGTAACTTAATCTAAACTCTGTGCGTTTTGTACATACAGGATTTTTGTGGTAATGTGTTTATTTTTCATGGTTTATTTGTGTATGTGTTCATTGCGGCACATGTTTAAAAAACAAATATTTTTAAAAATATACGGCGCGTTATTTTTTTATGGTTAACGAATTTATATAATCGAGACATGCTTTTTTAATATTTTTTGATACATCTGAATTTCACTTGTGATGGTGATGTTTTAAATTCAGGGTGCGTAAAAACTCCGATAAAATTCACCAAGACCACTACATACAGCAATAGATGAAGGGATATGCGCTATCTGTAATGTTTAGTGCTATCGTTTTTGACTTTTTGCGCAGTCTGAATTTGTATTTTTTAGAAAATTATCTGCCAATATGTGCGAAAAAAAGAGCCGATACCTTTTAGTCAAACTGTTTACTGAAAGCCACAACAATCAACAAACACAACAAACACAAACATGCTTCCACTAAAACCAAACCCCGAAGCGCAAAAATGGGTGACAAAAAATGAGACCTGTCGGTAACAATTAATTTATGTGACTTATGTTAACTGAATATAAGACAAATATGGAACATAGTGCATCCCAAGTGGATATACACAAAGGGATATCCTGAGAAAACAATGTTAACTTGGAGCAAGGGGGTTCTTTGTGAAATTCGGAAAAGAAAGCGAAACGCTGGAATTCAAGCGCTTTACCGCAGAGTTCAGTGAGGGTATAATCTCAATAGTCGCTATGCTCAATAAACACAGTTATGACGAATTATATTTTGGCATCCGAAACTATGGAACCCCTGTTGGTATGGATATTTCTGAAAAACCCTTCGCGATGTTAGCCAAGCAATCGCCAACCATATAGAACCGAAAACATATCCCGAAATAAACCAAGTTTTCATTGAAGAAAAAGCCTGTATCCACATCGAGTTTACGGGCGAAGAAACTCCTTATTACGTTTTTGGATGAGCATATATCCGTATCGCCGACGAGGACCAAGTATTAGTTCCAGCAGAATTGGAAAGTTATATTCTTAAAAAAAATACCAGTCACAATACTTGTGACAATGATTTGTTCGAAAAAACAATAGGTGAATAGATGAGGATACCTTAAAGAAGTATCTTGAACGTGCAAACAGTGCCAAGCGTATTGATTTTGCCTACACAACCAAAGAGGGCACTCTTCGCAGACTTAATCTAACTGAGGGTAACCAACTAAAAAACGTTGCATATGTATTATTTGGTAAATCGCCTATGTTTGAAGTGCAAATGGCGATTTTTGCTGGAACTGAACGGCTCACATTTAATGACATTAAAAGAGAAAGCGGGAATGTTATCACTTTGGTTGAAGTTGCAGAAAAATACATCCGCAACAATCCATTGGCGAATAGTGTTTGATGGTTCAGTCCAACGCAAAGAAATCCCCGAAATACCCATGGATGCTATACGAGAAGCGTTGGTCAATTCTTATTGTCATCGACTTTATACTTCATCACAAATTAACGAAATTACGATTTATAGCGATCGCATTGAGATATATAATCCCGGTACATTTCCTGAGGGTTTAACTCCACAGGATTTCATTGAGGGTTATGAGCGCTCTATTAAGCGGAATCCGCTTTTGACGCAACTTATGTACTACTCAAAAGATATAGAGAGTTTTGGCACAGGCTTAAAGCGTATTACTGTTGCCTGTAAAAATGAAGGCGTGACTGTAGAGTTTCAGATGCTGAAAAAAGGCTTTGTTGTTGTGTTCCATCGTCCCAATGAGCAATTTGTTACGACAAAAACAAACCTTAATGTCGTAAGAAACGTCGTAAGAACTGAAATGGGGCAGGTTGTCCTTTCAACATTGACTGAGAATCCTACAATAACTGCGGCACAAATAGCAACACTTCTTTCTAAGTCCAGCAGAACGATACAGCGGTATTTACATAGTCTGCAAAAAAAGAATGTTATCCGACGTGTTGGTTCAACAAAGAGTGGTTACTGGAAAATAATAAGGTTCTTCGTCAAAACAGGTGGGTGAGGACAAAGCTTTGTTACGCTTTAGTAGTTGTGTGGAACATATGGAAGGTATGCATAAGTTTTTAGAAGGAAATGTTGTTGTTTGTTGAAAGGAAAGAAAAGTCGCTGAGATTATCCACCTGAAATAGCGAAACCAATAAGGTTCTTCGTCAAATTAGGTGAGTTGGGTCAATAAGTTTCGTTGTGGTATTAGTTGTATGGACATGTGGAAAACATAAATACGTTTTTAGAGAAAGAATGCTGAGTACACTCATCTAAAATAGTGAAAGGCCGAAATATTATTCAAGTTGCTGTAAATAACAAGAAATTGATGATTTAGATTGTGCAAAACCTCTGATAAAATTTATCAAGACCACTACATACAGCAATAGGGGGTAGCTGTCTGTAGTGTTTAATATGTTGTTTTTTGACTTTTGCGCAGTCTGGATTTCTAATATTTTGCTTTGGGTTTGAGATCTTAAAAGTTGAATTAAAAAAAGAATTAGGAGAGCTTTATATGCATAGCCCGCAGTGCATAAGCTGCTGAGGTCTTTAACCCTGACTTACCATAAGTTCCGCCCCGGCGCATCATTCTAAAAACATAACTTGGGCGTAAATAGAATTTTTGATGCGCTTTATATTTAATTTCACGAATTTTATCCATACCCAACTCTGGAGTCTCAAATGTAGGCGTGGCCGTATCATATTTATCAAAATCGGTGACCCGTAACCAACCATTTCTGACAACTTCTTCATACATAGGTGTCCCTGGATAAGGCGTTGCAATATAACAACCAATATCATCGGGATTAAGCGAATTGATAAAATTAACCGTTTCCCAAGCCGTTTCCTCAGTCTCCCCTGGAAAACCAATAACTGAACTCGCAATCGTCATCAACCCCACCTTTTGAGCCACCTTGAAAGCATCTCGAACCTGGTCACGATTAATTTTTTTATGCATTTTACCCAAAATTTTCTCCGAACCCGACTCTACACCAAACCAAACTGTTATACAACCCGCTTTATGCATCCTCTCAAGCAACTCTTTATCAACTGCATCAACCCTTGTTTCACAATCCCATTCAACATCAAGTTTCCGAGCTTCAATATCTGAACACATCGCAAGGGTATGTTGACGATTGATAGTGAAGGCATCATCATAGAAAGTAAACTGACTCTCCCCATATTTGTTATGCAACATTTCCATTTCATCTATCACCCTGTGGGGATTGCGTATGCGATACCCCCTGCCAAACATACGTACCGTACTGCAAAAATCACACCACTGCACACACCCCCGACTGGTGACTAAGGGGAAAATAGTTTTGCCCATACGGTGAAACGCATCTATGGGTAGTAAATGATAGGCTGGCGAAGGTAGAACATCTAGGTCATGTAGAAAGGGGCGTTCTTCGGTGCGCATGATTTTACCATCTGCCCCTCGATAGGTTATTCCCAATACGTTTGCGTAGCTCTGTTTGTTTTGTAGACGCTCAAGTAACTCCTTGAATGTGATTTCGCCCTCTCGACGCACGATTATGTCAATGGCGGGGCATTCATTTAGGGCATTTTCGTCCCAAAATGAAACATGGCTTCCTCCCATCATGGTGATGGTGTTTGGGTGCTCTTCTTTGGCTGCTAAGAGGATGTTTTTTGCAGAATTGTAGAGGAGTGTTGTTGCAGTTATACCGATGACATCGGGTTTTTCTTTGCTGATGCGTTGTTTGAATGTTTCTGTGGTTAAATGTTCGGCTTGGCAGTCGATGACGTTGACTTGGTGGTTTGCTTTTTCGGCAATTGCTCCCAGGTATGCAATACCCAATGGTATGAATGCGGGGTGGGAATGGGCATTTGGAGGATATGGCGGGTTGATGAGTGTAATATTCACGTCTGTTACCCTGGAGGTGATTTAACGGCTAAACGCAATATAATGTTTGTGTAAAAGGCACTTAACTTGTGTTGGGTTATGTTAACTTTTTGTGCTATGGTGGTGTTTGGGTTAATGGGTTGTGTTGGTGTGGTTGTGTTTGTGTGTGGGTGGTTTGTAGGTGGTGTGTTGTTGTTTTATTTTTTGTTTTATTTTAAATGAGTGAAAAATTTAGTTATGTGAGGGTGAGTGCATGTTTTTGTGAGTTTTTCAATTTTTCTATTATAACCTATTTTTGATGGATTTTTTCGTGAAAAACAGCTATTCTCAGTAGCATTTTACTAAAAATAATTGTTTTTTACGTGGGTGATTTTTTTAGAGTTTTTTAGTTTGAATACTTTTTTTGGTTTAGATATTTTGTATGGCTTGAAAAATATGTATGGCTTGAATTTTGGCAATTCAACCCGGGTACTTAGTAGAAAAAATGAGAACTCAGAATGTTTTAGTGTTGTAGATTATTTTTGGTGCTGGCTGTTTTGTTTGATTGTATTTGTGAAAATCATGTTGGGCTTCTTTATTTGGGTGTAAGATAATATTTAAGAGGTAGTTTTACTTGAAATAATAGTTGCATGTCTATTTGTTATAATTTGTTGAAATCGCCTGTAGATGAGGTGTATGTGCAGTCAAATATTTTAAATCTAAACAATTGGATAGATGTCAATAGAATTAAAATATTTGGCCGCTATGATATTGGTACGTTTAAGCATATTCTTTGGTTAATTGCAATTACTACTCTTGTATTGGAGTTGATTTTGTTTATTGGTTTGTTTTCCAATTGGCTTCCAACAAAGGATGGTATTGCAATTATGATTTCTTTTGCGGCGGCTGCTTTTTCCGGTATGGCCTTTACTGCACAGTTGCTTGAGAAATTAATTGTTGATGCGCGATATAAAAAAACTATTCATTTACTTGAAAAACAAATTAAAGACGGGTTGGGAAAGGAAAATAATTTACAAAATAATGCATTGAGCTATAATGTGCCTGAAGATACGCCTGAAAATCGAATATTGCTCAAGGGTTTAATTAGGCTGAGTTGTCGAAATGAAGACCTTAGCTTAACTGAACTCTACAATATTGACCATTCAAAATTTACTGTTTCAGCAATTTTGGCGGTTCTTAACGAAAAATATTAGTTCTTGTTTTATGGGTTTGTTTGGGGTTTTTTTCAATTCATTTCTTCATATTTAAAAGTGTTATGTGTTATTTTAAATTTTTGGTACTGTTATTTGAAAAAATTTAACGATTAATATTTATTTTTTACATTGTTTACAAATAAACCCTTGTGTAAACGTTAATGGATAAATTTTTCTGAAAATCTTGTAAAAATGCACTCTTGCAAAAAGTGGCAATGGAGTTGAAACCACTCCTGACCGCAGTAACACCGGCTTGTGTCTGTGCTAAAGCAAGCATGTGTCTTCTAATTTTTGTTTTTAGCGACCTGTAAAGTTCAACCCGAACATAAAATTACTTAACATAATCTATTGTCTGTGATAGTGTGCAAGTTTCTGCGAAGACTTAATAAGGTTGCAAAGTCATGTTTTGGTAAAATCATGGTGTATTAGACTTGAAATTCGGCGTATTTCTATATCAACCTGAGCCTGTTGAAGGCGTCGACTACAATTTTTACCGACAAAAATCTGAATCTGGAATTGTCGGAAAAGTAAACCCTCAAATGTACACAAACATCGCGGTTTTTGGCGACAACAACATGGCAGCCCAACGCCCTGACTGGGTATCTGTTAGCAGCTTTGGTCCTGCATTACGCACAAATAAACGCTTCAACCTCCGATGGGACGTTGTCTGCATGACTAATCCCGAAGCTCGCGAGTATAACCTCAAAATCATCAAAGAATCTGCCAAACAGACTCCTGGCATAAGCATCAGTAGCCAACACTTTGCAGATCAAGGTTTTTGCACCTGTCCAAGATGCATCGAAGCGCAAGCCAAAAGCGGTTTAAGCTGGGTTGAATGGCGTGCAAAAACAGTCACGGACTTCCTTGCCGAAGTCAAAGAAATTGTTTCTGGCAAACCGCTCTTTGTTAACTGTCTGCCTGACCCTTTGCTGGGCAAGGTGCGCTTTGGCTACGACTTTGAAGCCATGGCCCAATACGCTGACTACTTTGTTATCCCCATGTTTAGCAAAGCCTATCCCACACCTTGGTACTGGGAAACCATCGCAAGAGGCTTTAAGAGCATTCTCAAAAAACCCGTCTTTGTCAACTTTTATGTTCGCGGACCCAACGAAACCTGGGACACAGTTGCACCAACTAAACAAATCATGACCGTAGCCACCCGTGTCGCACGTCAAGACATAGACGGCATTATTTTCTTGGCAGAAAAAGCAGAATACATCCAAAAGTTCCAAAAAGAAGCCGCCGCCGATAAAGAAACCCGCGAGTTTCTAAAAGACCACCGCGGAGACGACGTTTTGGAACTGTTTGCCCGCTGGGAAAAACTCTACCTATAATTCCCCTCTTATTTTTCTCTCTTTTTAATCTTCAAACCTCTAATATATATCAATAAAATGCTTTGATAAACAACAATTGTTATATGATTCAAATTTATTTGACCCAAAACCCAAACTGTAACATAACTCTATCTGACAATCCCCTGATTCCCTATAGGTAACACTGCCAATTAGACAGCAAAATAAACTCCCTAAATTCCCGCAAAATTTATACACAAGTGCGAGAACCATTTGATAAATGCGTTTGATTTTTAAAAAACGCCTCAAACAACGTTTAGTGATTAAACAAAACATGTGTATACTTCAGATCTAATTATACATAGGCCATATTGTTTAAGGCGTATTTTACAGGTATTTTTATAATTCCGGTTCTTTTCATGGATTTCCATCAACCTGTGTATAATAAATCCGGGAAATTAGGAAACTCCTATCCACTAACTCCTATCCTCACAACTACACAGTCAACATTGAACAAATCTCACATTATAACCACTTCTCTTTCAATAACTAACCTACACCAACAACTACTATTACAAGCCAAACGATATTAAAAACCCGCCCAACCAACCAAACAAACAAACCACTATCCCATTCTAAAACATACGATGCGGCCAAATTCCCGCTTAACTTGTACTACGGGTTGCCTTGATAATTTTAATCAACTCTGCCCTCACAAAAGGCGGCAAATTAACTGCACCATAACCGGCTACATCTTGGTCTATTTCAGAACACTGACATGCCGCCTCCCAAGTCTTAAAATCACTGGGTAACAAATTTTTATTATAATCATCATCCATTTTTACCGCTGCCAAAAGCGCCGCAAGCATCTGAGGCTTACCCCTCAAAATTCCTGCCAACTCTTTAGTGCTTATAACTAACCCCTCCACTTTAGACACCTCTGAGCTCAGCTTCTCAAGAGACAAATGCCGCTCCTCTAATCTGTCAAACACACTTCGATTTGCCCAAATCGGTTCCTGTTTTAGTAACGCCTCAGTAACTGCTCTTCGAGCACAATAACCAACAAGCTTGCCCAATTTTGAGGCCGGTCCACCCAAAACAACTTCTCTACCCCTGCCAGTTGAGGCAATGGTGACCGCATCAGTTATGGAACCTGTAGCCGAATCACCTGTGTAACGACTACGCACATCAAAATCCCGAAGAGCAGCAGATTTAGCCTCAGTTGCAGTTATGAGCGCAGCAACCATACAACTCTCGGTTGGATTACCCTCAATGAAAACAATTATGTTTATAGTTCCTGTGATCTCGTCTACTGCCATGTTTTCGCCACTGGATTCCCCATGTGAACAACCTGCAGTGGCTACAACACAGACGGTGTAATCGGCGGTTCTTTTGGAGACAAGACTATAGTTTTTGATTTTAGCCGCTGTAACCATAGCAAGATAATCTTGGGCTATGCCCACTTTTGCTGCAGAAGACACTATGAGCTGTAATGGATCAAGATGTAACGAAAGATCACTGTAGCCTTCCGGCACTCCTACATTAAGAACAGCTCTAACTTGTTTGCTCCCGCCATTAAAGATGGCTGAACTAATCGTCTTTAAAGCATTGTCACAAATTATAGCCAATACATTTTCTCTGATAAACAACTTAGTGTCCTTAGTTAGGTGGAACTCTTCCAAATCAGCCGCCTCTTGCTACCCTTTGGGATTGGCGGCCTTTAAGGTAATGGCTTTGTTTGGACACAAATTCACACAGATTCCACAATGCGTACACTGCACTACTGCGATAATCTGTGGTTTGCGGTTTTTTCCCTCTTCTAATGCGCCCTGCGGGCAGACGCCTATACAGATTTGCCCCGTGCACGGTGTACACTTGGACAGCTCGATGATTAGAGGTGATAATTGCTTGCCCATGTGAATCAACAATTAAATAAGCGCCAAGAATATATCTGTTGTGAGCGTAGTTAGATATGCAGATAGGGCTAGTTACATACAAACCAGAGCATGTTGAGGGTTATGATCTCCATGTTTACTATTCTAAGTGGGCTGATGGGCAGGCTTTTCCAGCTGCTGTGGGCATGCAAAACGATGTCACTGTTTTTTGCGATGCCAAAGCCATTCGTGCTGAACCATCAATTGTTCAAACCTCTAAATATGGGCCCGCACTGAGACGCAACAGACGAAACAATCTGCCCTTTGACTACATATGTCCAACCAATCTCGATTACCGGGCCAAAGTCTATGCATATTTGGATAGTTTATCTGAACAGGATATAACTGGTATAACTCTTAATCTCTATCATTTCGCCGATAAGGATTTTTGTACCTGCCAAAGATGTATTGAACAACACCAAAAAAGCGGTTTGGACCAAGTGACATGGCGTGCCCAAACGATAACCAATTTCTTATCCGAAGCTAAGACTCATACCAGAGGCACTTTTGCGGTGGAAATGTTTCCCGACCCAGTGTTGGCCAAGGAGCGATTCGGGATAGATTTTGATGCCATTGCGCAACTGGTGGATTACTTCCATGTACCTCTCTCTTCACGGGATTATTCTACTAATTATTGGGTTGACACTATTGTGCGTGATTTTGTTGCCACTCTCAAAAAACCCGTTGTGGTGGAGCTCAGTGCAGAAATGCCAACTGATGAAAAACTCGAAGCCCTCCTAAAAACGGTTGCCTATATTTCCCGTCACAATATTGTAGCGACTCTGCTTTTAGTTCATGACTCCGAAAACGCTCGGCAAATCGCGAATTTTGCCGTCCACAATAACAGTTTTCGTGAATGGATAGACAGCTATGAATTTATTGAGATGCAAAAGATATTGGATAACTGGACAAAAATCTACTAATCCACTGGTTCTCTTTTGTTTTTTGTGCTATTGTAGCCAATTGGTAAATTTACGCAATCAGGAGTGTTTGAGTTTGAGGCGGTAGTCTTTTAGGCGTTCCATGTCTAAATCTGCTGTCAATATGCTGTCTTTTGGCGCATCTGTAACCTCTCCCATTACGCCCCATGGCGCAATTATGGCACTTCTGCCACCGCGCATATTGGAGCTGACGTTACCCACTTTGAGGATAAACATGCCATAGTTTCGTGCAATACCCTCGGTTAGCGGGTGGCCCTTAACAACGGGGTGTGCACCCATAGCTGCTACTGGTAGTGTAACGATTTCTGCACCCATTTGTGCTATTTTTTTGACAAGTTCTGGGTCAAAGCTGTCTGCGCAAACAATCATGCCCAATCTGCCAAGTGTAGTATCTATAACCATTGGAGTGTTGCCTCGAGATACACCGGCATCAACTTCGATTTGTATGGGGTTGATTTTTTTGTACTTGACCAGCATTGTACCATTTTGCCAAAGGGTGCTGGTGTTATAATATTTATCGTTATCTTCTTGTAGAACTGAACCGCCCAAGAGGTAGATGTTGCCGATTTTGGCGGAGATTTCCTGGAGAAAGTCAAGTGTTACGTTGCAGGTTTCTTTGCTTATTTTTGGAGCATCAGCAAAGTTTGCCATGCAGCAGGGAACAGTAAAATATTCGGGTAATGCGATAAGGGCGGGGTTATCTTTGGCGGCTTTGAGAACTGCTGTTTTGGTTGATATTAGGTTATCTTGGATGTTGTTGCGGATTTCCATATGAAGTACACTGACTTTCAATGCCTAAACCTCATGCACTGGTACTGTGATTGATGGTTTTTAAGTTTGCTACTCTACTAGTGTTTTGGGGACTGCTATGTGTTTGCGCTGTTTTACAGTGCGATTAACCCACAGATTACTAGCAAAACATCATAATTATTGATATTTTAAACAATTTTATGAGTATATATTTGTGTTTTAACGATTTTTACATGTGCCAGTTAACTTTATATGCGCGGCAACTGACACCACTAACATCGAGTGATAAAAGATGAGCTTCAACGAATCTGAAGTTAACAAGCTCCTACCAGAAGTCAAAACCCTTGTAAACAAAGTAGTCAAAAACAATCTCGCAGACGGCTTTCTCTTCTCCGCTGGAACTGACACCCAAATCATCGCCTATGAAGCAGTCAAATACAAACCCGACATCCCTTGCATTACCCTAGCCTTCAAACACGGCCAACCCAAAGATGCAGAATACGTCAAAAAAATGGTCGAACTCCTCAACCTCAACCAAGAAACATACCAATTTGGCAAAGAAGACGTCTACAAATTCTATCCTCAAGCAGTCGAAGCACTCAAAAAATATGACCCTATGGAAATCAGAAACAGCCTCCCAGTCTACATCGGTCTAACAATCTTAAAATCCCGTGGCATCAAAACCGTCTACACCGGTGATGCTCTAGACGAATTGTTTGGATATCCTTGGCAGTTCCACCTAACAGAAGAACAGTTCATAATTAAACAGCAAGAAATGTGGGCTGAAATGGGATTTGCCTCATTTCCGATGGCTGCCTCTCTTGGCATGGAAATCAAGGCCCCCTATCGCGATCCAGAATTCATGGACTGGGCCAAGAAACTCCCAATTAAATACAAGATAAACTTTACCAACGGCATCAAATACAGCAAATGGATTCTCCGCAAAGCCTACGAGGACGTTCTCCCACCTGACATCATTTGGCGGCCCAAAGCACCCCTTGAACAAGGAACCGGAACCGAAGCTCTGCGTACCTACTTCAACGATGTTATCGAAGACAAAGAATTCAACGAAAGAAAAGTTGCTATAAAAGCTGAAGATGATGTAGAAATCCAAGACCAAGAACAATTACTCTACTATGAAGTTTTCCGCAAAAAATTTGGTAAACCCAAAGACGTATTTCCTAAAGTTGAAAATGCAGTTGAATGCCCCAAATGCCACAGTTACATAAAAACTAAAATACAGTTCTGCAAAATCTGCGGAGCTTATCCTATCTGATTTTTTCTTTCTCTTTTTTAACCCTTTTTGCTAGTTTGTATGAATATTTTATCTGCTCATAATGCCTATCATGAGTGCAAACTAAACTCATAGAAAACCTCAAGAAAAATATCTGCTCACCAGCTCCAATCGTAGGCATAAAAATATAAAAACCCCCCGATTGTCCGAAAACTAATAAAAATCCTTGAAAAACAAGAAAAGGGCTGTTTTTCTCCGTCCGTTTCCGCTAAAAACACGAAAAAATCTAGTTTATGGACAGTTTCCCCATCTGTTTTTCCCTTTTAGGCTTGTCCATTTTGTTACACATCTATTGCTTTTATCTTCTTTTTATAGAACACAACAACTTGTCATGTCTAATTGCTTACGTTTGACAGTTTGACATAAAACAGTCAAAAATTAAATTGTGCCAAGATATTCGAAAAACAAGAAAATTATTGTAAAAATAACCAAAACCTCGCAACAATATGTGGTGTAAATAATTCAACGCGTTTTTTTCTCAAACTAACAAACGTGAGTGATTAACGCACAATAAACAGATTAAACCTCCAAACAACTTTATGAAAATAAACCAATTTAAACAGCAAAATTCCCTGAGATCCATGGAACTTGACAAAAATATGCAAACCTTTAAGAATAAAAATTGTATCTTGATATTCAGCAAAACAAGGTATTTCTACAGGCTATGTGGTAAAAAAATGCAAAACAACTCAATGATCATCATTCCCATAGTTTTATTGTGCACTATACTGTTTGTATATCTTGCCCCGCCAGTCGCAACACAACCAAACCTTTACTTAACAAGTATTGTTACCTCTTCAGGTGTTCTCAACCCAAATGATATCATAAATGCAACCTCAGGATATGCATATTTTAACGGCACTTCAAATGACCACGCATGGCTTATTGGTGAAATGAACCATGAACTGCCCTCCAAGTCAGTTATTGCCGTCTACGTATGTGGCGGCAGAGGCACATTGGCGATGTATGTTGGTGACAGTGGCGACCCAAATGGTTCTTGGACACAAACTGCAGGCAGTCCGCGGGTAGTTAATGGTCCCGGTTGGTATTACTTTAAAACTCCTGTAGGCTTCGCATATATATCAATTGCAGCGACCCGCGACATAGCTCTTAATTGTGTTAAAATATTGTAGCCATAACAATATTGCTCTTCATATGTGAAAATTTGGATCAAATTCATCAAATTAAATAGTTAAAAACAATAATTTTTGCATAACAACCTATATTTGATAGTTTACCCTAAAATCATGTACATAATTTTTGCCTCCTATGCGTTCAAAAAATACAATCGATGAACGCCAAAGGGTCTAAATTCTCAACATCAACAGGTCACATAAATAACTCCTTGTGACTTTTCCAAACTGCTAACTGGTGAGTTTTTCAAATCTTCTACTATATCTCATTTTTGATGGACTTTTTTGAGAAAAACAGGTTTTTCGTAGTAGCGTTTACTGTAAGTGATTATTTTACATGAGTGTGATTTTTTAAAGTTTTTTAGTTTGAATGCTTTTTATAATTTAAATTTTACGTATGATTTGAAAAATATGTGGGATTTATTTTTTGATAATTCAAACTGAGTGCATAAAAAATGAAGCTCAGATTAGAAGTGACGAAAATGCATATACTCATGTTCGGCAGTTTGGGAAAAAAATACTTTGAATTGTTTATATTACCAGTTGTTGCGTGTTTTTGGTTATTTTTACAATGGGTTTCTTATTTTTTCGAATATTTTTTTGAGCAT
>JAISPR010000068.1 GCA_031274765.1 Nitrososphaerota archaeon | reverse complement strand
GGTTCTTCGTCAAAACAGGTGGGTGAGGACAAAGCTTTGTTACGCTTTAGTAGTTGCGTGGAACATATGGAAGGTATGCATAAGTTTTTAGAAGGAAACGTTGTTGTTTGTTGAAAGGAAAGAAAAGTCACTGAGATTACCCACCTGAAATAGCGAAAGACCAAAATTTGTGCATGCTTATCGTGATAGTTGGGTTATTTGTAGGTTCCATTTGTTGGTTTTAGAATCTAAATCAGACTGCGCAAAACTCCGATAAAATTCACCAAGCCCACATATACAGCAATAAATGAAGAGGTATACATTGCAGGCGTTTAGTGATATTGTTTTGACTTCTGTGTAGTTTGAAATTGATGTGTTCACTTTGTCAGGGGTGGTAATGTGAAATTTTGATTTGAATGCGTCTTGGGAGTATTTCATAGCAAGCATAATATGTTTTTGTTGCACGGTAAAGATTGTGCTCGGTTCTTGTTTGAATTAGATTTTTATCAAGTTGGCTGCAATGTTCGCGACGTTAAAGAGTAACGTTGTTATATTTTCGAATGTTGCAAACAGTACTGTGCCACACCGAAGCTTGTTGATCCTATACTGTTTGATAGAGAACCATAATTTGATATATGGGGGTAGTAGTTTTACGTTAGGTTGTTGAACGTAAGGAGTCTGTGTATAGGAAATATAATAGTGTATGGTTGTTTGTCTTGTGTATGTTTGAGATTAAACCGCTCTGTGAGTCCGATTATGTATTTGCTGTGGAATTAGCTAATACTATGAATTGGGATATGGCGGTTGAGGATTTCATATTTATGGCTTCGTTGGAATCTGGTGGCTGTTTTCTTCTATGTGATGATGCAAAATATGTGGGTATAGCAACTTGTGTTAGCTATGGTAAAGTCGGATGGTTTGGCAACCTTGTTGTTAGTGAAGAGTACCGTAACAAAGGAGCCGGAAGCGCACTTGTTAATCATGCCATAACCCATTTACATTCTAAAGGTGTAAAAACAGTTGGGCTCTATGCGTATCCGCATCTTTTAGGTTTCTATGGCAAATTAGGGTTTAGGATAGATAGCGATTTTTCTGTTCTGCATGCACCAAATCTTTCAAGAGTTAGGGCCGATGCTCTACCCAAAATTGGTAATGCAGAGTTATCAAATATAGTTCGGTTTGACAGCTGTTTTTTTGGCGGCAACAGACAAAAACTGCTCGAATCCATCGTTCTTGATGAATTAAACACAAGTAGGTATGTAGCAGAGAATGACAAAGTTTTGGGGTATGCTGCCGCTACAGTTTACAAGACAGCTGCATGGGTTGGTCCCTTAATTTGTCGTCCACAAAGAGGCGATATTGCCATCGCTCTTGTTAAATCAGTGCTATCAGAATTATCAACAAAGAGTGTATATACGGTAATCCCTAAAAAAGATAAAGTGCTCTCCAGTCTGTTTTTTGAAGTTGGTTTTAGAGAAGTTTTTTTTGTTTCAAGAATGTTTTTAGGGTATAGTAGTGCGAAGGATTGCATATATTTGTCTGAATCATTAGAACGGGGGTAATTTATGGAAGATCATTGTAAATTTTTGCTTGAGAATTTCTTAGCAGTTTCTTTTCCCACAGTGAAGACCCTTGTTGAAGGTGCCATGGCTATGAAGGGTCAGAATTTAAACCGCAAGGTTACTTTGTTCCAATATGTTAACGGTAAAAAAGTATCGGTGCCATTTATAGAGGAACAGTTCTATCTCCGCGGGTCTGTGGAATACGCTAATCCACAGCTCACAGTTGAAGAGATACAGGGAATTATTGGAATCCGTATGCTTGCTGTTTGTGCCAACTATTATTTAAAATATGGCCTACACACGCCCACCAAAGAGGATACTGTGACGCTTATGGAGGAGCTCAAAAAATCTTCAAAGGGTTATATTGTGCCTTTTTTGTTAAACACTGATGATGTTGAACTTGATCGTTATTCGATGAATCCGCTAAGACAATCCATTATAGATAGCGGTCAAAGCGCCATTCCTGCGGCAAATGCTATAACTGAAGGATTAAAAATTGATGATACATACATTAAAAAATATAATAATGCATTGATTTCAAAAAAAGAGATTGAATTGATCTCTGAAACGCTTTGTTCAAGCAAAGGGTCCTATATTGATTTTGTAGATTCAATCAAATATCACCAACTGTCAGAACTTTCCAAACTTTTTGATATGGATCTCTCATTGTACAGTTTACGTATGCCCCTCTCAACTCTAAAAGCTGAAGACAAAAATGGCTTACTCCACTACATAATAAGTAAAAGCAACCAAAATTATACCGCTATAGAAGAAGCATACAAGTGCATGGGTCGTAGTATGAATAAACGCTCTACTCTTCTAACTGTGCCCCACTCCAAAAAAGGTTATGGCTCTAAAAGGTCAGCTCGAGGCAAGCTGCATTTTGAAAACAACCGATTTCATGATGCCACCATCACATACAAAACAACCGTCCTCTACCCAAATGGTATAGACCCAAAAGACGTAGCCATAGCTGTATGTGACGACAAGTTTAATGTTGCAGGCGAGAAACATGCAGATTACAATTTTTCTGAGCTTCCCTCATCACCGCAATTCTTTCTCTACTCGATGGCTTCCCCCGAAGACGCCGCAGTCTGGCATGGCGTAGGCGCATTTGGCTCCACTCAACTCCTACAAAGCTATACCAATGCGCGAAACGCCTGCCAGGCGGGTCGGTTAATTAAAGATTTAAGCCAAACCTACCATCTCAATATGCATGTGCCCCTACAATTCAATCTATGCCCTGAAAGTCTCTGGAGACATCCCATCCACAACAACATCGACGCCAGTGTAGGCAGTATAGAAAATCTCTCAGATTTAACTCGATGGGGTATGAAACTCGAATACCTCTTTGCTTTCAAATAATAGGAGCAACTATCTTGATAGGCATAGACTATTACCTGTTTCGCATAATGCGCATATTTAATCGTCTACCAGCAAACCCGCTATGTTTAGGCAATCAAACAAAAACTTTTCTGGAATATTTTAAAAATTTTGATAAGATACCCACAGTACAAGCCATCTTTGGAAACAAAACAACTGAAGTGTTAAACAAACTGAAAGTGGAATTAAGCTGGATAAACGGCTACATGTATGTAGACGGCAACGACGGCCATCTTGTTATAAGTAAAAAATACCTAAAAAGCGGTAACCGAACCGAAATCTACCTCGACTTAATCCATGAACTTTGCCATGTAAAACAATTTATGGAAGGCAAAGAACTCTTCGACCCCCGCTATGCCTATGTAGATCGTCCCACCGAAATTGAAGCATATCGCTACTGCATAAAAGAAGCCCGACGATTGGGCTTTAGCCAAGAACGCATACGATGTTACCTACGCACAGAATGGATAAATGACAGTGACTTTGAACGACTCGTAAAAACAGTCAACACCTCAGACCCCTAAGGAACAGTTCGGCGATAATTTGCGAGATCAAACAATTTTTAGCAAGTAAATCTGAGGCATACCTGAGGCGGTTTTAACATATCCACAAATTTAACAATTCTTTTTTACACAATTTTTCTCAGGTTACCGCTTAACTG
>JAISPR010000041.1 GCA_031274765.1 Nitrososphaerota archaeon | reverse complement strand
TTTCCTAAAGCCACATACATATTTTTTTCTTATCTATAGCTACAAGTTTGTGATGTAGTGGTGGCCTTTTTGCTTGTTTCATCAATACCTAAATTGGTTAAAGTGGAAAAATCTGCATTTTTTCTACATTTATTTACATGATAAGGTATTATGCGCCACATTTGTGTGTCAGTTATGCGTAAGAGGTTGCTGACTTAGTATATGGAGCCTGGTTTGGCCATTTCTATATGTGGCTTTCCATCATTTGGGTGAATTTTGATCCTCTGCGTAGCCAGGTTATTTTTGGGATGAGGGTTTTTGTGCAGCATTTTATTCTTGGGATTTTTATGGTTTGTTTGTTTTGTATTGCCACCAGTCGAGGTGGCGAAAGGTTTTCCATCGGTGGTCATAGGCTGAGCAGTTTTTGTTGCATTTTGGGCACAGGTGAATTTTGTTCCTTTGGGGTAGTCTAGGGTTATGGTTATTTCTTGGTTTGTTTGGGTTATGTTTGCTATTTGCCAGGGTTTGGAGAATCCTAGGATGGTTTCTAGGAATTTGTTTTGTTTTCTTTTTGTTCCATATGTTTGTTATGTTGTTGGGGAACTTAAGTGCTTACCCACCTGTTTTGACGAATAACCAAATAATTCACCATACAACCTGCATTCCCGAAACAAGTGCCTATGTTTTGAGCTCGGTAATCAAGATTATTTTGCACATATGTTGCTATTTTATATTATTTTTTCTATTTTAAATGCGGATAAATTTAGTTTTTGATTCATAAAAAACATGTGTGAAATTTTATAGTTGTGTGGCGTGACACATAACTGGGTGTTTAATCGTCAATCATTTAAAAATATATTTGATGAAATTTACAATAGTTATTTTTGTAAATCTCGTCTTTTAATGAATGTATATTGACATATAAAACATAGTTAGGTATATTGGGAATCCAGGATACAACACAAAACAACGTTAACCTCTGTTGCGTTTTATCGGAAAATATACACACATAACTGTTGTCCAAAAACATTTAAATATTTCTTCTTAAGCAACCTATACTAAGTATGGGGGAAAAGGTACTCGTGGAGCTGTTTTTAACACTATTGAGCGGTGTCTGTTGGTCAATTGTCTATATTGAACTTATTCGACAAGGGCTTAAAGATAAAACCTATGCTATGCCATTGTTTGCACTTGGATTGAATTTCGCATGGGAAGTCATTTATTTTTCAGACAAACTCGCATTGGGCGCATTTGGGGACGCCCAAACTTGGGTCAATCTAGTTTGGGCTACACTAGACGCAGTTATTGTATGTATCTACTTTAAGTATGGGCGTGAATACTTTCCGGCAAAGGCACAAAAATACTTTGTTCCATTCAGTACTCTAGCGTTTGCAAGTTGTTTTGTGTTTCAATTCGCCTTCTATCTACATTTTCCACCCGGAGCTGCAGGCGCTTCGGGTTATTCAGCGTTTACCCAAAATGTCATTATGTCTGTTTTATTTTTAACAATGTTGATTTCGCGCGGAAACACACGAGGACAGACAAGGCTTATGGCGGTTTCAAAATGGATTGGCACCTTAGCTCCAACAATTCTCTTTGGAGTGGTTACGCAGTTTAGTATCTTTATTATCTTAATGGGTGCTTTGTGTAGTCTGTTTGATATTATCTACCTTATCGTATTGTGCAAATGGAAATCCTCTGAACGAAGTGAGCAAAATATGGCAGTGCGGGGCGTGGCGTCTCAAAACACCCTTTCTAGTTCTCTTGTTGTGTAGACTTGCGGTAACAGTGCATTTGAGTTTTCCGCTTTGCGGGGCGGCTGCAATTATTCATGGACAACCAAAAATCGAAACAACACATTATGCATATGATCCAAATCAGTGTGATTTTAAAGATGACCAAAAACAAAGCGATGCGATTTACATGTGGGTTGGTTGTGTCGCTTATATATTGTACTTATGGACCCCCCGCAGGGACAATTGCATTCTCTTGATTTTAATAACCATCAAAACAATGACTATCCTAAAAGAAGAACTAACGGTCTTTTCTATTTATTTTTTTGTTTTTAACGCTACAAACTACTATTGTTTCAATTTGATTAGCACCCGCTTACCCAGAATGATGCATCGATTGAACAAAAACCTAAATCAAACCTATCAAACATACAAGCCAACAACCCTCCTAAATTATAATCCTTACTGGTAGCGCACAGTGCTTTTGTTAATTCTCTGACTATCTATCATTGATTTTTCTGTTGGTCATAGCTAATCGTCAATTTCATATACTTATTGTTTCACTGCCCTTGGTTCATGATAATATCACGTCCTATTTAGCATAAACCCTAACGATTAAGCCGTGAAACCCTAATAACCTTGCAATCCCCCAGCGTGTGGTCATAATTTTTCCGTAAAATATAAGTTCCCCAAGCATTGCCACTAAGTTAGCAGATGGCTAATGAACACCCAAAAGAGCACCTCTACAATTATACCTGTAGATCTGATTCGCGTAGTAGCGATATTTGCAGTGCTTTTTCTACATGCCGTCGTTTATGCTTCTAATGACACTTTCATCCCAAATGGTTTGGAGGTACTACGTGGCTGGATAGTTAATATCTATCTATGCTTTGGCCGGATGGGGGTGCCTTTATTTGTCATGTTAACTGGCGCATTGTTGCTTGCGCCCGTTAAGGAACATGAAAGCTTAAGCATATTTTTTAAGAAACGCCTTAGTCGTATTGGATTGCCTTTTCTATTTTGGGGGGCTGTTTATTTTTTTTGGGATATTTTTATCGAGCACCAACAGCTCACCTCAGCTTTTATTATCAACGGGGTGCTCTCAGGGCCATACATCACCTTTTGGTACCTCTATATGCTAGCAGGGCTCTATCTCCTAACGCCCATGTTACGTGTTATGGTCGCTCATTTTACAACTAAACATTTTAAATACTTCATATGCCTATGGATTGTCGGCATCACGCTGATCCCTTTTATAAAACTCATAAGCCATGGACAGTACGCTTTGGGCGGGGATCTTTTCGTTATCCCCCTATGGGTTGGTTATTTCATAATGGGTGTTTATCTTGTTAATGTACAGATTCAACGTCGAATTCTTGTCGCTCTTACTGTTTTAGGGCTCGCTCTAACCGCTATTGCAACCTATATCATGGCTTGGGCTGGCGGGGTTTCAGTATTTTATTTCCAAGAATATGAAAGCCCAACAGTAATTTTAGCTGTTGTGTCTTTATTTATGTTGCTAAACAGTTATGCTAAGCCCCAGGTGTCTTTGGCAGCAAATCACGCATGGAAATATCGCATACTGAATGTAATCAGCGAAAACAGTCTGGCCATTTATTTGTTACATATGATTCCCCTTTATTTGATTAAAGAGGGGTATTTCGGGTTTTCCTTACATGCATTCAGTGTTGACTCTATTATCGGTGTGCCGCTCTTGGCAATTCTAACCCTGATGCTTAGTTTAATCATAATTATCCCGCTCAAAAAAATACCCTATCTGAAGAAATTCATCGGGTAACTTTATCTGTAAACTATCCTGGTTTTTTTGTAGCGCGTATTTAGCTACCTAAATTCCCGAGTTTGTTATAACTACGTTTGAGTGTTTGGTTTGATAAGACCTTAAATGGTTGTAGAAGCTCTAAATAAGGTGGAATCATTTTTCGGTAACAAGTTTTCTAAATTCCCGCAAAATTTATACACAGGTGTGGGAATTATTTGATAAATGCGTTTGGTTTTTAAAAAACGTCTCAAAATAACGTTTAGTGATTAAACAAAACATGTGTATAATTCAGATTTAATATGCATAGGCCGTATTGTTTAAGGTGTATTTTACAGGTATTTTTATGATTCTGGTTCTTTTTGTGGATTTCCATCAATCTATGTATAATGAATCCGGGAAATCAGGAAGTTTTTGTTGTTATAAAAGTTATAACAATGTTTGTGTGATGTAAAATGTGGGTTATTCGTCAAATCAGGTGGGTAGAGCCAATAAGTTTCGTTGCAGTATAATGTTGTATGGAACATGAGGGAGAACATAGCAAGCTTGAAGGAGGAAGAATGAGCGCACCCACCTAAA
>JAISPR010000019.1 GCA_031274765.1 Nitrososphaerota archaeon | reverse complement strand
AAAAACACCACATCTCACAAAGCACAATCATAACTTCACCTTACGGGGCGAATTTTCGTAAGTTTTGAGTGCAAAAGTCTTCACCCGATACAAACAGTGGAGGACTGAACTTTTAACATACACCCAATGACACGCATAGATAACCCATGACATAGAAGTAGAGGACAAAACACGTTTGTGCCGGTTTGTCTGCGGTTTGGGTAAATTGATATTTGCAGGTTTTGCATTTGCAGCGGTACTTGTTGTGGTTGTATCCTACTTTTACACAGTGGGTGTTTCCACATTTTGGACATTTCATAACTCAGACTGCGCAAAAAGTCAAAAAACAATGACACTAACACTACCGACAGTGCATATCCCTTCATCTATTGCTGTATGTAGTGGTCTTGGTGAATTTTATCGGAGTTTTGCGCAGTCTGAACTATCGTCTGTATGGAGTGTCATATCTCTTCCATAATCCTTTTGCAACACTTCCAAAGTAAAACATGTAGTTCACCTGAGTTTTTCATTTTTTTCTACTAAATACTCAGGTTGAACTATCAAAATTCAAGCCGTACACATTTTTCAAATCATACAAAAAGTCTAAACCAAAAAAGTATTCAAACTAAAAAAACTCTAAAAAAATCACCCTCATAAAAAACAATTATTTTTAGTAAAATGCTACTGAGAATAACCTGTTTTTCACGAAAAAATCCATCAAAAATAGGTTATAGTAGAAAAATTGAAAAACTCACATAGTTCAGAACAACTGTTCTCACACCATCAAAACGATATAAGACAATAATACGATCGTAGTGTTAAGTTATTTTTAAATTTCGCCTAATGCAACTTAAAAAATGCACCCCCGATTTTTTAAGATGAATTAAATGAATTACTTCAATTATAGTCAATACCACAACAGCAAGCAATGGCACCCAATCGTAAGCATACATTTGCGAAACAATACTCCCTCTGACCTCTTCTTGCATAAAAGTTAAACCAATGTTATGATAAAAAAAGAACGGCCCATTAAAAGCAATGATAAAGCCCATGCTAAATATGACCGATTTGTACACAGAGCGCCTGCTGTACCAAAGCAAGAGTGGCAAGGCCAATAGCGTAATGCGGGGATCAAAGGAAGCGGCCATAACCAAAAAGGCACAAACCCATGGTTTTTTAGCAAATGCAAAGTACAAAGCACCAACAATCAGCGATACCTGAATTATGTGGGCATTACCCATGGCATAACCCCAATAGTAACCTTGAAAAATAATCCGGGCATCAAAACTTAGCGCAATAGGAACCAGCAAAACCATTATAACAGCAACGCAACCCAAAAACAGATTCTTATCTTTGACAAGCCGATAAACAAAAAACGCTGAGGCAAAAACTGATAAAAACTGCAATACATTAAATAAATTAAGGGCACCCTGATAGTTTAAAGCCAAAAAAGGCGAAAAAAATACTAAAAATGAAGGAGTATATTTAAAGATTTGAGGGGTAGGCTCAATCACATAGTCTCCGGGCAAATAATGACCCGGCGCATATATTTGAGTAGGATTATAAAAAAGCCGCCAAGCTCCGATGTAGTAAGCAGAAAAATCGTTAGCATACTCTTCAAGGTTAGAATTTAGGGCAGCAGAATAACCAAGACTAAAGGTGTAAGCATTCAGTACCAAAGATATTATGATTACTATAAACAGCACTTTTTTTTTATATTTAGCGATTGCCAGCATCATAACCTTTAAAAAATCAGCCCGACCTTATTTAGCTGTTTTGCAACTGCAAAATGACACAACAGCACCTTTTTAAGTGTAGAACCACCTATTTTTGTTGTTTGCGCTTGTTGCACTACAGGAGAGTTAAATGTGGAAATAAGCCGAAAAAGACTACGCGAAGAAGTTTTAGAACGCATTAAATTCATGAAAACCTGTGTCCTAGCACGAGAACTCTGTCTGGTCACACGCACCCAAAGAGCCGTTTTAGAACCCCAAGACGTCAAAGATATCTGCCAATACATTTCAGAACTATGCCACGAAAACGACTGCAAAGAACCCAGTGAATTATGCGCCAAAGCAGCAACTACAATGGGTTTGGGAGACGAACGAAAATATCTCGACTTATGCACCCAAAGTTGTGTTAAATGCGGAGAAGACCGAAGACTTCAACAAAACAAAAAAGAAACCTACGTAGCATAACAAATCACTCCAAGGAAGAGAAATAAAATGTTTATCGCCCCGTTTGTTCCAAGTCCAAATAGTGTCATAGAATACATGCTTAAGCTTGCGGAGTTAAAATCTGGAGAAATCCTCTTTGACATGGGCTCAGGTGATGGAAGAGCCATCATCATAGCAACAAAAATTTTTGGCGCCCACAGTATTGGTATTGAACTACGCGAGGATCTCGCAAAAAAAGCACTCAGCAACATCCATGAGAACGGAATAGAAAACCGTGCGACCATCATAAATGAAGACATGTTCAATGTCAACTTGACCTCCGCTGATGTAGTATACTTGTATTTGACAACAAGCGCCAATGAAAGAATCAAACCTAAACTAGAACAGGACCTCAAAAAAGGGACCCGTATTGTTTCACATGACTATGAAATTGTAGGGTGGAATGCAAAGAAGATTGAAAATTTCTGTGAAAACCCACAACTAGGTTATCCATCACATACAATTTATCTCTACATTAAGCCATAACAATTTTGTAAAAAAATAAAGTCTTAACTCAGTTGAGTCGAAACCAAACAAGTAAAAATTCTGCACTATCACACAGAATTTCACGCATAAGACATTAACAGGTATATAATATCTTAATTATAATAAAAGTTGAAAACAAAATATTTTTAGGTTTCAGCCTCAAAACACGTTTTTAAAGGCAACCTCCGAAAACCCATTTCAGAAAATCAAACAACACAGTTGAAGGGTTTTTAGCAAACGATTTTTGGAAAAATATAGGTTTTCGGAGGTCGCCTAAACAAACATATCTCTTAAAACTTGTAATTTACGGTTTAATAACTTTGATGGCTTTTTCTGCTACAGTAGCACAGAAGAGCAAATCATCTATAGTTGAAATAAAAGTAGAGAGGTTACTGTCGCAATGGATATCGGTTATGACTTGGGTATTTTCTTGAATGGTTTTAAGTTGCAAGCCAGCGAGGGTTTTTAGATTGTCGGGTGAAACTGCCTTTGCAACTGCATTTGCCGTCTTTTTATCGGGGTATTCAAGGGTTATTGTTGCTTCCAAGTTTCTCACCATTTAGCTGTCGTCCGACTAGATCATCAGCGGTTTTTAAAAAAGCCTCAATTTTATCCAGAGGGACCTGTGCACCGGCAGCAATGTTGTGTCCTCCGCCTTTACCGCCATGGGCTTCTGAGGCCAGTCGCATCACATCGCCAAGGTTGACCCCTTTTAGAAGAGCGGCTTCAGTTGTTCGGCCTGAAAACTTAGCAACTTTTTCTGCGTCAATATTGGCAAACGCCAAGAGAGGCTTTAAGTTTTTGGCTAAGGTGGAGACAAGAATGCTTGAAACCGTTCCGATAATTTTTTCGTTTATGGCGTTTTCTCCATGGATAACATATATATTTTGAAGTTCTTGGAGACGTTCGGGTTTTTCTTGAACCCAATTGATGTATTTGTTAATGTTTTTACGGTATTCTTCAAGGATTTTGTCGGATTCTTCAAGTGCTGTTTTGCGATCACCCATACAAATGGCTATACCAAGACTTGGACGGTCCATTCGACCTGTTGAGTTGAGCAGTACTGAAAATTCTCGGCCATCTCGTAGGGCGGTATTGGGTTCTTCTTTGGTTAAGACGTAGATGTACCCGATGAGTTTGTCGACGTCTGTGTGTAACCCCTTTGAGAGTAAATAATCGGCTATTGCGGAACACAATATTTTGCGTTCTTGGGGGGTTAGATCACATAGGGCGCGGAGCTTGTCACCTTGTTTTATTGGGAACCCCAGAGAGGTAATGAAGTTGAGGGCGTCGCTTTCTTGTCCGCTTAACCCAGGGATAAAAGGATTTGTGGTAGATGCCAACATTCTGTGAATGGGTCGGGTTTCTCTGCCAAAGAAGGTAAGATCTTTTTCAACTTTGAGCAACCCAGAGGTAACTGCATCGTTAACGATGATTTCGTTTAAGCATCGTAGACTCCGCTGTTCGTACTTGTCTTGCATGTCGCCTAAAGCACCAACTAAGGCGATAGGGGCTAAGTCTATATTGACGGAGTCCACTGCTTTGGCAGCAAAATATGCCACACCAGAGCCACTCACGTCGGTTGCGCCATCAATACCATAATTGTGAGGGTTGAGCATAATGAAGTTAGAGTTAGAATTGCTACCGGCGATTTGGTGATGGTCTAATATGATGATTTTATTATTTGGAATTTTTTCATTGAGTAAGTCAATGTATCCGCTGCCAAAGTCTGACATGATAACCAACTGGGGTTTGCCGGCAGTGACTTCGGCGATTATTTTGTCATCCACCCATTGCATAACACGGATGCGAAAGCGCGCATCTATACGCTGAAGCATCTTTCCCACAATTCCTGCGGCTGCGATGCCGTCAGCATCGAGATGGCTAAAACAACTGATGAAGCCGTCTTTTTGTGCAATATCTTTGATAACATTTGCAGCTTCTTGTGCTTGGCTTAAGAATTTTTGGATATTTTCAGGTTGTTGTGCCATGCGTGTCACGTCACCAAGATGAGGGCTAATTGGATTTAAAGCTGATGTGTCAATAAAGAGAATAAAATTTGATTGATAGAGAGAAATTTAAGTTACAGATGCAATTTTTGCTTCGTACTTGAATTTCTTATCAATTACACCTTCACGTTTGTAATAGCGACCGAGTTTGTGAATACGCGCTTCAATGATTTGCATATTACGCTTGTTGTGAAGATCCTTTTTGTTCTTGTCCATGTGAACGGCAAGACCCTGTGCCTTCTTGATAAGGTTTGCTAGATCTTCAGGCATAGATGGTGCGAGATTTGCAACTTTTAAAGTATCGCTTATGCTCTTACCGATAATGGGCTTAACTAACGGAATGGCATATTGATCACGCAGGATAGTACCTATAACACTTGTACTGTGACCTTCTTTAGCGAGTTTTATAATGAAAGCTTCAACTTCTTCAGGCTGATATTTACACCAACTAGGAGGACGTCTACTTACCGGCCGTGTTGAATGAGATTTTCCTTTTTCTTGCTTTGGCATTGTTACACCTATTGTGCACTTAAACCACACTGCACAGATATTTAAAAGTAACTAGTGAAGCAACTAAAAATGTAAACCAAGAACCATCGCCAGGTAAAAATAACCTAAGAAATCGTTATCCAAAACAAAACCCGGTCATCTATCTAAAACAGAACAAAAATATTTATCAAACCAGAAAACAAAGCCACAGGTTAGCAATATCTGATGAATAGAATAAGAAAACCGCAATACAAAAGATACAACACATAAAGTTATCATAAAAATGGAACTACAATAGAGCGTTGGGAATATTTAGTATCTTATGCGTGAAATTCTGTGTAAGGGTGCAGAATTTTTATTTGCTTTGTTTCGGCTCAACCGAGTTATTGTTTAGCAGTGTCTTTGTACCATTTGGCAAATCGACAAAGGGCTACTGCGCGGTGGGAACAAGCATTCTTTTCAGGTATTGTCATTTCCGCAAAGGTTTTGAGGTTATGGTCTGGTTTGAAGATGGGGTCAAACCCAAAACTACTTTTTTCAGGTTCTCGATGCTCCTGGAGGGTGATGATACCTTTAGATTCCCCATAAAAGCTCAGTGGATCAAGGATTTGATCGTCACAATAGGAAATAATCGATTTAAAAGTGGCCCCACGGTCTTTTTTTCCCTCCATGAGTTTGAGGATACCACTGTTATGGATTGTTCTATAGGCATAAGCTGCATATGGTCCCGGAAAGCCGTTAAGTGCATCGATAAACAAACCAGCGTCCTCAACAAAAACGGGTAACTGACATTTTTTGTAGGCGGTTTGGACGCTTTTCTTTGCGATTTCCTGCAGGTCGTCACTTTGAATTTCGTCACCTTTAAGTCTTAACATACCAATTGCAATTCCTAAGCCACCAAGAATACACCGCGCCTCGTTAAACTTGTGGACATTGCCGGTTGCGAAAAATACAACTTTACCCTTAAGCGGAAATTCAAGGTCTGCGTTCTTCAACATAACGTCCTCGCTTCTCTATCTGGCGAATTTTCTCATAAACCTTTTGAGTCATCTGGACACCTCTAATCGAGGCATATCCATACATCACACTCGTAAAACAGTCTTCCCAAAATTCAAAATGTGTACTCTGGAGTGCCCGTTTAAACAAATGTAAATCAACGCCTTGGGCTTCAAGCTCCATGTTTTTTTCACCCAGACCAAAGTCTATGAAATAGATTCGCCCGCTTATAGCTTGTATCATGTTTGATGTGGTAAGATCACCATGGATTAAACCGTGTCTGTGAAGACACGCTATGGATTCGCCGATTTGGACACATGAGATATGTCGATTTAGTTTGTCGAGTTTGTTAAGTTGAGACTTTACAGGTTGACCTTTGATGTATTGCATGATAATGGTTGATTCTGGAACGTTAATTAGATAAATCAGGGGAGTCGGCACACCTGAAACTTTTGCATCATGCATCAACTGCGGCTCATGGACAGTACGATAGTTACGAATCTGCTGGTCCAATACCACAGGACGATATTTTTTGGGAATGCGAACTTTGACAACTACATCTCGACCACACCACTGCGTACGAAAGAGACTGGCCTCTGCACCTTTTTTGAGCAAACGAATTTGGGGAATTTTGTCTACTGTATCCATGGCACATCCACCTTGTCTACCCGCCAACGTCGTTTCACCATGCTCTCAGCAATAGGGATAACCAAACCGTATCTGTATGCTAAGGTTCCAGTCCAGGCTATCATAGCACCGTTATCGGTTGCGTATTGTTGGGGAACCACATTAAACTGGGCATCATGCTCTTTTGCAATAAAGGCCATCATTGATTGGAGCCTCTTATTTGCGGCCACTCCACCTGTTAATAGCAACTCTTTTTTCTCAGTGTGTACCAATGCACGTTCAGTGACTTCAGTAACCATCGAGAAAGCATGCTCTTGGAGACTGTAACACACATCCTCTAAACGGCAAGTATCTTGGCAAGACGATTTAGAAGGACAAACTTGATTTTGTAATACTGTAGTCGCCGCCGTCAAAAGCCCACTAAGGGACAAATCCATACCCTTTACCACATAGGGCAAAGTAACCAAATGCTGACTGTTATGTGCAAGCTGCTCTATAGCAGCACCCACGGGTAAGCCTTTTTTCCCCTTCAAACCAGCTTTTCGGCCAAAAACATCCAGACAATTACCCAAAGCAATGTCAAGCGTTTCGCCAAAAATACGGTAACGCCCCAACGCGTAAGCTGTGACTAGAGTGTTACCGCCCGAGACATATAGCGTAAGGGGGTCTTTAGCACCACTTTTGAGTTTACCGATTTCGATATGAGCGATCGAATGATTAACACCAACAAGGGGAATCTCAAGATATGCCGCTAAAGCACGTGCAATGGTGGCACCTGTACGAAGACTGGGCCCTAAACCAGGTCCCTGCGAAAAGGCAATACAGGTTAACTCTTTGGCTTTTAGAGCGGCTTTGCTTAGAGCTTGCCCTAATACACTATCAGCAACATCAGCATGATGCCGAGCCGCTTCTCTTGGATGAATACCACCCTCAATAGGGATATAGCTATCAGATTGATTCGCCAGAATTTCACCAGTAAAATCTACAACACCAACACCAAAGTCGTCTGCTGAAGATTCTATGCCAAGGCAGTATTTGCCACCCAAATCCTCAAATTTGACCATTAGATTCTCAACTATACAGGGATACATATTTTTATCTGCATCCAAAGCTTATAATACTGTATTATTGGAACTGATAATAATATGCCAAAGCGTAACGACCTTGAACAGAAAGCACTTCACTATGTTGTAAACACCGGTTATCAGGGTGTACTTCAGTCAGATCTATGGCGGGAATTAGGTGCCAGTAGCCGTGAAGGCAGTCGCGTCTCCATTAAATTAGAAGAAAAAGGGCTTATCCGAAGAGAAAAAGAACTCCAAGAAGGCAGATGGACATATCGGCTCTACCCCAAACGGTTACCGGCATCAATTGAAACCATCATTGATTGCCCCTGTCTACTTTGCCCAGATAATGCCCGATGCGATCCAACAACCACAATTTCACCCAAAAGTTGCCCCCGACTCACAGACTGGATAATAAACCTTGGAAAAGAATTCCCAATTACATTCGAGGAACCAAACAGTCCAGAGGAAAACAATGTGTTAGAGGATGATACCAACGCCGAAAACGTGGATACGTGAGCGCAAAAACGAGTTTTACTATAAAAAAGCCAAAGCTGAAAACTATCGTAGCCGCTCCACCTACAAACTTGTGCAGGCCAACAACAAATATGCCTTCATAAAACTTCACGATATTGTAGTGGATCTAGGAGCAGCGCCAGGCGGGTGGATCCAAGCAGCACGAAAAATGACGGGCAAACATGGATTTGTTTTAGGTGTTGATTTAAAACCAATTGAACCATTCACTCAAGAGTACATCCGCACCATAGTCGCTGACTTGACTGAACCCAACATCACAGACCAGATTCTTTCGTTTCTGCCCAGACGCCCTGATGTGGTCATCTCCGACGCCGCACCTAATGTGACAGGCGTATGGGAAGTGGATCATGCCTGCCAAATTGACCTTGCAAATAAAGCGCTTGAGATCTCCAAAAATATCCTAAAACCGAACGGTAATTTTTTTGTTAAAGTCTTCCAGGGGGATCTTTTAGAGGAATTCGTCACAAACATAAAATACAATTTTGAATCGGTCCGCATTGTTAAACCACAGGCAAGTCGTGCCAAAAGTTCAGAAGAATATATTTTAGCGCTTAGCCTAAAAACAGAAAATATTCCATAATGTCCAAAACAGTTCCATCCACAAAAATCGAAGCACATAATTATAAAAAACTTTCAAAATATGCACAATTATAAAAATATGCATCTTTAAATGATCATTACCTGCAAGGGAGCAATGATGATAGTTTTGGCCTTTCGCTATTTCAGGTGAGTACACTCATCTGCCTTTTTTAAACTTGCTTATGTTCTCATCATGCTCCATACAACGATACACCGCAACAAAACTTATTGACTCTACCCACCTGATTCGACGAATAACCATTTTCGATTTTAAACCACCACTCACGCCAAATAGGCCATATCATTTTTTAAACATCAGCCGCATCCATTGATTCCAACACCCACATACAAAATTTCATGAACACATTTTCTCTAAGAATTAAAAACCACAGATAAAAACAAAATAACAAACCACTCAACTATCAAATAAGAGAACACAAAAACTACTTTGCGAATGTTTTTTAACAAATATTAAATTGACGAAACGTTTAATTTTGTAGACGACGTTTATAATCTCAAAATTACACTAAACAGAGAGACCACAATGAAGTATCTGCAGTTCTGGCATAAAACTTCATCAAAACGTAAACGCATTTATTCCGTAGCCATAATGTTAATACTAGCTATATTATCAACCATAGTCGGTACACTGATTCCCCCCAGCCCTGAAGACGCTCAACTCATCAACGATCAACTCAACCAAACACTCACTAAAGGACTAACAGAGGGTACATTAAACACAGATATTTTCCTTAACAACTTTCCGCTGTGTCTCCTCATGTTTATCCCCCTCATTGGATGCTTCATAGGCATGTACATTCTCTTTAGCACAGGACAAGCACTCAGAGCCGGCATTGACCTACAAATGTCAAACGGTATGGCCACTGCAACATCAGATATCTCCATAACCGCTACAACCATAATTATACTGCTAATAGGCGCCGTTACAGTATTTCTAATAGAATACTTATGCTACTCAATTGCCATGTCAGAAAGCATCTGGGTGTTCCGACGCATATTACAAAAAAAAGGGAAACGCGAACTTAAATGGCTCATCATACTCATCGGAATCACCGCGTTATTGCTCACCATTGGCGCCCTTGTGGAAACATTCACGTTAACACCGTAACTCCGCTGTTTTATCCCATAGGTTGTTGGAAAAACGTGCAAGTATGAACGTGCTTGCTTATGAACCTGGTTGATGGTGTTTTCTACAGTTTTTAGTTCAATGGCAGGTTCAATTCGTGTTAATTCTGGCAAAATGTCTTTAACCCTGTGTTGGATCTTGTGTTTTTAAGCTTTAGGAAGATTTGAGTACCTGTTTCGGTCGTAATTTATAGGTTACCTATGGGATAAATTAGGAATTGTTGTTTAAATTGGGGTTTATTTGTTGTGTTTGGGTTGGGAAAATAGGTTTTAAAAATGGTTAAAAGTGTAAAATAATCGTATTTTACGCAATTACGAAAAAATTATAGGGGAATAAAAATGGCAGAGTTACGGGTTAACACTTGAAGCTTAAACATGACCCTATTTTTTCGTTATTTCCAAACTTATATCAAGCGCCCGAACACTATGGGTTAATTCACCCATACTAATTATATCAATATCTACTGTAGCATATTCAGAGAGATTATTTAGGGTTATACCGCCACTGACTTCTATCAAAACTTTGTCATATCCAGCTCTACGCAGTTTTTGAGTAGCTTCTTTGGCTTGTTTGGGCGAAAAATTGTCCAACATTATAATATCAGCACCTGCCGCAGTAGCACTTAGGGCATCCTCGATACAGGTAACTTCAACCTCAATTTTTTTGCTAAAAGAGGCGTTAGCTTTGGCGTTTTTAACAGCTTTCTCTACACTACCAGTTATTGCCAGATGATTATCTTTTATCAATATCATATCATCCAAGTGTAATCTATGAGGATCTCCACCGCCTATGATAACAGCTTTTTTATCAAAATAGAGTAATCCGGGAGCAGATTTACGAGTAGCAGCAAGTCTGAGGGCAGGGTTAGTTTTTTTTAATTGTTCTACGAGGATATGGGTTTTTGTTGCAATACCACTCATGCGCGAGAGAAGATTTAGTAGCGTGCGTTCGACTGTGAGAATAGTTTGGGCATCGCCTGCGAGGCTGAGGAGAACCTGCTTATTTTTCACTTTGCAACCATCAGCTACTTTGGGTTCTGCTTTGAGTCCTAAACATTCGGCAAGTATAAGAGCTTCTTTGATACCCGCAATTACACCAGCTTCTTTTACAATGACATCCGCCATAATCATTAAATTCTCAGGGATAACAGCAGCAACTGAAACGTCGCCTTCGCCTATATCCTCTGAGAGAAACGCTAAGAGTTTTTCCTCCACTATCTGTCGGGGCATAAACATGTTATCTACTTGGTTCTTTAGACTTAAAATTCTTCCCATAACTTGATTGGATAAGCTATTGTTCAAATATAATCATGCACTAATAAGGGAACATATGCGCCTGCTACTATGTTGCTCGGAACTTGGGTTAGGTCATGTTTCACGACTCATTCCATTAGGTAAACGTCTTGAACAACAGGGACATGAATTGTTCTTCTTTAGCGGCGGCAAGGCTTATGAATTGCTTCAAAGGGAATTCAAAAATGTCAACCGTGTCACCCCGATTTCATGGTATGAAAATGCTCACGGTATCTTGACTTCGGCGTCGTTGCTCAATATGTTTCTACCGCTTCCGTTCTTTAACGTAGAGCAAAACAAATTTGAGATAAAAAACTCTAATGCCTACGAAACCATCCACCGCTACTATGATCTGCGAAAAAACATACCGGATATAGCTCCCGATGCGCTCATTGCTGATGGAGACATAAATGCACTACGTCTCGCGAGCAGATGGAAAATTCCAGCGATCTATGTGGAAAACATGATCCGGCCAGGCTATGGTTTCTCGTCGCTTCTAAGCCCAGGCGAACGTTTCATTGAGCGTTATTATCGGATATGTAAAAAAATAGTAATCCCCGACAATCCTCCACCCCACACGGTATCAGAATATAGTATTGGAGATATAGCACACATGGGCATAGCTGACAGAACAGAGTATGTCGGAGCATTTCTTGATACCAAACCCATCGTTGGTGAACAAAGGCATATTTTTGCACCTATCAGTGGGCCCATTGGTACTCGTAGTCAATTGCTTAAAAAGCTACAACCGGTGTTGGAAAAAACAAAAAGTAAATGCATCATAAGTTTGGGTATGCCAGGCAAAAAAGTTTCTGCCACAATTGGTAACTATGAACTACATACTTGGCTCACATCAAAGGAGCGTGCAGAAGCCATGCGTAATGCTAAATTTGTGATTTTTAGCGGCGGCCATGCGACATGTTTTGAAACCATCAAGTATGGCAAACCCAGCATCTGTATTCCCACACAACCTGAACAGTTGGGTAACGCAGCGAAATTAGAAAAGATGAAGTGCAGTATAGTTGCCAAAAACCAAAAACAAATTCAAAAAGCCGTCACCAAGATAGAGACAGAAATAGATAGTTACACACAAAATGCTGAAGCGCTTTCGATATTCTCAGGTAAATATAATGGACTGGAACGGGCAGTGGAAATCGTTGAAACCATTTTGGATTAGACGGATTTGAGGTTTAAACGTTTAATGCCCCCGTTTGGGGTTTCTTCTTCAAAGATTATGGCTTTAAATTTGTAGATTTTAACGTCTTTGGTGAGCCATCTGTCAGGCGGCAACCCGGCTTTCACACAACATTGGCAAAGGAATTCTTCTTCATCCCAACCCCACTCGAGGGGTACCTGTGGCAAAAGTAGCCCTTTATGCCAGCCGTGCCCGATGATTAATCCGTCTTCGCCTACTTTGATCTTGTGCACGTATTCTTTGGGATTATCAGTTTGGATCAGTTCCGGTGGTGTTAAGACGCTGACTTCAAAAATCACTTTGTCAAGTTCGTCAATGGTCAGGGGTTCGAAGCGAGGATCTTTTGTGGCAGCATTTATTGCGGAATCGATAATGGCGTCTACCAGTGGATTTGTGGGATAGGGGTAGCCAATACATCCGCGCAATTCTTGTTTGCCATCAGTTAGGGTGTTTATGGTGACAAATGCACCACATTTTTCAAGCAACTTGGGAGAGAGGTCTTTTGGCGGTTGTCGTTTGTTTTTTTCTAAGAAGAATTTAACAGTGTTTCTGGCTAAGTGAACTATGGATTCGCCTTCTTGTTGTGAGAGTTCAAACAACATTTATGCCTCATGCGTCTGTTTGTTAGACGCTGTTTAAAAGATTAAGGGAAAAAGGGTTAGAATTTTGTGGATTCTTCGATGACACCGTCTTTGGTGATAATGACAAAATCTAAGCCATCACCACTCATAGCGTCTCTACTGATGGCGGCTTTAACTGCACGGGTAACGAGGTTTTTGGCTTCGTCTAATGTTAGGTTATCTTTGTAGCCTTCTTCGATGACACCAATGGCGGTTTCTGTGCCAGAGCCTACTGCTGCATACTTGTCGGGGATAAGTGAACCCAAGAGATCAAGGACATAAATTGATGATCCTTCTTCATCTAAACCGCCTACGATGGTCTGGGTTATGAGGGGGGCATAGCGACGGTTGAAGAGTACGTTTGCCAAGAGTTTGGAGGCGCTACGTACGTTGATGGGGCGCCCGACGTCCATGCTGTAGAGATTGGCTTGTGCTTCCATTTCACGGGCAAGTATTTGCATGTCTCCAACGAGACCTGCACAGGCTACGCCAATGCGATCTGTAACTTTAAATACTTTTTTTCCGCCTCGACTCATGATAAAATTGCCGTATGTAACACGTTTTTCAGCGGCTAAAAGAACCCCGCCTTGGAAGGTAATCCCAACGGTGGTGGCACCAGGCATCCATCCGCCACCCTGTGGTGCTTGATTGCCCTGTGGCGGCTGTTCTTGTGTTTGCACCAACGGCATGAGTGGGATTTGTGGGATTTGTGGTAACTGGGGTAATTGTGATCCATATCCGTCCATAATTATCGCCTTTCCGATTTTAATACACAAAACAATCTATTAAGGTTACTTATAACTATTAATCATGTTAAGAGCGGATGGGTACAATTGGGGAAAAATTGTTAAATGTTAAAAAGATGACATCTTCAAGGGTTATTGTTAACAAGAAATTTGAAGCATCGCCAGTTTTATGACTATAAGGGCAATTGAGATATTTGTCAAAGTTACAGGTTTTATCGAAGAAACGTTAAACAGTGATTGGCACTATATTCATTGGTGCGGATCGGTTTGATAGAAGTTTACGTTGATAATGTAGGGGGCATCTGTTTTGTAGTGGCACAAAGGGGTGGGAGAATTTTGAGAACAACCTTTGATAACGACCAAAAAACAGCAGTGGATGCTATGCTGGGCAAGCTCGCAGGTGCAGAATCAGTGAAGGTATTTACACAATCAGTTATGCAATTTAGTGCTTTGTTTGCCGCATTAAGAGCCCGTTATGATGGAAAAGATACAAATTATGGATTTATTTTAGCTGATACAGATCTACCGCTCTATAGTCAAAGGGTGCTAAGGGCTGTCGCGACCATACCTATAGGATATGTTGCCTCGTATGGGGCAGTCGCTAAGGCGGTGGGTGGAGGTGCTAGGGCTGTTGGAAATGTCATGGCATCCAATCCCTTCCCACTTATTGTACCCTGTCATCGTATAATAAAATCGGATTTGGGTTTGGGTGGCTACGGTGTAGGCGGTTTAGGGGTGAAACTGGAATTTTTAAACCGAGAACAACGCGGTTATAGTGAATCAAAAGAAATCGAAATGTGTGGCGGTGTGCTCAAGGTTTTTCCAACAGAATCAGTTGTAAAAAAATATTGCTGAATAGTTGTAGTATTTAATTATGATAGGTTGTTAACGATTAACCAATATGTATGGGATTGGTATTCAAGTGGGTTATCAATTTTTGTTGTAAAATATTCAATGAAGTCATCTGTCTAAGAAGTGAAAGGAGGGTTGTGAAATCACAAATCATAAATGCATCCAAGCGCAACCCAGAGTAGGGAAATATCACGTGGTTAATCGAGGTCTTTATGTGGGTAGGTTTCAGCCCTTCCATAAAGGGCATTTAGGAGCGGTCCAAAATGCGCTTCAGTTCGTGGATGAATTGATTGTTGTTATTGGCAGTGCTCAGTACAGCCACAACAATCATAATCCCTTCACTGCTGGCGAGCGATTAGTTATGATTCAACGTGCAGTTTTAGAAGCTGGGTTGGATAGTGGAAAGTTGTGGATTGTACCAGTTCCTGATGTGCATCTGCATATGCTGTGGGTAAGTGCAGTGGAGGGCTACACGCCCAAGTTTAACATCGTTTTCTCAAATGAGCCATTGACGCGGAGATTGTTTATGGAGGCAAGTTACCAAGTTAGAGACATACCATTTTTTGACAGAAAGATCTATATGTCTACTCTTGTGCGGAAAAAAATGGTGCAAGATGACAATTGGATGGAGCTTGTACCCAAAAGCATCGCAGAATTCATAGGAGAAATCGACGGAGTGAACCGGGTTAAAGCTTTGGCTCTGACAGACAAAATAAGTTGAGTTCATGTTTTGTGTTATGTTTTTAGAGGTTTTTATGTATAGAAGGGGTCCTGATTAGAGTGTGTTTATTTTTACTTTCACTGACCCCTCCCCTGTTGGTATAGGTTGTTTCTTCGATGATTTAAATAGGCGAAAGAGACGTAACTGGTTTTGTGAACTAACAATGCAAAAGCTAATAACAATGCAAAAGTTGATGCCGCAAACAACAACTAAACTACGTTTAACGTTCAACATGTCCTACATAGATGAATTGTTTCCAGCGTTCCAAGCTGGAGACTTTGCTGTCTTGTATGGTTCTCAAAATGTGACCTTCTTAGCGGCACAACTTTGCGTTCGTGCTCACTTACCAGCAGAACAGGGGGGGTTAGAAAGTAAAGTACTCTTTGTTGATGCTGCGAACAGTTCGTCTCTATCAAGTATTCTACAGGTAGCTGAACAGCACCAAATGGAACCTCGAAAAATGCAAGAACAAATCCAAACTCTGAGGGCTTATACTGCATATCGGTTACATTCGCTTATAGTGGAAAAGCTTGAACAAGCCATAAAAACGTCTGGTGCAAAACTGGTAGTAATATCTGATGTTATGCGTCCTTTCTTAACTGAAAATATAGATGACCAAGAGGCAAGAACAGCTTACAATCAGATTATGAATTACTTGTCAAATTTTGCAAAAAAGCAAGGTATAATTATAATTGCGACAAACCCCGCACAGGAAAACAATGCAAGAAGCAGAATGCTACAGGAAATAACCGCGGCAAAAGCAGGAGTCATTCTGCGATACACTAAAACACAATACACAAGTGATATAGAATTAGAAAAACATCCCTCCTACATGTTAGGCATTATGGACTTTAAACCTGAAACCAAAACGTTAACAGATTATTAACCAAAATTCAGACTGCGCAAAAACTCCGATAAAATTCATCAGAGCCGCTACATACAGCAATAGGTGGAGGGCTATATGCTGTCGGTAGTGTTTAGTGATGTCGTTTTTGACTTTTTGTGCAGTCTGAATTTTCAAAACAACTTTAGAAGCCTGCGGACAATATATCAGGGGGCTTCATGAGTTCTCTAAGATACACCGTTGCATAACAGCCACGCAGAAGCATAAAATCAAGTACAACCGAGTCACCGTTCTCTGTACTTTGCAACTTAAAATTTCTCACAGGCGCTATAACCGCTCGCAAACTACCCCGACCACTTATACGGGACAGCACATTAAATTGCAGATTTTCCATTTCAATTCCTTCTTCTGTAAGAATATTTCGTTCCATATCCCCCATAATACCGCTTGATAGTTTTTGTTTGACACCAAAAATTGGTAAAGCCACTCGCATCCTACCAGCTTTAAGAAATTCATTTATCTGACAAGAATTTTGAGGGGTAACCAGTTTTTCTACAGCTGTCAACGGCAAACCGGAACGCTCAATACTAACCACAAAATCCCCCTCTTCTGCCATATCCAAAGGTACGCCTCGTTTGATGCGTCCACTAAGAAAACGATTAAACAAATACGACTGATGAGCCTGAACAAAAAGCGCCTGTAACTTGGGCGGCAACCGCTGAAAAGCACCAACAAAATCCAGAGGATTTTCTGCCAAGTAATTGAGCATTAGTTTTTCAAAACGAAGCTGTTTGGGAAAAATTTCAGAAGCACGCTTATAATCACCTGTTTCCTGTAGTTCCTGTCTTGCCTTTCGCGACTCAGGATGTTCATAAATACTGGGTTTAGCCAAAAAAAGCATAGCGGCTTCTTCGAATTTTCCCTGCATAAGAGACTTCCCCACAAGGTGAGTTATAGGACGAATTGTACCAAACCTCTGGTGCCCAAAAAAGTTTGGGATACCCCCGATTGAATCCAGCGCATGAGCTGTTTGCTTAATTTGCGTCTCAACAACTGACTGTGAAACGGTTAAATTTTTGAGGGTGATGGTGAAATTATTGCCTAAAAGATAGAACAGAGAAAGCATATCTCGCACATAACCAACAGGGTATACGTGCACCCCCCTGACATCAACCCTATCAACATCCTCAGCAAGGACATTTTCAATAGTGATATACTGGGCAGTTACAGCTTTAGCATCCTTTATCCCCGCAAACTGTACACGACCTTGGTCTATACCCAGTGATTTAGCGATATTTTTGATAGCTATAAAAGTATCCCAGTTACGCTTAACAAGGATGCAAAGTAAATACCGTTGCCGCTGAGAAGTAGACCCTAAAACTTTACTTGGAACAACACCAGATACACAAGCCTTAGAACTGTCAACCAAAGTTTCTTCAACAATAAAATCATCCACCGAGGCCTTAATTGAACCCCCTACACCAATAGTTTTTGTGGCGTAAACTTCCATACCTAACAGTTTATCAACATTTGAAACACTCAAAAAAACACCTATAAGAGTTTGAGTTTGCCAGTCAACCGATCGATCTTTTCGGAAGGTGCAGGACCGATACCTATACAAGTAATGGATCCCTCAGGGATCTGGGTTAAACCGCGGTCAACAATTAATGCATGGGGTAGCCCCAAATCCTCAGCGGCCGCTTCAAGCTCGCAGAGCTCTTTTTCAGTCGATACTTTTAATGCAACTTTTTTCTGTCCTTCGAATAGCCACGCTTCCCACCATTTTTTATGATGTATAAAAGCATCTTGTGCTGCAGATATGGCGGCATGTCCAGCCTGTGCAGCAATTTTGCCCTTGCCCATCTGCAAATCAGTGCGAAAAACAATAACTTGTTTATATTCAAAGTCAGTTGACATTTAGGTTCCTATCTATAGTTAACAATCGGGATTTTAAGGGTTTGCAAAAATTAACAAGGTTACGGGTCGGGCAATTTTGTTTTCAGAGGTTATAACACTTACATTCGGCAGTTTGACCTAAAACAGTCAAAAATTAAATGATGCTCAAAAAATATTCGAAAAATAAAAAAATCATTGTAAAAATAACCAAAAACACGCAACAACAGATAATATAAACAATTCAAAATATTTTTTTCCCAAACTGCCGAATATAAGTAATAGGTAGGCACAATAAAAAATGCTTATTTTGATTTATTTTCAGTTATGTTTGACATGTCGGTAAGGATTAACGGATACAGATATCAACATTGGTTAAACAACACGACAAACACATGAATTGCACTATTTGAAAAATATAAAAAATCGATACCTTTTGGTTTGTTTTTGTTTTAATTACTCAAAAATATCACAGAACAGAACAATTTCATCAGCTCACCAATCCAACTTTATAAATATTACATCTGTTTTGTTTCATACGTTTTTGTCGTGGGTAAACAAGGGTAATTAATAAATTATATGCATCAATAAGTTTTCATAGTGCAGACGGCGTAAAAACTTTGAAATTCATAAGACCAAAACATACAACAATAAATGAAGAAGTATACACTACGGTAACGTTTAGTGTATTGTTTTGCGCATTCTGAATGAAGCAAGTTCAAAAAAATAAATGAATAAACTGACTATTAACAGTTTCACTTAATTTTAATGAAATTAACAAAAAAGGAGGGACGTTACTGTTTGGACTTTTGATGTATTTACACAAGTTTGTATCGTCTTACTGTTGATGTTGTTGAATTGTTAACTGTTTTCGTTGTCTTCGGGATAGAGTCGCCTGTTAAGGTCGTCTGGATGAAATCTATTGGTTTCTGTTTTGATGCGCTTTTCCACAGTATCTTTGGGGTGACAGCTTCTATTGGTTAAATCATCAGAATATGCCCGGCGTGTAGTTCCAGTTGTGTAAGTGTGGGTGTCGCTTGCATCTTCAGAGCTGATACGGCCATGAATATCCTGAGCGGGATGCCTATAGTGATCATGTCTGGAACGATAGACAGCCCATGCTATCAAAAGTAAAGCTAGCAAAGCAACTAATCCGCCAAGCACCCATCCCCATACATTCCAATTAATTTCGCCAGGTACTAGTGGAGATACAGTAGGCATGTGAGTTGGTGCTATTGTTGGCGTTCCAGTTGGACCAGCAGTAGATGAAGACGTTGGAGCGTGAGTGGGTAAGGGTGAAGCTGTTGGTGTAGCCGTGGGATTATGGGTTCCAGTAGGACTAGACGTTGGATGATTTGTAGGTGTTGCGGTTATTGTTGGTGTTGGGGAAGTTTGGCCTTGGGCAAACAGATTTACACCAGTGAACATAGCAAACAATAGAAAAGTCACCAACACGATCAAAACGGTAGGTTTTTGAATTTTAACCATCAAAATTTCTCCTTACAGATGCTTGTTTCAGAAATAAAAACAGCATATTTAATTTATGTGGTTGCATAAGTACAGCAATTAGACAAATACGGGCAGAATTAGCCAGAACTATCGTCCACAACAGACCAGAAAAACATTTGTGGGATACATGAGGTGCTTTGATGATATTATATCACCACGTTTTGCAATAACTATTAGCGATTTATGCCTTTGTGTAACAAGAGCTACAACATACATGTTTCTTGGAAGACTTTGAAACAAAAAGGGGCATTGTTCAAAGAAACACTCTCAGGTTATCTTTTAAAAGATGACTCACTTAAATGACAGGAAAAATAGCAGAAGAACTTTAAAAATAGGACACTTTGTTAGTATATCCATTGAGGACAGGACCTATTTGTATGCGTTTAGCGGGTTGTGATTTTTGATGGTAGTTAGTTTGAAAATAACTTGAGTAATAATGACAAATGTTTCAAAATCCTTGGAAAATACCGCGGCTTATGTGATGGATTGTTCAAGCGGTTTGTTAACTGAACTTGGCATGCTAACCCTATGAGTAAATGCCTGTGAGCCAAAAAAGATAGCGTTATAATCGGGGCAACTCAAGAACGCAAAATTTGTAGAAAGCGGACTCATAAAAGTCAAAAGCAACACCACTACACACGATAGGCAGTACATATTTAACATATAGTGCTGATGTGTGAGCTTGGCGAATTTTATTAGAGGCGACCTCCGAAAACTATATTTTTCCAAAAAGTCTGCTAAAAACTGTACAACGATGTTGTTTGGTTTTCTGAAATGGGATTTTTGGAGGTTGCCTGTAGAACAGGAGAACAAGAGACCCTGATTCAATCTTGATTATAGGGAATATTGGCGGGCGGGAAGGGATTTGAACCCTTGACCCTCAGCTTAGAAGGCTGATGCTCTATCCGTGCTGAGCTACTCGCCCACGGGCGATGCTGTATGGAGATTTTGTTCCCCGATTGTTCCAGTTCTGTGTTCCCAATGTACCTAGACTGCATTTAATAAAGATTCTTTTTACCTGCATCTTTGCGATAAAAATATTTTCAATAGATCTAGTTTGACAATTGCTGATTCAGATGCTTTAAGTAATAAATCGACCCATATTTTAAACAAAAACGCAAACATCCTCAAACTACACGAAAACTAACAAAACACCAAACAAGAAAAACCAATTGGTTCCATCCATTTTCGACAAAAATACAAAAACCACAGTTTTCAAACAGCTCCACCAGACACCAAACCCACCCCAAAAAAACAGTGCTCAACACCCAAACAACTTACATTCGGCAGTTTGACCTAAAACAGCCAAAAATTAAATCGTCACCCAAAAAATATTCGAAAAAATAAGAAACCATTGTAAAAATAACTAAAAACCCGTAATAACCTATAACATAAACAATCCAAAGTATTTTTTTCCCAAACTGCCGAACGTGAGAAACAACACCCAAATAAACCCCAATTGACTACCCATTGAAAACAAAACCAAAAAGCTACCCCAAAAAGAGACCAACAACCCAAACAAACACACCTCACTACACACACCAGGTATGAATACTTAAATAATTTCAATATCTACTACTCTAAGACCTCAACATGAACACTAACCCATCCACACTCCATATTTTTAACACCCTAACACGCAAAAAACAAAAATTCATCCCGCTAACCCCTAATGAAGTTAAACTATACACCTGCGGCCCCACAGTCTATGATTATGCACACATCGGTAACTTCCGAGCGTTTCTCTTTGAAGACATCCTCAAAAGATGGCTCAGATACCGCGGCTACAAAGTCACACATGTCATGAACCTCACCGATATCGACGATAAAACAATCAAAGGCAGCCAAACAAAAGCAATTCCCCTACAACAGTTCACAGAACAATACATCAAAGCCTTCTTTGAAGACATCCAAGTCCTAAACATTGCACCCGCTAATGTCTATCCCAAAGCTACAGATCACATCCCCGAAATGGTCACTCTCATTAAGACACTACTGTCAAAAAACATCGCCTACAAAGGAGAAGATAACTCCATCTACTTCGCGGTCACCAAATTTCCAAACTATGGAAAACTAGCGCACATAAAAATAGGTGACCTCAAAGCAGGAGCCCGTGTTAGTCAAGACGAATACGCCAAAGAAGACGTACAGGACTTTGCACTCTGGAAATCATGGACACCAGAAGATGGTGAGGTATACTGGGAAACAGAGCTAGGTAAAGGCAGACCAGGCTGGCATATCGAGTGCTCAGCAATGAGTATAAAATATCTGGGTGAAACCTTTGATATCCACTGTGGCGGCATCGACAACATGTTTCCCCATCATGAAAATGAAATTGCTCAATCAGAAGCCGCATCGGGTAAAAAATTTGTGCATTACTGGATGCACAACGAACACCTCCAAGTAGAGGGTAAAAAAATGAGCAAACGCTTTGGCAACTTTTACACCCTCCGAGACTTACTTGCCAAGGGTTATGACCCAATCGCAATCCGTTATCTACTCATATCCACACATTATCGACAACAATTCAACTTTACTTTTGAGGGCCTAGAATCCGCCAAAACAACTGTTGATCGGTTGAGAAATTTTGTACGCCGACTCCAGGAAGTAGAAAAAATAGCAGACACCAATAAAGCCTGCATCCTATCCATCAAACTCGAAGAACGTTTTGGTAACGCCATGGATGATGACCTCAACATCGGTATAGCCCTCTCTAGCCTCTTTGATTTTGTCCGTGAATTCAACAGTCTTCTTGATGCCAACTTGGTTGGCAAAGCAGCAGCAACAAAAGCATTGGATTTGATAATACAATTCGACACAATATTAGGTGTTATAGGTAAAATTGAAACAATAGAAACCCTCCCAAGCGACATCGATGAGTTAGTGCAAAAACGTGAAACCGCTCGGAAAGCCAAGAACTGGAAAGAAGCTGACAACATACGAATACAACTCAAAACCTTGGGCATCGTGCTCGAAGACACCGCACAGGGCGTGAGATGGCATAGAGAAAAGACTTAGCTATTCTTTAGGCAACTGTCGAAAACCCCATTTCAGAAAACCAAACAACACTGTTACACGGTTTCCAGCAAACGATCTTTGGAAAAATATCCTAATTCCCATGGTTTTAGGCACTATGACGTTTAAAGCCTCAAAAATTTCTTTTTGATCCCCAGTCAACTCCTCTATCATAATTTCACCATCGTAAATTCCCGAGAAAATTATATGTGTATCAACAGCGGCAGTTTTTCACTTTTAATGCGTCCAAAATCTCATGTTGCTGACGCGACAACTCTGGTTGGGGGTTATTTTATGTTTTCACCGTATTTTTTGGTGATTGTTTCTAGGACGAGTTTTTCGTGTTTAGTGAGGGTTTGAGGGTTTGTTTTTTGGGTGTTTAGGAGAGTTGTTAAGTATTTGTTTGGGGTGAGTTGGTTGTTGTAGAGTTGACCTATGCATTTGCTTGGGGTGCGGTATTTTTTGTTTGTTTTGTCCCAGGTGGTTTCGCATACGTAGCAGTATTTTTTGTTTACGTTTTCAGTTATGTACATGGTTTGCTCTTTTTTGTACATATATAATTGTTATGATTTATATGTATATTGTTTTTTGTGATTTATGCGTGTGGTTGTTGTTATTATTTTATTTCAATATATTTTGTTCGGTGTTTTATGTTAAAAATTCAAAAGTTCATACACTCATAATTTTTAGGAGATTTAGGTCACTATCATACACCCTACATTTCAAATTCCGCATACTCAACAACACCTGATCCATCGTATACTTCCCCCCCAGACTGTCCGAAAACTAACAAAAAACCCAGAAAAACAATAAAAGAGATGTTTTTCCGTCCGTTCACACCAAGAACACAAAAAATTCTAGTTTTCAGACAGTCTCCCCCCAGATTGTCCGAAAACTATCAAAACTTCTTGAAAAACAAGAAAAAAACTGATTTTCTACGTCCGTTTCCGCCAAAAACGCGAAAAAATATAGTTTATGGACAGTCTCCCCCCCCACAACTTCTTAAACTGAAAAAACGCAATCAAAACCAAAAACTGCAAAAACAAAAACCCACAAATCAACTCCTCACAAGATACCCGCAAAGACACACACAAATCATCCACAGAAAAACCAAAAAAGTCTCACCATCTGTCCAACATAAAAAGACGCAAACACCGCCTCCTTAGAAAACAGAAAAGAAGAAACAAGCACAAAAGCGCCCTTAGCAAAATACCGAACTCAACCTCCTCAACCGACAACCCGCTCCCCGCGGCGCAGTACTAAGCAAAAACTGCGACATCTCCCGCCCCGACAATCCGGATCCAAAACCACATAAGCACATGCCACCTGCCCCACCAACTCAACCTCCACCTCCAAAACAAACAACCCCGATTCCCATATGTAACAATATTACTGGGCCGCTCAAGCTCACAACCATGCTCCCTAACCAACTGTTTATACAATTTAGTATGCGCCGGTGAGCTTATGATAAAATCAAGTTGTCACTAATAGAGCTCTTTGAGAGTGGTTTCTGAGAAAAAACCTGCGCCTGAGTAGAGAAAGGCATCGTTTATACCGTATTGTTTGAGTTCATAGAGGGTGTTTTGTAGGGTTGAGACTCAATTATGTTGCCGGGTAGGGCGCGGAAGAATAAGGTAGTTGGTTGGTTTTATCTATGCTATGAGGAAGCGGATTTGGTTGTCTATTCCTTCTTTGTTGCGTCCCCAGGTGGTGAGGGGATTGTGGATTTAGTTGGGGAGGGAGTCGCTGTTGATTACGATACCATGTTTTATGCCGGGAATTTGGGGTATGTAGGCTTGGAAAAAGGTTTTTGGAGGGTGGGGTGGGGTTGGCTAGGGTTTTTAGGGCTTATTTTTTTGGCTGGCGAAGTTTTGGTTGTTTGTTTTAGGTTTAGGTAGTTGCCTTGGTGCTATTTTTGTGTGTACATCAGGTTGGCGTTGTGGCAGAGTTTGTAGTGATGAGGGTTTGGGTGGTTTGAGCGTGTTGTTTTAGGATTTGGTTTAGTAGGGTTGTTAGTCCGGTTTGTTGGTGGATAGTTTCTATGAGGCAGGTGTCTCCGAAATCTATGTGTGTTCCCTATGAAAAAACGATGTATCTTGGGGTGTTTTTTCATTGCACTTCAATGGAAACTTGTTTCATAAGATTTGTTTGGGTTGTTGGGTTTGTTTTTTGGTAGATGTGTTGTTCTTTGTTTATGACTTGGATAGGTATTTTGTTTTTTGTTTTGGTTTTTTTGTTTGGGGGTCCCAGTAGGCGGTTATTTGGCAGGGTATTTTTTTGGCCGATTTTTTTTGTAGCGTATGAATGACATAATGGTTAATTATGCATTATATTGTTTAAATACTTCCTGAATTCCCGCAAAATTTATACACAAGTGTGAGAACTATTTGTAAATGCATTGAGTTTTTAAAAACGCTTCAAAACAACGTTAGCAATTAAACAAAACACGTGTATAATTCAGATCTAATTATACATAGACCATATTGTTTAAGGCATATTTTACAGGTATTTTTATAATTCCAGTTCTTTTCACGGATTTCCATCAACCTGTGTATAATAAATCCGGGAAATTAGGATACTTATTGTTTGTTGATTTTTATCAGGGTTTGGTTTTTGGCAGTTTTTTGGGTTTGTGACATAGTACCTAATTTTATGGGAATTTAGGAATATAGGTTTTCAGAGACCACCTTAGCGTCAAATACCCACTCTTTTGAGCGATATTTTTCTTGGAGGTTAACAGCAACATCGTTTTCTTCCACAGTTAGAGAAGCCTCTTGAAGCTGGATTTTTAAAATCGCTTTGAACCCCTGAGCAAGGGCATTAACAACGGTATGGGGACTAATTTTGTGGCCCAATTCAGTTTGGATACTTGTGATTTTGGATTTAGCAACATCAGCCGCGTGAGTGCAACTTACATCTTTGAGTTTGAGAAGCCTAAACATTTGGAATAAATCTACATTTACCAAAACAGTACCATGCTGTAAGACAACCCCGCGTCTAATTATTTGACTACTACCACTGATTTTTCGTCCAGAAACAGTGAGATTGGGACAGTTTTTTGCATCACCACTATTGTAGTCAACAGACACCCCCAGAAGGCGCAAAGCATCAGATAGAGCACCCGAGATTTTGGCGTAAACATCAAGTATATCTGAGATGCCTAAATCTGAGATTTTAGCAATAACACTGTAGGTAACTTCACACTCAAAAGCATGATAAACAGCCCCACCGCCGCTTATACGCCGAACCACATCCACACCTAACTGTTGTGCAGTGTCAAGATAGACCGCATTTTGGAGATTTTGGTTTCTGCCCACACTAACCGCGGAGGGTTGCCAACAATAGAACCGCAAAGTATTGGAAACTCTATCAGCAATACGGGCGTTAAAAATGGCCTCATCTATAGCCATATTCATCGCAGAAGTATTAGTTAAAAAGGGCAAATAACGCCAAGTATTCATGCCATCACGGCTCCTTTATCAAGTGAGCGCTTAGAAGGGCAATATTGCCATTAACCATATCCAACCACTGTTTATTCTGAGGAGTATTCAAACCTTTGCTGAAAAAAATTTCTTTTGCCCTCATAAAAGCAACCTGCGCATCAGTGAAACATCTAAAGGCCGCCAACGCAGTGCCTTGATTAACGATAGCCATAAGCCAACGACCAATATCAGCAGGATATTTTTCACCACACTTATCGTAGAACAACAGAGCACTATTTGCAGCAGCAAAACTTTCAAACGGCTTATCCAATCGCCCATAGACAGCAGATAACCCCGCTTGACAAGAAGCATCAAAGCGGTGCCGATCAAACGCGGTATCTAAGGGTAGCAATGAGCAGAGCTGTAGAGCCTTGTTATAGCACTCAACAGAACCCGCATAGTTATCGTTTCTAAATAGACGCTCAGCATCTCTGAGAGCCACTTGCATTTCATGGAGCAAATGAGCCACCGACATTATCATTCACTACTACTCATAAGTAACACTTGATTAATGTTTGTTTTGTCAGTTCCTAAACAATTGTTTGATAGATAATGCTTAAAACCTGAATCGGCATTTCTACACATTAGAGGTATAAAAATGAGAATTATCTCGGGTCCCGCATCAAAAGCGCTTGCGGAAGCAGTTTCAGTTCAAAGCGACATCCCAAATGTGCAAATAATTTCCAAAATTTTTCCTGACGGCGAAGTCTATGTCCGGCTCGACGGTGACATAAAAGGTGAAAAAGTGAGCATTATACAAACTACCTGCCCTCCAATGCAGGACAACAACCTCTTGCAACTTGCTTTTCTAGCAGACGCCGCTAAGCGTGCGGGCGCAATCAAGGTCACCGCGATTGTGCCCTATTTAGCATACGCAAGACAAGACAAAATGTTTCTTGCCGGAGAAGGCATAAGCGTGGAAACCATAATGCGGATGCTTAAATCCGCGGGCATCGACGAATTACTCACCGTTAACATCCACTCAGAACATTCACTGACCCAGTTCCCCTTCCCAGCTAAATCCATTAGCGCCATACCACTCATCGCAGACTATTTTGTCAAAAAAGGCCACAAAGGGGCATATGCTCTAGCGCCAGACAAAGGTGCCATGTACATTGCACAACAAGCACAAACAGTCTTAAGCGGCAAAGCAGGGCACTTAACCAAAACCCGTGACCGCTACACCGGACAAATCATACAAACTGCAGAAGGCTTAAACGTAGAGGGACAAACAGTCATCATTCTTGATGATATCATAAGCACCGGCGGCACCATCGTTGGAGCAGCAAAAATTCTCCGTGAACAGGGCGCATCACACGTCTTTTGCGGTTGTGTCCATGGTTTACTCATAGGCGATGCCAAGCAACGCATTCTTGAAGCGGGAGTGGAAGAAATTGTGAGCACGGACAGTGTCCCAGGAGTAACCAGTAAAGTTTTACTAACGCCACTAATTAGTCAGGCACTCAAAGGCGCAGTTTAGTGACAAAACTTTTCTTTTTGCTTTCCGGCGAAAATGAGACTCTGCCAGCAGCTGAAGTTAGAGCAGTTCTAGAAGCTGAGGGCTATACCTATTCAAACCCAGAAGTGCTCGATCAGGTTTTGCGTTTAGAGTCTGACGCCAAGGGTGTCAAAGCCGTGCAGATACGTTCAGCCTACACACGGGTCTCTGCGCAAGAACTCTTGGTTGCAGAGGCTAATTATTTGGCTATCTCTAATGCAGTTGCCAAAACGGATTTTTCAGCGGTTCTAAAGAAGGGGGAAAGTTTTGTAGTTCGCATTAATCGCATCAAAAACTATGCTGACGCCGAAATTAACACGATGACGCTTGAAATTAAGTTGGGCCGGCAAATTTTAGACCAAACTCCAGGTGTTACAGTTAATCTCAGAAATCCTGACAAAACCTTTCTTGGGGTAATCACCACCAGTAAGTTGATTTTAGGTTTAAAACTCACTGATATCACTTCGAAGACTTTCTCGGAACGACGGCCTCGTAAAAAACCGTTTTTTCATCCCTCAGCTATGCCTTCAAAGATGGCGCGGTGTATGGTTAATTTGGCGCATGCTAAAGTTGAGTCGGTGCTTTTGGATCCTTTTTGTGGCACAGGGACCTCGTTGATAGAGGCGGCTTTTATTGGCTGTCATACAGTAGGGGTGGATGCTCAGCGTCGGATGATTTTTGGCACTAAAAAAAATCTGGCATATTTTGGCATTGAGGCAGAAGGGCTGATTTTTGGAGATTCACGCAAGATTCCGCTTGTTAGGGTTGATGCGGTAGTGACTGATCCGCCCTATGGTCGGTCGTCGAGCACGTTGAAGTCGACAACTATTCAATTGGTCAAAGATGTGTTGGTTTCGGCACATGCTCTGTTGGGTGTGGGACAACGGATTTGTATAGCTGCACCCAAAGTATTGAACATAACTCGGTTAGGTGCAGGGTTGGGTTTTAGACATGTTGAGTCGCATTTTGCCTATGTTCATCATACCTTGACACGGGAAATTGCAGTATTTGAGAAGGCATCTCAATGAGTATTCAAGTTGTGTTTTTGGGAACAAGTGGCAGTGTACCTACGTTGAAACGGAGCTTACCCTGTGTTGTTGTGCATGCCCCCCGCATTCAGTGGATGTTTGATTGTGGTGAAAACGTACAACATCAGATGATGGCGGCTGGAGTTAGTTTTCATCGTAGAATGAAAATTTTCATCAGCCACCTTCATGGTGATCATGTGTTGGGTTTGCCAGGACTGTTACAGACGATGGCGCTTATGGGTCGTAGAGAGACGTTGCAGATTTATGGCCCCATAGGACTTAGAGATTTTTTGGTTTGTGTTAGAGAAACCCTCAACTTTGGTTTAACATACACCGTTGAAATTAATGAAATTCGCTCAGAGGGCATTGTTTGCACGCAAGAAGGCTACCAACTTTGCGCCGTTAGATCAAATCATTCTGTTGAGGGGTACTGTTTTGCGCTTGTAGAACAACCACGTCCTGGAAGATTCTATCCTGATAGGGCTCTATCATATGGGATTCCGGCTAGTGCACTATGGTCTAAACTACAGCACGGTCAAGAAATCACTACTGCAAGGGGCGTCATAGTTAAACCCAGCGATGTGATGGGCCCTTTACGTCCGGGTAGAAAAATCATCTACACTGGAGACACTAAACCATTTGCGAACTTTGTAGAGTTTGCAAAAGATGCTGATTTAATTATCCATGACACTACGTTTGATGACGCTCTAAAAGATAAAGCAGAAACAGATGGACATTCAACACCCAGCCAAGCGGCAACACAGGCAAAAGACGCTCAGGCTAAATGTCTTGTCCTGTCACATATTAGTGCCCGCTATTCCGACGCAGGGTTACTTTTAGAGCAAGCAAAGAAAGTGTTTCCAAATAGCATACTTGCAGAGGATTATTTGATACTTGAGTTGCCCCTAAAGGAGTAGCTGTTTTAGGTTTGCAATGCTTTGGGATATGTTTGTTATTGATTCTACGATTATGGTTTTGTCGTAACCAATTTTTTTAAGGGACGCTGTAAGCGGTACATAATCAATGGTGCCGTCGGCTACGCCGTTGTGTTGGTCGCTGTTCCCGTCGTTATTGCTAGCGTGAATATGTATGATTTTATCTGCGAGTTCGTTGATAAAAGGCTGGATTTGGCCTTCCAAATTGGCGTGTCCTAAATCTAGTGTTATGCCTATGGGTAGGTTGGTTTTTTTGTACATCCGGTGGAATTCTTCTGGAGTGCTCATTAAAAACCAGTATTTTCCAGGTAGATTCTCAAGAGCGATGTTTACGCCGAAATTTTCTGCTTGAGCGTAGAGCTGTTCGATACTTTGGCACATACAGTGGAAATCGGCGTCTGGATAGAATTGTCCGATGCCTGTGCGCTGTGCAGGGTGAAAAACCCATAGTTTAGCATCTAGGGCGCTGGCATTGTTGAGGGATTGTTTGAGGCGTTTGAGGGATGCGTTGAGCATAGGTTTTATGGGTGAACCGATGTTGATGTCTGCGAATGGGGCGTGAACTGAGTATGTTAGGTTGTATGATTTGGCGGCTTCTTTTAGTTGGGTTATACGTGTTTTGTTTAGGTCATGGGTAGCATCGTCGAGGATTTCGATGTATTTTGTATCCAATGTGTCAAGGCGTTTGAGCATGCGGTTGAAGGATTCGCCAAGGCAGTAGAGCATTGAGACACCGATTTTAGCTTGGGGCATATAATTCCTCAATAGGTTTGTTTAGATGGAGCATTCCTAATAACTTAACGGCGTAAATTTTGGTTATTTTCCATACCCTGCAGTTAATTTGGACGGCTATGTTGTGTTAGGTTTATGTCGGGGTTATTTAAGCTTAACGTGACCCACAATTTTTTGTGCTAAGGTCAAAAAGGATGTTACACTTGATAGTATGGCGAAAAGTTTATCTTAACAAAAGATATCGACAACTGAGTAAAAAAAGAAACTCAGACAACAAATTTTGAAACTAAACACCACAAAAACAATTTTGCAAACAATAAACAAACCAACAAAAAACCAAAAACCATAAGACTAACCACTAAAAACCAGACAAACACCAAAACAACCCACCACATAATAACAAAAAACACCAGACATCCACCACACACCAAACCACCCAAACCCAAACCCAAACAACACCCACCACAATCCAAAACACCACCAAGCAACTATAACACACACAAAGACAACAGATTTTTCGCCAAACCAAGTGAGTAAGGTCATAAGTTTTATTGTAACATAATAATTGTATAGAACAGAATGAAAAATATAACAAGTTTAAAGAAGGAATAGCGAGCGAACACCCAAAATAGCGAAAAGTCACCCTATTATCTATATCTGGTTTGGTTGGGTGTGTTGTTGGTTTGGGGGTGCGTGGAGTTGTTTTATTGGGTGATTAGGGATATCTTGTTGGGATGTGATGTTTATTTGATGGTTGATAATATGTGTTGTTGGGATTGTGGGTTTGTGGGTGATGGGGTGTTTAGGTTGGGGTTGTTTGGTTGGGGTTTAACGGGTTGTTTGTTTTGTTTGTTTTTTGTGAATTTATTTGATGTGTAGTTGGTTGTTGGGTTGGTGTTGGGGTTGGTGTGTGTTTGTTGGTTTGGTGTAGGTAGTTGATTGTTTTGTTCTAATTTAGTGTGTTATAGTTCGTCAAAATGTTTCTGAGTATTGTTTGTTAGTGTTTGCTGATTTGTTAAAAAGCCAATGCTATTTGTGGATCAAGAAGCTATTTAAGAGGTAGCTTATGTTGGTTGGCAAAATAGTTTATATAATAGTTTTTAGTGGACAAACACTATATTACAACCTCAAACTGAACGTCGGTATGGTATCCACAAAACCTATGGAAACAATGTCATGTATGATTTATCAGTTATAGTAATAACAATGAACGAAAAGGAGTACATAGCAAATACTTTAAGTCATCTACAAGTGTCTATGCAAGAAGCTCAAAAAGGTGGGATCAGAACAGAATTGATTGTAGTGGATAGCAGTAATGAAGGTACAGCAGCTATTGCACATCAATTCACATCTAAAGTGCATTATATGTCGCCGCAGGGTATTTCTAAAGCCCGTAACTATGGCGCGTCTCACGCTTCGGGCAGTATATTGGTTTTTATGGATGCTGACACATTGTTGCAAAAAAGTACATTAGAAGATGTTTTTTGTATTTTTAAAAATAAAAATGCAGTTTCAACGATCTCGTTTGTTATGCCGGCGTTACAATCGAAACTGTCGATTTCAGCTAAAATTTTTTATGTAATGGATTGTGCATTTATTAAAGCCTGTGCAGTTGTACCGTTTCTAATTGGATTTTATAACCGCGGCGATATTGTTGCCATTAGACGGGAAACATTTGAGAAAGTTCGAGGATTTAATGAGACCCTTTGTATGATGGAGATTACAGAGTTGCTTATGCATGCCTCGAAACTTGGCAAGATCAAAGTGCTTTCTTCACCGGTATTTGAGTCAAGTCGTCGGTTAAAACAGTGGGGTGTTTTCAAAAGTCATCGGGTTTGGTGGAGAAACTATTTTAATTTTTATATGTTTAAAAAGTTACATGATTCAAACTATGAATCCGTCAGGTAATTATGTGAATTTCGACAGTGTCCCAACATAAATTTGTTTATATAGCAGGGTACAATAATATACCACCATGACACGCCCAAGAAAAACAACCAACATAACCTGCCAAAACCCCAACTGCAAACACCACCAAAACCAAAAAGAAAAAAACATCATCAAACACGGAAAAAACCGAGCCGGACACCAAGTCTACAAATGCCTCCACTGCAACAAATACTTCACCCAAACCAAAAACACCCCCCTATATCGAAAACACCTAAC
>JAISPR010000157.1 GCA_031274765.1 Nitrososphaerota archaeon | reverse complement strand
TCGGCATTTTTGTACTATACGCGTATGTGTATTGATTTTAACTTGATTTTGCGAATAATATTTCAATTAAAGTATTGGTGATGGTTGTCACTATTTTTTACAACACGCATTTTTGTTATGGGCTGTAATTATACTATACATTGTGTATAAAAATTATGATGCGGCTATCATATAAAAAACAAGGGTTATTCGTCAAATCAGGTGGGTGGAGTCAATAAGTTTTGTTACGGTATAATGTTGTATGGAACACTAAGAGAAAACATAAGAAACTTAAAGAAGAAAGAATGAGCGCACCCACCTAAAATAGCGAAAGACCAAAACAAGAGTTAATACACAAAAAACGAATATAATGTGACATAATAAATAACACGTACTGAAAAATGACAAATAATTTTCAGCCGTGTATATCACAACTTTGACAAAAATTCAGGTTATATATATTGATGTCATATATGTTCACTGTCGTTTCATTTCATTTAATTACGTTTTATTTTGGCGTATTCCCAAACTTATGTCGAACACTACAGTGGTCATGTTGGGTTCGGATTTGGTTGAGTTTGCTTTTTTGTGGCATGTGTTTGAAAAATTTCATAAGGCTGAATGGCTTTGGGGTTTGGACGGGTACAAGTTTTATCTGAATGTAGCGGTGCTTATCACGTGCACTAGTTTGCGTGGTGATTGTGATTTTTGATGTTTTGTGTTGGTGGCTTTTGTGTTATGGGGTGTTGGTTGTTTGTTGATTTTGGGGCTATGGTGGGTGTGGTGGGGTAGATTGGGCGACTGTCTGAAAACTCAGACTGCGCAAAACTCCGATAAAATTCATCAAAGCCACTACATACAGCAATAGGTGAGGGCTATATGCTGTCGGTAGTGTTTAGTGATGTTGTTTTTTGACTTTTTGTGCAGTCTGAACTAGAATTTTTTGTGTTTTTGGTGTAAACGGGCGGAGAAAAATGATTTTTTTCTTGTTTTTTATATATCTTGAATTCTCACTATTTTTATACTATATGCAAGTATGTATTGGTTTTAGCTTGGTTTTGTGAATAGTGTTTAACTAAAATATTGATTGTGACTGATACTATTTTTTACACCCTGCGTTTTTGTTGTAGGCCATAATTGTACTATTGCATCGGGGGATAAAAATTGTGACACATCCAACACATAAAAAATAAGACATAGCACACAAAAAACAAACATAATGATGCATAATAAATAATGTACATCAAAACACGATAAATAATTTTCAGCTTTACACATTACAATTTAACGATAAATCAGGATATATTAACATTATTGAAAAAAATTATGCACTCTAATATGTAATCATTATAAAACAAAACTTCAAAATTAAGGTTATTACTCAACCTACACTGACTTTTGAGCAGTATGCCAATTTAAAATAGTTAATTTGACGCAGAATCAAATTCGTATTGACTCCATACCTGATTGGCAAATTTTCCCAGGTTTGAAAATAAAAGTTACCTTTGATTCAGAGGTAACACATAAATACCTAATCGGTAAAAAACTATTTTATGTTGGCACACTGCCGACTTTTGAACAAACCAATATAAAAAAAGGGTTACTGTTGTTTCTGTAGGAGTTTATTCTGTTGGAAGGTTGATAGATGACATCGGTGACATATCGGTTAGATTTGTAAGCTTAATTCCCAAGTTAGAAACGGTGTAGAGAACATTGCCAATGTAGAGGCTACGTGTTATCCAGTCGTTTTGTGTAGCATAAAACTCGCGACTGTCAGATAGATACCCTTGATTGTCAAGCAAAGCAGAATTTAGGTGTGTTATGGTACCCTTGAGTGTGAAGCCGCCGTCTAAGCTGAGACTAAATACGTATGCGCCCTGCCAGACGGTTTCACCATAAAGAACCGCATCTGGAGAGACCTGCGTTGTTTGACTATTGACTAATGCCAAGCTGACCGGTATGACCAGTAGGTTTCTTTCTTTGTCAAAAAGAAATGCATGAGGGTCCAAGAGAGCATCTGAATATGTGCCTCTATCACCTATACCATAACTTGTTAACTGAACTGGTTTGTTGGCGTTGCTCACATCAAAGAGGGCAAGTTTCAAGCCTTGATACCAAGCAAAGTCTCCTGTAGCGGTCTCAGTCGTTTCTTTGCCAATGCCAATAAGGTGGGTCTGGTCATAGGGGTGCAGATAATCAGAATATCCCGGAATTTTGAGTTCCCCAAGAACTTTGGGGTTGTCTGGTGCACTGAGGTCAACAACAAAGAGCGGATCAACCGTTTTGAAGGTTACCAGATAGCCCCGGTCACCCATGAACCGCACCGAATGCAGATTTTCATTTGGTGCAAGACCCTCAAGTTTACCAATAACGGTTAACTCAGTGTCTAATACATAGATGTTGCTGATTTGTGTTTCAGAACCAAAATAGTTGGTGGCTACTCGAAAGCTATTGTTGTATTCATCCATCGAATACTGATTCAAGACGCGGCCAGGGATACTTCCTTGGGCTTCTAGGGATAATTGGAGATCATTAATGGCGATACGATAGATGGCGGTATATTGTCCTATGGTTTGATCCCAGACCGAATAGGTGACATAAAAGTTTTGATATGAAACATACATAGTGGATGCTCTACCCATCATAACGGTCATGTTTGCTAGGGTTGATGTGTCGTCAACGATGTTTAGACCATAGAAGCTTGTGAAACTAAGACTTGAATCATTCATGTTGGTGTAGTAGATGTTACTTGGCAACACCTCAGTTTGACACTTATTTTCATACACTACGGGCAAGGTAACTATGTTGTTATACACTACTGCTGGTTGATTGACGATGGTGTATATATTGTCGCCTATCATGCGGCTGTTAAAAAAGTTGCCACTTAGAGTAAAGTTACGGGTTAAGCTGGGCTGGGCTTTATTTGTGATGTCATAGACATTGATGACCGTATAGACATCATCTATGCCATTTGAGTATGTCTCTATAGTGTATGGTTTGTATTTGTTGGCTAAAACTACTATCCGCGTGCTGTCTTGGCTCAAAAATAGTCCCGATGGACAGGTTGTATCATCAAGGACAATTTTTGATACTGGCTTTGGATTTTGGGGATCTGCATCTATAATATAAACTGCACTTGTAGTTGAAAATTTATCTGTGTAGAAGGGGCTGGTTTGAGAACCCTCTGTTATCATATAGATGTATTGCCCATCTGTTTTAACAATGTCTGCTTCATCAACTCCCATGACCTGAATATTGGTGGTTGCGTAGCCGTCTGGTCTTGCCCAAAATGTTTGCGGTCCAGCAAGACTGGTCCTTACTCGCGGTTCAGAAAAGCCGGTGCCTCCCACAGTGTAGACTCCGGTGGGGCTGGTGTTTTTTTGGGTGTTTAGATAATTTGTGATCTCGTTTGCTGACGAAAATGCTCTCATTTCTCCAACCACGGGTGTATGTTGGGGCGGAAGCAGTGTAGGAGCTACGCCCACGAGGTAAATAAACGATATGAGTACTATTGCTGAGAGTACTGCTACTGTTCCATAGAGTTGGGTTTTTTTTCTAATTTCTCTTTGCACCATACGTTTTTCTCCATTTTGATGTATTTTCTATTTGTTATTAGGCTAAGTCTGCGAACGGGTTGTTCTAATTTTTAGAATGGCCTCATACCCCAAACGCGGTACGCCTCATACCAAAAGATAGCGCAGACAATTGCGCCAAATGAGATAATGAAGAGGTTGTCTTGGGTGAAACTATGAACCATAAGTGCCAAATACAAGCCATAGAATAGGGTAGAAAACAGGGCGTAGAAGAAATACCGTGGAAATAAGAGTTTGCCCAATTTTACATAATGGCGAAGTACGCCGATTTTAACTTCCCCGACTAATACGTAGTGACCGCCGACTTCCTGCTTTTCTACTAGTCCTAATTCGCATAGTTGTTCGAGATGATGAAATGCTACACTTGGACTGCTAAAATGCAAACTCCGTTGGACTTCGCGAACCCCTGCCGGTGTGCCTTTTTTAAGAAGATACCAATAAACTTTCCAGGCTTTGCCTCGCAGTGCATATTCAAGCTCTGTTTCATTACCCCTGTTCAACCAGTAACATCTCAGTACACCTATCAAACGCGAAGCATATAATCCCAAAGGTTAGAACAGTGGTTCTTAAGGGTATTTCCAAATGTTGGCTGTCTGAATGGTTAGTGTCCTGTGTGGGTGAAAAGGATTTGTATGTTACATTTGGGGCATTGATGGTAGAGTAATTTGCCTTTGCTGTCACATAAGGGTTTCATTTCAACATAGCAGTCCGGACAGAGGCGGGGCGTATCCATATGATGCACAACGCTTAGTTAGGTTTTATGGATATAACCTTTCTGGAAGATGCTCTAAAATACAGCGTTGGTTTGCTTAGTTGCCATAAAACCTATAAATCCTTATTCGTTTAGTTTTATGGAATACTTTTGTGAGGAACCCTTTTGGTTGTTATTTTTTTTGGTTACCCCCTATATAAACCTAAAACAAAGCTACTATCTTTATGTCTTATAGTGTTTTTTCTATCGGGTATGTTTTTTTGTACTTTTAAATCTGGTTCTGGACAAACTTTTTTAATTTTTTCTGATGATTTTGAATCCGAAAACTTGGATAATTGGACCGGCACAAAATCTGTGGGTTTAGGCACAACGGTAAGCGTACAAAAAATGGTTGCCTATGACGGAATAAGTGCTGTAGAGATTGTTGTAGCCGACGACCCAGGAGAAAACGGTGTCTGTCTATACAAGGATTTTGGTACCCGCTACAGCATTATTCATGCTCGGGTCTATGTACAATTAACAGCAATGCCAGTGTCTGGGGGAGTTTTGGAAATTTTTGGTTTTTCAACTGATGGCTGGTTGCCAAACGCTGCTGGAACAAGGGTTGATATAGTAAATAACGATGGTTTGGTTCAGTGGCGGCTGAACTATTACAACAATAGCTGGCAAGCTGCCTATGCTGGCACAATTAACCCAAACACGTGGTATTGTGTGGAGGTGAAGCTGGTTTTTGGAAGTGGCTTGGGAGAAACACATCTCTACATTGACGGTGTTGAATTGGTATCTAAAACCGGGTTAACTAACACTGCACTTGGCGGTTTAGTTAGGTATTTCTCGCTGGGTATTGATGCTGAATCCGGTGGCAATCTATTTGGGGCTTATTTTGATTCTGTAGCAGTATCGAGTAGCTACATTGGCCCCCAACCCTCTCTATCTCTCTCTCCAACAGCCCCCCCAACAACCATACCAACACCAACACTTACTCCAACAGTTGCTCCCACAGTCCTGCCAACCCCCCCATTAACTCCAATCCCCTCTCCTTCTCCTTCTCTAATTCCCTCTCCAACTCCCACCCCAACTCTCACCCCAACTCCTACAATAATTCCAACTTCGACTCCAACAGTTGCTCCCACAGTCCTGCCAACCCCCCCATTAACTCCCAACCCCTCGCGTACTCCCTCTCGACGTCCAGCGCCAACTACCACCCCAACTCCGACAAGAAGTCCCAC
>JAISPR010000115.1 GCA_031274765.1 Nitrososphaerota archaeon | reverse complement strand
TTCTGGTTTGCTATCCAAAAATTTAATTATTAAGATATACAGAACTATAATTTTGCCTGTTGTTTTGTATGGGTGTGAAACTTGGTCGCTGACATTGAGGAAGGAGCGTCGGCTAAGTGTGGTTGAGAATATTTGGGCCTAAGTGGGACAAGGTAACAGGGGAGTGGAGAAAACTTCATAATGAGGAGCTTCATGATCTGTACTCCTAACCCACTATTGTGCGAGTGATTAAATCGAGAAGAATGAGATGGGTGGGGCATGTAGCGTGTATGGGGGAGCGGAGAGGCGTGTACAGGGTTTTGGTGGGAAAACCTCAGGGAAGAGACCACTGGGGAGACCCAGGCGTAGATGAGAGGGTAATATTAAGGCCGATCTTCATGAAGTGGGATGTGGGGGTATGGACTGGATCGAGCTGGCTCAAGATAGGAACAGGTGGTGCAGAAGGTGTCGGGTGGTTTTCGTTTTGTTGGTGGGGTTGTGGGGTTTGGTCGGGTGTGGTTTGTTATTGGGACGGCTCTTGTGCAGGGGTTTTGTGCTTATGGTGTGTTTGTGGGTATTGTTTGTGGTCGGGTGACTTTTTTGTTTTCTGTTTCTCCATTGGACTGAACAGTTACAATTTGGTTTCTGTTGCACCTTTTGAAGCTTGGAACTATTGTATCTTTCCCCGATAAAAAAATGGTCAAATTATTTTTTGACAGATCCTTAGCAAAAAAATTGTGGGTCAAGATAAGATCAACAACACATGTATGCCAGTCATAAACAGGTATCTTAGAAATGCCTCAAAGAGAGAGGGTGCATTTACCCCTGCAACTTTTAACAAATTCCCCGAATAACCAATAAAACTATACCTGAAGCCCCTATCTGATTAGGTGCCGAAATTGTGGGTGCTACAGCTCTGGGTGGTGTAGCTGTGTTTATGTTTCCTTTAGGTGTCTTCTTTGGCAAACAAGGTGTTGGCTGGTGTGGGTTATGATGATATTTTGGTTCGTTATGGGTTGTTGTGTTTGAGTCGTTGAACCGCTGTATACTGAACGGTGCGTACGGTAGTGTGAGAGTCCGGCCACTCAATTACTGAATGGCCTCCTGCTCGATCTTGTTTCCTTATTTTTACTTTTAAATATATGAATCACTCGTGACATTTTACGAATTTGTTTCACTATTATATATGTTTTTGGTGATGTTGATGATGTCGGTTTGCGCGGTGTTTTCAGAAAAACTTATATAATTCTAGCAAGCAAGCAGTTAGTGGTGAGGTTGAAGAAATGCGTATCGTTTATAATGTTGCGTTTATCACTCCAGCGCTAACTGAGATTACCTCTCCTCCTTACCACCTCTGGTCTTGCAGTATGTCTATTCTAAAGCCGGTGTCTGCAATAGCTATGACTCTGCCGCCGATGGGGGTAGTTACTCCTTGAATTGTTTTAACGGCTCTTTGATGTCTTTAAATGATGGCGATAATAATTTTACTCTTGAAGCGTTACTTTGCTACGATAATAAACTGACAAGCATAAATATGAACAATTTAAACAGATTACGGGTGTTAAATTGCCGTAATTATGGGTTAACTTTCAAATATTGGATAATTTATGCAAAAACAAGAACAAAAAAGAATAGTTTATGTCATGAAATAGGATGTGTTTAATAATATGGAAAACTCAAAAATATCTGCTATAGAAAACTCAAAAATATCTGTTAATATAGAAAATTTAACTTTAACACCTAAAGGCCCGGTGGATTTGTTGTCAAAATTATTGATCAATTACACTATGAATTCAACCATGGTGTCTAATCCTGATGGAACGTTTAAAACATCGTTTACTGGTTCTGCGGTTGTAGCGGGACCTGGGGAAACGGTCTGTGGAAACTATCCCCAAGCTCTTAGCCTTGGAACCGCTGGAAAAGCTTCATGCAACATCTCCACACTGGTGGCTAATATGGATCAGTTCTGCATTAACGTTATTTTCAATGCGGCAAATACAGTAAATGCCCGTCAAAATATTGTAGAATCAAATCTGTTGCCCTTTTGCATTTATATTCAAAAAGGAAGCTCCGCACAAACATTTAATCTAGTAACAGAAATTAAACCTAAAAACCATTATTGGAGCGGGCCGGACACCTTGTTCAAACAAGAGCTGGCTTTGAATAAATGGTACGCAATATCTCTCGTTTATGATCAGGATACTCTCGGATTGTTCATTGATAATAAATTGATTGCGGTACATGCTTTCCCTGATGGTTTAATAGAAAAACTAACAGGGGGGCAAATATATTTCGGGACAGGGGTTGACGGCCAAAAAGATCATTTTAGCGGAAAATTGGCTGCTTTTCAATGGTATGCTGGAATTCCCTTAGTGTTGAAGAATTTGCTTAATCAAAAAAAACTTTCTGCAGAATGGTTTATTACCTACAAATATGAGGAGTTTAAAAAAACCTTCAATGTGGGTGAGAGAACTAACCCGCTAATGTTTGTATCTGGTGCTACAATTCAATATTATGCAAATTGTGCTATTATGCATCATCTCTCTTTAGGGGCGGCGTTTGAAATGCATAGCGCAATATATGCCAAGTATAAGAGTTTGACGAATTCGCAAGCTTTGGCTTTAGGTTATCTTGTTTGTGACGAATCTAATACAACGGCGGCCGGTGGAAAAAAGAGCTTATTTTCAAAAGGTGGCATTTATTGGTCTTCTGCTACAGGTGCCCAATCGGTCACCGGTGAAATATATGTGGAATATGAACATCTGGGCGAGTCTAAAACTTGGGGATTCCCAACTAAAGCGCAGAACGCGATTTCTGCTGGGGTTGAACAAGAGTTTCAAGGTTGTAGGTTTTATTATAAAACCGGGGCTCCTAAAGCATTTGAAGTGCATGGTTATATTCTGGTTAAATACCTTGCCATTGGTGGTGTGTCAAAATGGGGGTTTCCTGTTTCAAATGAATCGGATGTTAAGAATGGTAGTTCTGTGATAGGTAAATATTCGGAGTTTGATGGCTGTACAATTTATTGGAGTGGGAGCAGTGGCGCTTTTGAAGTTCATGGTGATATAAGACAAAAATATCGCGACATTAAAGGTCCGATGAGTTATTTGGGGTTCCCTACTTCTGATGAGACAAAGATTCCTGGTTATTTGGGTACCGGTCAAATGAATACCTTTCAGCACGGAAGTATTCTGTGGTATGGCAACTACAGTTCTATAGTCGTAGCAGGACCTTTCAAAATTTTCCTTGGCAGAATTGACTCCAAAAACCGTGAAGGTTTCATGATGGGACAAAATGATTTGTATCTTCGAATGACATTAAAACAAAATGGGTCTCAAATTTTTCAAATAAAACTACCTGAGGATAAAAAAAGTTGGCAAGGTCACGACATTATCGATGTTAATCATACAATTAATAAACTGATTACCCCTAACAATGCCTCTATGAAAATTGAGTTTTTCATTGAAATTTGGGAAGATGACAACGGCGCACTGTTTGGGGGTGGGGATGATTTCATAGGAAAATATACAAAGATACTGGAAGCAGGAAATGGATGGGGTCTTCGGGATAACCAAGGTATATATGATATAAAAAATTTTGATTACGTCAAGTCGATGACATGGTCTGTGAAGCCACAGGTGAGTATTTCTTCTCTTTCTGACGCTGAAAAATGGTGGGGCGTTAAGATCAATGGAACAAACACCATTACTTACTCCCAGTTTGCGAGCGCTTTCAAAGATGTTGACCCCACTCCACAATGGTGGGATGTAACAGACACGCTTGAAGGGCTCTTTTACAATTTTGTTGTGAAAGGGCTCGCAAAAGATGGACGATGCTTTGGGTTGTGTCTTGAAAGAATATATTCCCTGCTAGGGAATAGTTTATTGGCAATGCCTTTGAATCGATTTACAGCCACGCCTCAAGTAGAAAACGAGATAAATATAAAACACCTCTATCAGCTCGGCGCCAGACCAATATGGAGGTTTGTTGACCAATTTATGAACGGGAAAACACACGATCCGAAAACTATCTTTAATAGTACTTTAAATGAGTATCTCAGTGGTAATCATCCGATAATAAGCGTGACGCAGAATTACGATTTTTCAGGCAAACCACACGCTATTTTACCCATACGATGGGATAACAGTAAAAAACCCTGGACAATTACTTGTTTAGACCCTAACTTCCCTAGTAAGCCTTCGTTTGTAACCAAGGTGATTACAATAGATCCTGACAATAATACTTTTACGTATAGTGCTGGTTCAACGTATTCGGGTGGGGCTTGGTCGGGGGGCCGCATTTTTTACACGCCTTTTTCGCTTTTAAATGAGCGGCCAAGAATGCCTCTTTGGGATTTAATCTTAATGCTTACGGCGGGAACAATTATGATTATTGGTGATGATGGAAAAACTGTATCAATAACCGATACTGCCGGTTATGATCTAAATGGTTTTGGCGCCAGAGCTACTGCGTTATTGCACAGTGGCCGCTTGCCGCCTGAATTTTTTGTTGGCATTAATGGTTTTGATTGTGGTGTGCAACCAAAGCAAATGCTCTTTAGAGAAGGAACCAAGAGCAGTTTCATACACAATATCAAAGGAGTCCGAAATGGCGCATTCAATTATTGTTTTAGGAGTGGATTGAGTGAAGTGAACTTAACATCAACATTAAACTTGAATGAAACACATAAAATCGAAGTTAGTGAATTAGCCGATGGTTGTAGGGTTAAGTTGAATTCTCAGCGGGAAAAGAAAGTAACCTTGGAAATAACAAATAAAATTGGGGTTAGCGGTGATTATTTAAAGTATACCGTTAAGGACATGGCTATCAGTGCAACAAATGGCCTTGAAGCTGTTTTCAAGCCGGGTATAGGCGGGATAGATATAGTTAACCGTAATGCGACAAACCTGATTGTAATTGTGATGTTAAGAAAGCATAACATAGTAAGCACAAGAACATTTGCCACTCCAGCGGGTAATGATGTTAGTTTGAAACCAATGCACATAAAATATGGTTGTGTGTAAAAACTGATGTGTTCGAATAGGTGGTAAAAAATGAAAACTATTAAAACTCTAGTCGTAATTTCAATGGCATTTGCTATACTGGCAATACTTTTTGTATATGCTGGGACAGCATCTGCGATGAGCCCTCAGCCGGAACCGCCGGGTATAATGGATGGTTTCGGCGGGTGTTCCGTCAGGGATTTAGGTATCGGCATTGATATACAAAATGGTTTTAGAATCGTTCTTGGCCGAAATGGTTTTGTCTATATGAGCCCTCAGCCGGAACCGCCGGGTATAATGGATGGTTTCGGCGGGCACGACGTACGCCCGTAGATGGAAATGTACCTTTTAGGTTTGGTTATATTATGTCTTAGGAACTGTTGATATAACAGTTCAACTTTTAGTTGACTGTATGGATAACGTGTAGTTGCAGTGTTTAAACCAAGAGGCAATGAGCAGGTGTTACGCAGTCAAGGGCTTGAACTGCCGTATCAATCAAATCCTCCTCCACTCGAGCCTTAAGCTTACGCAAAACACTCTTCACATATACCCACATAAACTCAATAGAATTAAAATCCGCAGAATAAACCGGCAGTGCGCCCAGATAGGGTCCGATAAGAAGCAGAATAGGGCCTGCCTTAGTATTACAGTTGTAAACGTAGTTTTTGCCAGTGGTGCCACATTGCAGCAACTTGATGATCTCTTCGCCAACGTATCCAACGCTTAATAGTTTTCAACAACGTCATAATATACGATATCTTTATGTAGTTCATTTGTTTCAGTGTTACCTGTGAACAATATCAGTAGTTCCGAAAGTAACTTGAACCGTTAACAATAAATTGTGAGCCACACCTACCGACTACCAAACAAGAAGTCAACAAGCATGACTCACAACAACCTAAAAACCTAACCTGACTATTCACCACTTCGCTAACCCTCGCACAAAAACACCTACAAATACCCACCAAACAAAACACCAAACACCAACCCATCCACATCCTACGCGCCCAAACACACCTAAGCCTACAAACCGCCTACGCACACAACGGCCTAAACCACCTAACCAAAAGACCAAACCGCACAAACAACAACCCCAAAACCAAACACAAACAAAAAACCAAACACAAACAAAAAACCAACCCCAAAAACAAATACCACCACAACCCCGACAACGACACCACCTATACCGCACAAACCAAATCCACAGAAACACCAAAAAAACCCAACTAGACAACCTAAACCACGCTCTACTAAAAAAAGCACAAACCAAAGGAGCCAACAAACACACCGTCACCCAAGCATAGACCTCACCTACATCCCCTACTATGGAAAAATAACCCCCTGGGTTAATGGAGGCAAAGCTAAACAAGGCGCTAGCTATTTTCACGTTTGGGCCACCCTGCGAGTAGTCTCAAATGGTCGGCGTTTCACCCTAAAAGCATACCCATCAAACGAGGCAATCTGGGCAGAGTTGCTATGGCTAAAACGCTAATCCGACTCTTAGCAGAAGCCAAAAAATTAAATCTTAAAGTGGATTATATTTTACTTGATAAGGGGTTTTGTTGGAAAGAAATCATTAAAACCCTAAACAATTCCGATTATACCTATTTGGTGGCCTTAAAGAAGAATGCGGAGGTTAAAGAGGCTATAGTGGAGTATTTTAATGATAAGGCGGGGCCGGTTAAACGGCTTAGTTTGGGTAGTGATTTGGATAGGGTGTATTTTAATGCGACTATTCATAGGCTTAAAAAGCGCAAGCTCAAGAGGGGGAGGTTATGTTGGATCTTTATGGGGCGTTTGCTACGAATTTGGTTAGGGTGAGGTGGAGTGGTTGTGGGGTGGGTTGTTGGATAAGTATGGGGTGTGGTGGGGGAGTTGAGTCGGGGTTTAGGGTGGTAAGGGGTTTTTGGTTTTGATGTCTAGTAGGAGTGCGAAGTTGTGTTTTTTGTATTTTGAGTATATGGTTTTTTTGGAGAATTGTTGGGTGTTGGGTAATTTTTGTGAGGCGGTGTTGTTGGGTGTTTGTTTGGTGGGTGGGAGGTATTTTAGGCCTTGTTTTGTGGCTAGGGATTTTTGTTGGGATTTTGTGTTTTGGGTGTTGGGTTTGGGGGTTGGTTTGGGGCCTTTTGGTTTGTTTGTTGTTTAGTGTTTGTTTAGTGTTTGTTTGGGTTTGGGGTGTGTTAGTGGTGGTTTTGTTTGTTTTGTTTGTTTTGTTTGTTTTTTGGTTTGTGTGTGTTATTGGTTTTGTTTGTGTGTGTTATTGGTTTTGTTTGTGTGTGTTATTGGTTTTGTTTGTGTGTGTTATTGGTTTTGTTTGTGTGTGTTGTTGGTTTTGTTTGTGTTGTTTTTTGTTGTGTTTGAGTTTTTTTTGTGTTTTTTGTTTGGTTTGTTTGGTTTTTTGGGTGTTGTTTGTTGTGTTTTTGTTGGTTGTGTTGGTGTGTTGGTGTTGTTTGATTTGGTGTTGGTGGTAAAAACTTTCCGGGAATTACGGTTAATGATTTTAAGGGTGGTTTTTCTTTGGGTCGGCTTGAGGGGGTGGTTTGTTATTTGTGGTCTTGGCATGAGTTCTTTTATTACAGGGTGTTATCAAATCTAAATTAGGACACTATCGATTTTTACGTTATTCCTTCTCTTTGTCTTCAATTACATCCGCAAGGAGCCGCGCAAAATCAACAGCATTCTTTGAGGTTATAGCCGATTTGCCTGTTTGCGCTTCAATGGCTTGCCGTGCAACCCCTGCAACACTTCCGCCCCGTTTTGCAACCGCTTTATTTTTTTCAAAAGTTTCAGGCTTTTCTTCTTTGGAAATTTCTGTTGTGGACACCTCTGCAAGCTAATTAAGCGTCAACTCCAACATGGACATATTATCCCGCAAGTTTTCTTTTTTTAAGCCTTTCAAATTTTTATACTGCCGCGTATTCAAACCCGCCCATGCTTTGGTTATTTCATCCGTCAAAATGGCGTACTCGCCGCCCTGTTTTACGCCCCTGTTTTCCCATTCGTCCGTTAATTCTTTCCGCACCTGTATAGCTTGGAGCCTTTGATTTATCCACGCGCGAGAGTAACCTTTTTTCAAATATGTAGCAAGAGCACGGTCAATTGTCAGTTCGGGGTCAATTGTTTCGTCAATTCTTTCTGCACCCACTTTCGCGAACCATAGCTTAAACGGCTCCGCTTTGGGTAACGGTATGGACTGAATAATACGAAAAATACCCTCGGTGTTTGCGGCGGTCGTGCGGTATCTTTGCCGTCTGATGCTGTCATTTCAGTTAGGGTACAAATTGTACCCCACCTTGAATTAAGCTCGGGGTCACGGCTACGCATTTTCTTTATGTATTGTCTTACATCTACGCTATCAGTTAAGACCGCCACAACGTCAGACACAGACAAATATCATTCTTGCTTTTCTTCATCCCATTCTGTGCGAATACGCTTATTCTCAAATAGCTTGACATTTTTATCGTCCATGCGCCCCACTCCTTTAAGCCAATGAATTGTTGGACATCAACCCATCTAACATTATATGACAAATTTTGAGGAAAATCAAGGCAGTTTCGGGTATTATGAACAAAATTTTCGCGTGCTCGACGCGAAAATATCCTTGCGCCCGCCGCGTAGGCGACTTAAGAGCTCAAGATGAGCAAAACGCTTACAATTAATGCTTAGTCCGGCGAGTGGCACCACAAAAAAGGATTTTTCCTATAAAGTAAAGAAAAATTTGAGGGGGAGACTGTCTAAAAACTATAACTTTTCGTGTTTTTGGCGGAAACGGCCGGAGAAAATCGGTTCTTTTCTTGTTTTTCTGGGGTTTTTGTTAGTTTTTGGACAGACTGTGGGGCATTCAAAAGACAACAAAAAACAGATAATCCTCTCATCAACCACTTCACCCAATGCACAAAAACAAATACTTACACCCAATCCTTTGTGTATTCCCCATCCCAACAACAATCTACAGAACCAAAAAGAACTCTACATACACACAAATCCCATCCACATAAACCCTTAAAAATATTAAAACTTTAGAAACAAAAGCAATTTCTCCAAAACACAATCTTACACACTCCAAATGTATAGCAAGAACCTCATCGAAACGTGAACTACTACATGCCAAAACCAACACTGTTGAGATGAGTGGACAAAAGTATTGCGTGTTTTACCTAAAAACTAAAGAGATTGGAGGTTTTTTCTGATCTGATTAAAATGTCATTGAGGTAACTTTGAAAAATTACGGCCGTAAATTATTTTCACGCAATTCCCATTGTTTAGATGCCAAAGGTTTATTTACCGTAGGACAGGATAGCTACTTTCAAAAATTAAAAAAGGTAAAGAAAAAAATGCAAGCAAAATTAAACAAAATTGTAACCATCGCAATAGCACTTATGTTAGCAATTACAATGGTTATCTCCTTTGAAACTTTTTCACTAATAAATGCACAAACTACCTACCCAATTCCAGGTCGCCCAAATGACACCTATAACCTTGAAACATATACAGCAATTCAAGAGGGTATGCACTGGACCGGTATGGTCGCAAACGCTTCAGCTGCAAGACTCACACTCTGGAATCGATTTCACGATAAGATCCCAACATATTGCTTTCTGCTTGCCGCACCTAGCCCAATCGGTGTTGGTCAAACAAACAATGTCGTGATGTTTAACCCCCAAACACCCCCGGGTGCAACACTAAACAACAATATACGATATCAATTCAAACTCCAAGTCACAACCCCCAGTGGAAAAGTCATTAATTTACCGACATCAGCAGCAGTCAGTGGTTTCCAAACAACCACGGGCACCACATTTGTTTCTGATTCAACCGGTTCAACCTACTACTCCTTTACGCCTGATGAAGTTGGCAACTATACTTTGACAGTTACTTTCATGGAACTCAACTTCATGTGGAACACTACAAGCGGCGCCTCCAACAACGATTATTACGGCACAACATTTCTTTCAAGCAACTATACAACCACCCTTGTCGTTCAAGAAGAGCCTATTGCACTTAGTGGTTTGACGCCTCCCGCTATATCACCCATACCTACAGAATACTGGACACGGCCCATAGAAGGACAAAATACTCCATGGTACACTGTTGCCTCAAACTGGCTAGCAAATGCACATGATCGTGACAACGGCGGAGCGGAAAATCGTTACCAGCCCGATGGCACAGCACCAAACTCTGGACACATTTTGTGGACTAAACCAACTGAAGACTTAGGTGTCCTTGGTGGAAGCAATACTGGTGAGAATGGTCAGGTTTTCAACGCGGGCGCACAATATCAACCCCGCTTCATGAACCAAATCATCATGTATGGCCGGTTATACTACTCACCCAACATTTTCTCCTCAGGGGGAAGCGACCTAATGAATTGTCTTGACCTAAAAACTGGAAAACAAATCTATCAAGTCAACACAACCGCTTTGGTAGGTAGTCAATTCCAGTTAACCTCATATGCAATCTCACAAGGGCTCTCAAATGCATGGTTTGGGTACTACTATGATCAAGAAGATGCAAACGAACATGGAATTCAAAACCCTGGATGGCTATTCACACCCAACTATGGTCGTGCACTACAACCCGCAACAGGCATAGTTTCAAATCTTAACATAATCAATGTGCCCTCCACAGCCGGAGTCTTTGAAGCTCAAGGTCCAAAAGGCGAAAATCTACGCTACAGCTTTGTAAACAAAGGAACCGCCAATAATCCAAGCTACTATTTATCCCAGTGGAATTCATCAAAGACAATCCCCGGAATGAGCGCATATGCTGACCCGTCTGCAAATGTTATCAACGCAGGTCTAGCCACACGGTTTGATTGGAACATATCCTCACCCATACAATTCACAACAGCACCCTCCGTTAGAGCGGCCAAAGTCGGAGACATAATATGGGGGACTAATGGCACCTGGCCCACTGGATCAGGGGCACCCAGCTACACCTATCCCGCCGAAGTCACCATCTGGGCCATCAGCATCGCTCCTGACAGTCTTGGAAGATTACTCTATATGAAAAATCTACAAATAGACGATCCAGTGCTTAACACCAACTTGGTTCTACAACGTGCAGATGCTAACAATAACGTCTTTGTGGCACTCGTAGTTCAAACAGGTCAATTCGTTGCGTTCAATATGCGAACAGGCGAACAGCTTTGGAAGACAGACCAACAAGCCTATACTATCTCACCGTATGGCTACTATACCTGGTCAAGCCTCATTGGCATAACACAAACAAAGATTGCCTATGATCTCCTATATACTGCAGGTTACACAGGTACAGTTTCTGCATATCACCTTAGCAACGGAACTTTGGCTTGGCGACATGAAGTTATTCCACCTGGAACAGCTGGATACATAAAATCTAGCCCGGCCATGATGGCTTTAATAGCAGATGGGAAACTCTATGTTGGCTCTCATGAACACTCGGCTATGACACCTCTAGATCCAGGCAATAGGCTTAAGTGTCTAAATGCTACCACAGGCGAATCAATATGGCAAATGTCGGGTTGGGTTTATCCTGAGTCAATAGCAGTTGCTGATGGGGTTCTTGTTTATTGGAATGACTATGATGGGCAACTATATGCAGTTGGTCAAGGACCAACCGCCATGACTGTCACAGCACCCAATACTGCTTCTCCAGTTGGGACTCCAGTGGTGATAAGAGGAACAGTTATTGATGTTTCTGCGGGAACCCAACAAGATGAACAGGCGGCAAGATTTCCACATGGGGTTCCAGCGGTATCTGATGAGAGCATGAGTGGATGGATGGAATATGTGTACATGCAAAAAGCATCGCCTGCAAATGTTACCGGAGTTCCAGTTTCTATATATGTTATAGATGGGAACAATAACTATCGACATATCGGCGATACCACAAGTGATGCAAGCGGTATGTTCACGTATGCATGGAAACCAGATATTGAGGGCCCATACACTGTCAAGGCGGTGTTTGAAGGTTCACAGTCATATTATGGTTCAGCTGCGGAATCTTCATTTTATGCCAGCCAAGAAGTTACTCCAGAAGCGCTCACTCAACTTCCGACAGGTTTAGTCACTACAGCTGATTTGTTGCTATACATTGGTGCAGTCATCGCGGTTAATGTTGTACTCATAGCAATCGTTGCATTTCTTGTGCTCAAAAAACGCTAAATAAATAAACAAATAAAAAATTCCATCCTTTTTTTTAAACAACTAAAAATTAATTAAAATAATCTCCCAAAAAGTATGGCATATGTTTTTGTCAACATGTTGTTACCATGGATGGAGATTTTGTCATAGTTTATGTTTGATAGGGTAATTATCTAACCATACTATACCGCACTTTTTGGGTGTTTGTGAGGGGTTGTTGTGATTTGTTTTGTAGGTGTTTTCTTTTTGGTATGTTTTTGGTGTTTTTTCTTTGGTTAACTGTTTTATTTCATAGTTTTTTATGTAAAACGTTTTATCACACGTTACCTGTACCATACTTTTTAGGATTTTATTTTAATTAGTTACAAATTTAGCGACAAAAAAGTACCCACAACAAACACTCACATGATAGCTAAATACTCACAATACACAGACCAAAGGAAACCAAACTGCGACCTATCCAAACAAAAATATATGCTATGAAAAATAATCCGCTTTGGGCGAAACCAGCTGTGCATGCGCACTACTTATCCCACACCACCGTATGGTATAACCTAAACACGCCAAAACACCTGAAATATCTTCCACGCCCTCTGCCTCAAGAAGAACTGTTGCCTGACTAAGCGTCAGTGCACCCAACTCATTTAGAGCTCCCCGCAATACCCTCGCAAGATGCAAAAGCCGCGCCTGATTCATCAACCCATTAGCCAACAAAACATACCCAACCGGCGGTTTAGCCGTCAACACCGCCCGAACCGACTCAACCGAAACCCCCAACCGAGACGCAAACTCAACATAATCCACCACAGGCTCAGTGAATGTTATAGAAAGTGATTGTAACATAGCAATTTCTTTTACCTTAATTGCCTCAAACTCTTTTTGCAAATAACCAAGAACCGGCGCCAAAGAAATCTTGTCCCGATAGTAGATAAAATACAGTTGCGGCCGCTTCTCCAAAGCAACCAATCGCTCACAAGCCAAAGATTCATGAACCATCACTATCATCTTTACATCCACCTGACTAAGCTTTTCAGCCTTACGACGCAAATAATCCTCAGTCCAGAACCCAACAATTTCCAAATAAACACAAAGACCCCCCCGTGCAAGTAAAAAATCAGGCAACAAAATACGCCTACCCGCCAAAACAGGCCCGGGTTCACGCGTAAGGGTCCATCCAGAATCCACCGCTCGAAACTGACTAGCAAAACTCTCCTCAACCGTACTATCATAGCGCACCGGCGCAAAAACAGAAACTCCAAATAACCAACGATGTCTAGTAGCATCTAATTTAAAATCGCACACCTCATTGGTATATTTCCACAAAATTTTAGCATCAATAGACCAATGTGGATTTGCAACAATAAGAGGCATCAATTTGGCGGTGTTGACGCCGTAGCGTTTGGTAAGTTTGAAAAGACTAGAGGGACCATCTATTTTTACACAAACCTCAGGTTCTTGAAAAACCTCATAGATAAGCCCCAATTTTTTAATCGCATAAAACAATTGTTGCCAGTTACCGGAAACACGAAAACTCAATTCACTACACTCAAAAAGTAGTGTTTGAGTTAAACTAAGATTATACTGACATAACAAATCAGAAGCCGTGGGAGCCTCAAAGGTTTCAATAATCAATTCAGAATCTAAATCAGCATAGAGTAACTCTTCGAGGAGTTGAACTGAGAGGGAGAGCTCAGTTGCAACATTTGTAAGGATTTGTTCTCGACACACAGGGGTGGTGGGTATGCCATGTTTTTGGGTTATTTGGAAAACTCTTTGGCGTAAATCAGAGGGGGGGATTTTGCTTTTGCAACTAAAGTTGCTTTTGCGGTCCAAAAGTAGAGCTAAGCCGCGGACAAAGCGATATTCATAGCCCTGATTTTCTAGCTCAGAAACAAATTGGGTTAAAACTTTTTTTTGTGCACCCACATGAGCGGCGTAGAATTCAATGAGCCGGCTGGCAATTTGGATGTTTTCCGGTGATAATTTTGCATATCGCGGTTGTATTTCGCCTTTGCGCTTATACACTAAGAGCAAATTACTGGGCAACAGAGGGGGGTTTCTCCTTTTTTGGATGCCGTCTGCGGCTAATGTTTACCTCAACGGTTTCTTTAGAGATTATCTCTAAGAGTTTGGCGGTTTTGCCGTCTTTTTTTCTAAGAAGCCGTCCTAAGCGTTGCACAAATTCTCGTTTACTGCCCGTACCTCCAAGCATTATGCCAACAGAAGCATCAGGAACATCCACGCCCTCGTCAAGGACCTGGGAGGTGACAATTACACGGTATTTGCCGCTTCCAAAATTTGCCAATATCGCCCGCCGCTCTTCACGAGGTGTTTGGTATGTAACCGCAGGGATTAGAAACCGCCGACTTATGGTGTAGACCAGATCATTGTATAGAGTAAATATTAAAATTTTTTCATCCTCATAAACTGTGAGTTTTTGGGCTAACAACTCCAGTTTAGCCTCAGAGTTAACAGCGATTTTTAGAGCTCTATTACGTGCAAGAAGTGCGGCTCGAGCCTGTGGATCGCGTCCGGTGGACATAATGAACCGTTGAAAGTCAAGTGCAGATTTTAATACCAGATGGCGCGACACAACATAGTTTCGAAAAACCGCCATATGTTCCATATAGTTTTGTTGCTCAGAAGGGGTTAGGTCCACAGCAATTTTTTCATAAGTATATTCTGAGAGATGTTTTCCAGCCAGTAAAACATCAACCGAAACTGAATAAACCAGATCGCCCACCAATAAGGGCAAAAGGGTGTGCCGTTGATCACTGCGTTCAAATGTTGCAGTTAATCCCATTCGATAAGGCGCAACAAACATCTCGGCAATCTGCATATATCCAGGTGAAGCCAAATGATGCACCTCATCAAAAACCAACAGCATAAACCGATTTCCCAAATACGCTGCCTGAGCAAACGCAGAATCATATGTCGCAACCGTTACCATCCGTAAAACACACTCACCCCCACCTACCACGCCTGCTTCCACTCCAAGACATTCTCGTACCCGTCGCCGCCATTGATCAACTAAATCCAGAGTGGGAACAACAATCAAAGCCGGCACTGCGAGCAAATCAATTGCTCGAAGAGCAATAAACGTTTTACCCGCAGCTGTTGGCAAAACCAACACCCCCCGCCGTTTCGCGGCTACCCACCGATCCAGCGCCTCAGTCTGATAAGCCCGTAACTCAACGCTTCCCTCCAAGTGCTCAGAAGCCACTAAATTTAAAACGTCATCCACAAATCCAAGCTTGCTTTCTCTAAAAAACGTCAAAACATCTCCATAATGACAGCCCTTAGTCCGATAACAGCCGCTGCGGGGATCCCATTTGCCATACGGAGTTCCCACGGTTCCATACAACAGTAATGTGCCCTTGTCAAACTGTAATCGAGACATATCAACAATAGCTAAAAGGACATCAATAAACTTAGCCCAGAACGCTCCAGAAAATAATGAGTCCCCATCCTATGAATCAACGTTTTTCTACTATAAATTCTGGTTTTGTCAAAATAAGGGAGTTAGACCAAAGCGCCGTTACAACATAGCGCTGTATGGAACATAACAAAAAACATAACAAAGAGAAGAAATAAAAATGCACCGCCTAAAATAGCAAGAGCCTATCTGTTGGATAATTCGGTACAACACAAACAATTCAAAAACAAAATTAACACACAAGAAAAAATGCACAATTGATAGCCAACCACCCTTGTGACGCCATAAAAAATAGCATATAAGGGTGGGGGATAACAAGTTTTAAATTGTTTGCTTGTTGCATAAACAAATGAACAACAAGAAGAGGGAAAAAGAAATGGTAGATATAATACAGATTGCATGTATAGTAATCCCCATAGTAGTTATTGCATATGTAGTAATCACATCGCTACGCATTGTCAGACCTACAGAAAGGGGCTTAGTTGAACGTCTGGGTAAGTATCAGCGATTTGTTCAACCGGGTATAACGTTACTTGTGCCATTTGTAGATCGCATAATTAAGGTAAACATTACTGAGCGCATGACTCCTGTGCAACGCCAAGATGTTATCACTCGAGATAAGGTCTTTATGGCTGTAGATGCGGTTGTGTTCTATAAAGTTAAACCAGATGAACTCTCAGTGAAAGCTTCGCAGTACTTTGTTAACAATTATGAGTCTCAAATCGATACTCTTGCCCGCACAGTGTTACGTGACATTATTGGCGGTATGGATATGGCAGTTGCAAATACCTCACGTCCAACCATTAATGCAAAACTAAAAGAGGCGCTTGATGAGCAAACAAAAGATTGGGGTATAGAAATTGTTCGTGCAGAAATCAAAGATTTAGAACCCCCCCGCGGATTAATGAGTTCTATGGAGTCAGTGCTTAAAGCAGATAATGAACGACAAGCAGCTGAGAAAACAGCCATCGCTCAGGCTACCTTGGCAAGCGGTGAAAAAAACGCATCTATTCAGCGGGCAGAAGGTATGAAACAGGCGGCCATCTTGCAGGCGGAAGGACAAAAAACAGCAACCATTGCCATAGCAGAAGGGGATGCAGAAGCAACCAAATTACGCAATGAAGCATTAACAACATATTTCAAAGACAGCGCAATAACATTTAAACAATTAGAAACCATCATGATTTCACTACAAAATAACACAAAGATCATTGTACCTGAAGGCAAAGCGATTTCACTGATACTAAACGAACAAGAAAACTTTAACAGATCCACAATACTTCCCGTACCATCACCCCAAACACAACAAACAAGACAAACAACAAATAAACCATAACAAATAAACAGAAAAATTGTTTAAATTAAAGATTCACGCCTCTTAGCGTGAACATAATCCTCTATCATTTTTTCATGCTCAAACGCTAAAGGTCTTGGCAAAGCATCTATACTAAAGAGCTGAATATCTTGTATTTCACTATCTTGTTTTCTAAGTTCACCCCCAACCACCTGAACAACAAAACACGTAGGAAAATACTCATAAACAACACCCCCATCCACCCCCCGCTCAACATAATCACCAAGCACATCAACCACAACAACATCTAAACCAGTTTCCTCCTTAACTTCACGCAAAATTGTTTGGGCAGAAGTTTCATTTGGCTCCATTCGACCACCAGGCAAAGCCCAATAATTAATAAAAGGACAAGTGTTACGTTTTATAAGCAAAAGAGTATTGTTGGGATAAGGAATTATAGCAGTTGCAGTTTTACCAATATACTTTTTCATCTTGAATCCCTATGTAGTTAGTTTAAGACGCCAATTGATTATAAGAGAGAGAGCAAATATAACAATACCGACAAAAACAACCATCGGACCAGGAAAAGGCAAATTCAAACCCATAAAATTCCACAACAAAACACCCAAAACAGCCGCAATAACACCAAAGATAGCACTCAACAAGGCGTAGTGTTTCATACTGGTACTAAGATTTTTAGCAGCTATAGCAGGAACAATCACAAGAAAACCTACAAGCAAAGTACCCACAATTTGTATACCAATAGCCACCACCACAGAAACTAGAAAAAGATAAAGAAGATTTGTTTTTGCAACATTTATCCCCTTAGAAACCGCGAGATCTTCAGATATCATAACTAGAACCAACTTATCATAGATAATTTTGGTCAACACAATAGCAATACCACAAACTATAGCAGCTATACCCGCGTTTACTAAAGTCACCTGAGAAATATCACCAAAAAGAGCCTCCTCTAGAGCCTCTAACTCATTACCATACATAAGAATACCCAATGCAAGAGCTAAAGTGAACATGGCACCAACAAGAGCTTCAAAAGAGATTTTAGTTGTGCGTTGAATTTGCCAAATAATAATAGCAGTTATAAAAAGAAAAGCAAAAGCGCCAAGATAAGGGTTAAAATGAAAAGTTATACCAAGAGCTAGCCCAGGTAGAGCGACATGAGAGAGAGCATCACCAACTAGAGCCATCTTTTCTAGAACCATAAGAGAACCCAGATAACCTGCAGCAGCACCAACTGAGAGAGCAAGAAAAAGACTACAAAACAAAGTGAGATCAAACATTAGGGTTTACCTCGTAGAGATTCTACACATACGGGCTCGCCATGGATTTGTTGTTGGATAAGAGGGTTGGCTATATCAGTTGCGGGACCATAGTAAGTTATGTGCTTGTTGATAGCAAGAAGATAGTCGGTGTATTCTTGTACGATGTGGATGTTGTGAGTGATTAGAAGGATGGTAATTTTTTGTTTCTTTTTAATGTCATTTAGGAGCATGTAGATGGGCTCTTCGCTGTCCATGTCTACACCGGTTGTGGGCTCATCTAGGAGTAAAACGTTGGGGTTGTTTGTTAGAGCCCAAGCGATTAGGACTCGTCGAAGTTGGCCGCCTGAGAGAACACCTAGGCGTTTGTTTTCTATGTCGGGTTGGGTTAGTTTGACGGTGTTTAGGGTGTCTTTGATATTGTGGGTTTTATTGCCCAGGGTGAGGAATTCATAAACTGTTATTGGGGTATCTGCAATGGTTACGTATTGGGGGACGTAGCCGATTTTTGTTTTTTCTAGCCACTCTATGGTGCCGGTGTGGGGGAGAAGATTTAGTAGAGCTCGAAAGAGAACCGTTTTGCCTGCACCGTTTGGGCCCAAAATGGCTAGGGTGGTGCCTTTGTTTACATTAAAGGTGAGGTTGTTGAGTAGGGTTTGGTTTTGTAGTTTTACAGTGAGGTTTGTAACTTTGAGTATGGGGTTGGGGGGGTTCATTGTGTTGGTTCCTTTTGGATAGTATTGTTTGGGGTAGATAAGGTTTGGTTATTTGAGTTGGTTGGTTAGGGTTTGGGTTTCTTGTTGGGTGAGCCAGCCTTGGGTTTGGAGCTGGATTAGACCGGTTTTGGTGTTTGTTTGGTAGGTGGGGTTTTTGAGGAGGTTGTTGTTTGCGGCTATGGTGTGGAGGTGAGTTTGGAGGGTGGGGTTGTTTTTTGTTTGTGTTTCGAGTTGGGTTGTTATGTGTTGAGTGATTGTTTTGTAGCAGGGGGTGAGGAGGAGGTGGGGGTTTTTTAGGTTCAGGGCGTTTTTGAGTTTGGTGCTGAGGTTGGTTTGGTGTAGAACTGAGGGGGTTATGTAGAGGTGGCGGGTTTGGGTGTTGGTTTTGTAGCTGATAAGATAGAAGGGTATGCCGATTAGAAGCGGGGTTTTTAGTTGGGGGTTTTTGTAGCCCAAGTTTTCTATGGTGGGGGGGGTTGTTTTTTGAGTTAGGGTTTTTTTTATGTTGTCGGTTAGGGGTTTTTCTGTTTGGATGAGTTGGTTGGTTGTTTGTTTGTAGGTTTGGGTTTTTTTGTTTTTTTCTTCTTCTAGGGTTTTTTGGGTTTGGTGGATTAGATTTATTTCAGCATTCCATTCTGCGGTGAGTTGGGTTAGAGCTTGTTGTTTTTGGGTGGTTGTTTTTTTGGTTTGGCTGTTGGTTTTTTTTAGTTCTTTTTTGAGTCCGCTGAGTTCTTTTTGGGTTTTTTTTATTTTTTGTTTCCATTGAGTGGTGTAGGTTTTGTGTCCTTTTTTGGCGTGTGTTTTTGCTTCTTTGTTATATTGTTCAAGGATTGTTTGGGTTTTTTCGATGTTGGTTTGGGTTTTATGTTTTAGTTTTGTGAGGTGAGTGAGTTCTTTGTCAAAGTTTTCGGTGAGGTCTTTTATTTTTCGGTTGTAGATTTTGTTGAGTTTTACTATTTTTGGTTTGTCATGTTCTTCTTGGGCTTTGGTTTTTGCGTTTATTTCTTCAAGAGTGGCTTGGGTTTGGTAACTTATTTCAGTTAGATATTGGCTGGTTGTTTTTTCTATGAGTTTTAGGCAGGTGGATAGTTTTGTTTGTTGAGTTTTTAGAGTGGTTTGGAGTTTGTCAAGTTGGGTAAAAGTTGTTGTTAGGGTTTGTTCTTCGAGGGTAGGGGGGAG
>JAISPR010000101.1 GCA_031274765.1 Nitrososphaerota archaeon | reverse complement strand
TATTTTTCAAGCCATATAAAATATCTAAACCAAAAAAGTATTCAAACTAAAAAAACTCTAAAAAAATCACCCTCATAAAAAACAATTATTTTTAGTAAAATGCTACTGAGAATAACCTGTTTTTCACGAAAAAGTCCATCAAAAATAGGTTATAGTAGAAAAATTGAAAAACTCACAAGGGTTATTATGATGATGTTTTTTTAATTTTTTAAGGAACCAATGTCGCTGATTTTGTCCAAAACCGGAAAAAAGTTTAAGCCAAAACAGAAAAAAATATATCGCCAAAAGAGGAAGTTCTATTCATACTGGCAATAGGGTGTTAAGTATGAACAATGATTATTTACCACGGATTGCAGACAAAAAAATGAACATAGCTTTACAATCTGCAGGCGCAGTTTTAGTTGTAGGCCCTAAATGGTGTGGCAAGACGGAAACAGCAAAACAGTTTGCTAAAAGCACTCTATTTATGCAACATCCCGATTTTACAGAAAACTATTTGAAAATGGCATCCCTTAAACCATCTGAACTATTAGAGGGAGAAACTCCGCGTTTAATTGATGAATGGCAAGATGCACCTATATTGTGGAATGCTGTTCGTTTTACTGTTGACCAACGAAAAAAAAGAGGGCAATTCATATTGACCGGTTCTGTTGTTCCGAAAATGGGAAAAAATATGCATAGTGGAGCAGGACGAATTTCGAGATTAACTATGCGGACAATGTCGCTTTTTGAGTCTAACGAGTCAACAGGCGAGATATCCTTAGCAGACCTGTTTGGGGGCAAAACAGGAATGATTGGTACCGCTAAGCAGACACTTGATGAGATTGCATATATATTACTTCGGGGGGGTTGGCCTGAAACGGTTAAAGAGAAAACTGCAGAAGTGGCTATGAAAACGGTGTTTGACTATGTTGAAACGCTAATTAGTGATGACATGTCAAGAGTTGATGGGAAAAAGAGAAATCCTGTTCGTGTGCGCAGTTTGCTTCGTTCTATTGCTCGGCACATTTCTTCACCTGTAAAAAACTCAACGATATTGGGTGATTTGATTGCAAATGATGAAACTTTTTCGGATAAAACCGTTGCAGATTATATAAATGCTTTAAAAAAATTGTATGTTATAGATGATCTGCCTGTTTGGAGAGTGGCAATGCGTTCTAAAACCGCTGTGCGAACCACTTCAAAAAGACATTTAACTGATCCTTCCATTGCAGGTGTTTTGCTTGGGGCAAACAAAGAAAAACTGTTTAATGACTTCAACACTTTTGGGTTACTTTTTGAGTCAATGGTTGTACGTGATTTGAGAGTTTATGCTGATAGTTTGAATGGTAGTGTGTTTTATTACAGAGATAAATTGGGCAATGAGGTGGATGCTATTGTTGAACTTTCAGATGGACAGTGGGGTGCTATTGAAGTAAAGATGGGAACAGGAGAAGAAGAAAAAAAAGCAGCATCTACTTTGTTGAAATTTAAGGAAAGGGTCAACACAGAAAAAATGGGTATGCCTTCGTTTTTGGCAATAATAACTGCAACACAGGTTGCATACCAACGTGATGATGGTATATGGGTTATCCCGCTTGGGTGTTTAAAAAATTAATTTTTGACACGTTTTTAACAGATAGCGTTCATAAAAGGTGAAATCAGTTTAAATTTTCAAGTTTGTTATAACCTAAATTCCCGAATTTTTATCACTACAAATAACCAATAAACCCAAAAAAAATACCAACTGACAACAAAAGCACAAAAAAGGACAAAAAACACCATACACCAGTAATGATAAAAATTATCACTACAAAAAAACAAAAAAACACAAACGTGCCATTCGAAATCACAACCAAAGTCGGAAAATACACCTACATCTACCAAAGCACCTCCTACCGAGACAAAAACAAACAACCAAAAAGCAAACGCACCCCAATAGGCAAAATCATAAACAAACAAAAAATATACAAACCCCAACACAACCCACAAACAAAAAACACCCCCCAGACTGTCCAAAAACTAGCAAAAATCCCAGAAAAACAAGAAAAGAACTGCTTTTCTCCGTCCGTTTACACCAAAAACACGAAAAATTCTAGTTTTTAGACAGTCTCCCCCCCAAACACAACCCCAAACCACAAACAACCAACCCCAAACCACAAACAACATAAAAAACTCAAAAACCCCAAAACACGGGTCATGTTTCAAATCAGTTTATTTCCAAATTCCAACACAACTATAACCAAACCAAAAACAACAGTATGCATATCCCAAGACTTAGAATAACAAATAGACATACGAACCAAACGCTACAACCTCACACAAAAGTCAAATGCTCACACCAAATACGCTGCGCATTCCACTTACCCGTACACAAAATATCCACAGCTATAACTCCATGATACACAAAATTATCATCAAAAAATACACCCACCATATTCAAATTCAACCCATTTAATAAAACCCCAAGCTCTTTTAACATTTCACTTTCACGCGTCCCAAAAACATACGCCACAATATCACCCGTATCATGATCTATGGCATGTCACAACCAGCAGGGTGTTTTTTTGCAATAAACTTTGCTCCACATTTCATCCATTTCTAACGTATGGTGAGTGGTTTAGTGAGGTTGGTGTATTTGGGATTTGTGTTTGTTTGGTAGTTTTTTGTTTTTTTAAAACTTTTAGAACGGTATTGGGACTAATATCTAAAACGCGTGCGGTGTCTCGTATGCCACTGCCGTTTGTGGCCATTTTTACTATTAATAGTTTGGTTTGAGGTAGTGCGCCTTTATTTGTGTATTGGCTTTGAAAAGTTTTTTGCAGTTATTGCATTTGCATCGTGGGGCGCCGTTTGATTGTTTGCCCATTTTTACTACATTTTCACATTGCAATGTATACATTTATTGTTATCTTCACCATAGTTATCACCATTAAGAAGATAACATATTGGGTGTTGCTTATAAACTATTTAACAACATGACCAAAAATTGGAGGTTACCAAATTAGAGCTGCATCCCATAGAGGGAACGAAATCCGGTCGAAACGGATGTGATGAAAACGGAAAACCACCCCGAATCAATCCATAAACGCTTTAATACCAAATTACAAGCGTTTCGCTCGAGGCATTACGCCGCAAATGAGGCAATATGCTGAAATGCTCGGCAACTGCCCCGTCACGCCCAAGAGGGCGATACTACGCCGAGCCTCTACGCTCACGCACGAACGCACCGAAGGACAGGCAGAGCAAAAAACCTTATTCCTTGTTCTTTCCGTCATCAGCTTTAACGTCAATTACATCAGTAAGAAGCCGCGAAAAATCAACAGCTTTCTTTGAAGTTATGGCTGGTTTGCCTGTTCGTTTTTCTATGTCGCGCCGTGCATTCCCTGCAATTTCGCCACCTTCGCGAGCCACACGTTTATTTTCCTCAAAAGTTTGCGGTTTTTCTTCTCTTGAAATTTCGGTTGTAGTAACCTCTGCAAGCTGATTGAGCGTAAGTTCCAGCATTGACATATTATCCCTGAGGTTTTCTTTGGTTAAACCTTTAAAATTCTTATATTGCCGCGTCGTCATGCCCGCCCAAACCTTTGAAATCTCATCCGTCAAGATTGCATACTCGCCGCCTTGTTTTACGCCCCTATTTTCCCACTCGTCCGTGAGCTCCTTACACACCTGAATAGCTTGTAAACGCTGGTTTATCCATTCTTTTGAGTAACCTTTCCGCAAATATGTAGCCAAAGCGCGATCAATCGCCAATTCGGGGTCGATTGTTTCATCAATGCGTTCCGCGCCCACTTTTGCGAGCCATAACTTGAAGGGTTCAGCTTTAGGCGAAGGTATAGACTGAATAATGCGCAAAATACCTTTTGTGTCCGCAACATCAGTCAAACGCATTTTGCCGTCTGGCGCAATCATTTTCAAACTGTGACAATTTGTCACGGTTTCATTTCCTTCTTCTTTCAACCGCTGTTTTAATTTGCGCCAATATGCAGTCGGGTCAACGCTATTTGTTAAAACACCAACCACATCAACGATAGAAAAATACCATTCTTGTTTTTCCTCATCCCAAACAGTACGAATACGCTTATTTTCAAATAGTTTGATGTTGTTATCGTCCATGCAACCAACTCCCTTTAGGCACTAAAACGTTGTACATCAACACGTTTAACATTATACGACAATTTTTGAGAAATTTCAAGGATAATTTTCGCCCAACCCCTCTTGACACCCCACGAATTACGGCACAACCAAACGCCAAAGCCAACTTTTGCAAAAACTGCGGCAACCAAATCTAAAATTAACCCAATCCCATAATCTTATTTTTCGGCAGTATTCACCTAAACATTTTAGGAAAAACACTTGACAAGTTAGACAAAATAAAATATAATCCTAAATTCCGCTTATTTTAGGTACTACAACATCAGCCGCTTCAAGTAAAAACCTCTGCTTTTTAGCAACCTCACAAAAAACAACCTCACCCCAAAAACCCTACACTTCAAATTCCTAAGAAGCAACACCGCATACTCAATACAAACACCCTGCCCAAGCCGCACCCTAACCCCACAAGAAACAACCAAAAAAATAAGGTTATTCGTCAAATCAGGTGGGTAGGGTCAATAAGTTTCGTTACGGTATAAATGTTGTATGGGACATGAGGGAGAACATAGTAAGCTTGAAGAAGGAAGAATGGGTGTACCCACCTAAAATAGCGAAAGGCCTTTTTTGTTTCATATGTTTGTTATGTTGTTGGGGAACTTAGTGCTTACCCGCCTGTTTTGACGAATAACCATAAAAAAATTTGTTTACCCGTATTTTTTTAATAATTATTCATGTTTTTCATGACAAAATATTTAAAATATATTGTTTTTAATTTTTATATTTATGTTTTTTAAATAAAAAGGGGATTTTTTATCAAAAAATGGTGTAAAAGCGTTATTTGGATGGTGGGGCTTCCCGGATTTGAACCGGGGTCTATAGCGCCCGAGGCTACAAGCCTAGACCAAGCTAGCCGAAAGCCCCACATCAGATACCTTCTATGTTATTTACTGGGTTGGCTTTAACTTTAGCGGTGTAACATCGGGTCTAACCTGTGAGGCGGTGAAGCGAGCGGATTTTCTTAATTGATATTTACAGCAGTTTAACTTGTGTAACATTTGTCTTGGGATTTATTTGTTGACCCATATTTTGACTCATCTAACGTTTAAACTCAATTAAGTTGAAGTTTTGCTGCATTTGAAGATGTTTGTAGCTGTTGAAAAACCTGCAATATATTGCGATTATGTTTGAATTTGTAGTTAAAAGTAAAGCAAACCACCACCCCAAAGCCTCAACGTGGCCTAAACCGCAAAAATCTATGCGTTCAATTTTCTACCGTACTACCAGCCGATAGTTTTGTATCCATGGGGATTCTAAAAACAGAAAAACAAATAAAAACAAATCCCTTGCTTAATACCGGTTAAAAAACCAAGTGAAGCCTTATGGCGGAGCAAGAACTTTGTGACCTTGAAGTTAGGGATCTTTCTAGAACTTTTGGCAACACGTATGCATTAAAAAAAGTTAGTTTCAAAATACTGCAAGGTGAAAAATTTGCCTTACTTGGGCCCAATGGAGCAGGTAAGTCCACAACATTAAAACTTCTCACAGGACTGCTCAAACCAACGTCTGGAGAAATAAAAATAGGCGGCGTTGACCCATCCACAAAAAAAGCTAGAACAATAATGGGTTACCTACCAGAAGATGCATCGCCCTATCAGATGTTGTCAGTACGGGAAAATCTTGAATATATCGGTGCATTAAGAGAAATTGAAAATGTCAAAGAAACCACAGACCATTTATTGGATTTTTTTGATTTAAACGAATATGAAAGATCCAAAGTTGGAAAGCTTTCAAGAGGCACCACACAAAAACTAGCCTTAGCGTTGGCCATTATCCATAAACCAAAAATATTGTTGCTTGATGAACCGTTAAATTATTTAGATATACCAACACAAGAAAAAGTAATAACCAGACTAAATTCTCTAGACGTCACTGTTATAGTTTCAACGCATATAATGTCTGTAGCAAGCAGGTTGACTAAAAATGTGATAATGCTTGCCAGGGGGGTTATTCGTTGGGAGGGCAGCATAGATGCCCTTAGAGCGTTAGGTGAAGCTGAGGAGCCAATAGAGAGCATTGTTGCCAGGATGATGACGAGTGCACCGTAAACTTTTTAAATTTATGCTTCAAACAAGGTTTTCTAAATCGCTTCTTGTATCAACTGTTGGAATGTTGGTGATTTATTGTGTGTTTGGCAGTTTAGCAGCTACCAATAATTTGTTTGATAGTTCGATATTTCAATATTATGGTGTGGGGATTACTATTGTTATGCTTTCTTTGGCTGCTTTTGGCGGGAGAATTATAATTACGAAGGCAGATAGAGATTATCTTTTAACATTGCCAATTGAGAAAAAGACGCTGGCTCTAAATCTCTACATCGTCCAAATTGTTTCATTTTTAATTACAAACATTATGCTTTATGGATTGGTAATTCCAGCATTTTTGTCAGCTGAAGCAAGTAGCTACATTCTGTTACCTATAAATTTTGTTGCGTTAACAGTGTTAATTTGTTCAATTACAGTTATAGCCAATGTTTTGTCAAAAAAAATGAAAATTGTGCTGGGGGGTTTTTTGATTTTATGGCTGTTATCGGCTCTGGAGGGGTTTCCTTTCACACCGGGTGCAATTTTTATGGGTAACATGTTGTATGGGTCAGCGGTGTTAATAGTTTCAGCACTTTTGTCAACTGTTATGGCTCTTCGGGAGTTGTCAAATGTTGAATTTCGAACAGCAGAAAAGTTGGCTAAAATGAATTCTTTGGATGGGAAGAAAAACAGAACGTTTGATAAGTTGCGTCCGTTTTGGGCGGTTTTCTTTTTGAATTTTTTTGCGCTAAAGTTTTCAGGAGCGGCCAGTGCAAAATCAGCCAAAAAAAGCAAATGGAGTGTAAAAATTACATGGCTTATGGCGGGGTCTTGTATTTTGGCTGTGTGCTATGGTTTATTGTTACCCTATATTGGGGTTATGGATAATTTTATGGGTGATATGGGGGTGGTTTTTTTGCCGGTAAGTTTGTTATATATTGTTAGTTTTAATTTTAAAAGAGGCCTGATAAATGAGCGCGCGTGGCTATCGTTTACTGCTTTGGATCCTAGGGTGTATTTCCGTTATATCTTAGCCGCAAATATGTTAGCTCTAATCACTCTGTTTTTACCTTTTGCAGTTACAAATATATATCTGTTTTTTATTGGATATCAATTAGCATTATCGGCAATAATTTCACTTTTAATAATCGTACCCTGCTCTGCAGTATGTACCTTGTATTTGGCAACCATAGTTAATCCAGTGCAATTAAAAGAAGGAATTCCAATGAAACCCACTCAAACAACTTTAAAACAAGCCCTAAAACAGATACTAACATTTATCCCATTTTTTGGTTCTCTTATCGCTATCTTAATTTCATCCATTTCACCGATAAGCGTAATCATCACCGCCATTATTTCACTTGGACTCATTTTGTTTCTTTCATACAGCCACTATCCATGGAAAACATTCACAGATAAACTAACCGAAAAAGGATTTGTCTAACCAAAAGATTCTTTGTCAAATATTGGATTAGACAAAAAACTCTGTTATGACATATTTGTTACATGACATGGTGGAGAACATACAAGTAGAGAAAATAAGGGAACCTGCTAAAGATAGCAAACCACAGGGCTAAACCTCGAAATATCTCTTGGCATATAGAAGTCTCTGACTTCTATCTTAGGCTCTTGCCGGATGGGCAAAATTTTTGGTAGTGCACCAATTCAGCATAGTTAATTTAGTGCAGAAATGCATGTTAGCTCATGCCTGATGGACGATTCTTTGAGTTTGAAAAGAAAAGTCTCCTTAATTCAGGAGCAGTGCAGGTGCATCTGACCGGTAAAAAACTATTCTATATTGGCACCTACCAATTTTGCGAACACAAGATGTTGGTGTAGATTTGGATATCGTATTAGCAAGAGGACGTTAGCAGAAGACAGAACACAACATCAATATAGTGCAGGCTAGTATTGTCGCTTAAGTCATTTAGCCTTGAGGGATAGAGATGGGCAATTTAGTCAATACGCTACAAAGAGAAAAGAGCTGTTTGGTTAATTGGAGGCGGTTGTGCAAAGAAAGGATTTGGGTTTCAAGGTTGGAGAAAAGTGTGGTGCAAAGTAGTAGAGTGAGTGATTGTGGTGTGGTTGGTTGGTGTGTTAAGGTGGTTTTGGGGTTATTTTTAGGTGATTGATTCAGAAGAGTTTTATCGCAAGCAATCTATGCCGCGCAATTTGTTTACTAAGAGATGGTTTGATGTTGCGTGTGGAGAGTTTGTTGTTGTGGATATAGAAACTACGGGGTTAAGTGCAGTTTATGATCGTGTTATTGAAGTTGCAGCTATAAAGTATCAAAAAGGTGTGGAAGTAGACAAGTTTATAACTTTAATAAATCCTCAAGTGCCAATTTATAATAGTTTTATTCACGGCATCACTAATGAAATGGTTAAGGGTTCGCCAATAATAGCGGATGTGATGCCTAATCTTTTGGGGTTTTTAGAGGATTGCCTGGTGGTGGGACATAATGTGAGTTTTGATTTACGCTTTATTGAAGTGAATGCCAGGGGGTGTGGCTATACGGTTAAATGGGATTATGTAGACACCCGCTCAATAGCTAAAAAGCTATTACCCAAATTATATAATTATCGCCAAGAAACAGTTCTTGATGCCCTGGGATGCAAACAAAGTAGCTGGCACAGAGCAGAAAGCGATGCCCGGGGATGTGTGAACATTTTTAATTTTTGTTTAAACACTTTAAAGACACAAGGGATTGAGGAAAAAATCATCTGGGAAACATACAATGCAAAACCCAATCGTAGAGAAAAAGAGCTGGTGTGTTATGAATTTTGTAGCCGAGGCAATTATGACGAATTATCTGATGACCTTTTAGTCATCATCAAAAAAGTCGCCGCCAAAAACCCCATAGAACACAACGGTTACCTATACAAAAAAACACGGGGCGGCATCACACGACATTTAATCAGTCAACCCAACAACAGCCCTTCGGATCAAAAACAGCCACCCTCGTAGCAAAAATTAATCAACCGCCAGGCTGGTTTGGGCAAAGTTGTTTTAGAGTAGAGTCTAACACGCATCAGAACACAAAAATACACAAATCAAACACAACATACCTCTTAAAAACCCACAATTTTAATTAATACAATATGAAAATATTTATAAAACCCACATTAATAAAATATTTTGTGGTGTAGAATTAAGGATAAAACCTTCAAACCATGAGGGATAGATAAAACAAAAATTCCCCATAATTCTGCGAGTTTGCACCTACAAAATTTTTGCGCCAAATCAATTCTTCAAAGAACGACCAGCGCCGACAGGAAAAGTCTCATAAAACACCATCTTTGAGTTTTTGAACATCAGCACTGCAGATAAAAATTTACGAAAACAAACACCGCTCTTTTCTTATTTAAGGAGCACTATTTTTGGACAGCTATGCAGATTTGTTGGGAGCATAATGCCGCTGAGAACTATTTTACCCAAACTGTTTATGGGTTTCATTGATTGGCAGAAAATTTTGTCCGCGGATAGGTTTAATTGACAGAGTTCATGCCAAATGCAAGTTTTTAGTTTTAGCAGACAATTTATATTGATTGATAAACTACACAACACATACACAACGCATCTTTACTTAAGTCATAGTTAAAAATTGAAATAAAATTGATTTTGGCCTCAAAACCCATTTATGAACATAATTTGCAAAGTTCAAGATACCACCAACACCTACACTCAGTTATTATAGGGGAAAATAATACTTACAAACCGGATGTAGACATTGCATTATGCTGACTATAAAACCATACTCTCACCCAAAAATGGCATGAATCTTTATCGCGGTTGCACACACGGCTGCATCTACTGCGACAGCCGAAGCACCTGTTATCAAATGAACCATGATTTTGAGGATATAGAAGTCAAACGCAACGCCCCACTTATTTTAGAATCCCAACTACGTAAAAAAAGAAAACCCTGCATGATTGGCACAGGAGCGATGTGCGATTCCTATATCCCGCTTGAAAATAAATTACAAATCACCCGCCAATGTCTCTTACTGATTGAAAAATATGGCTTTGGATTGGCAATACAAACCAAATCAAACCGCATATTACGCGATATAGACATACTAAAGAAAATTAACGCAAAAACCAAATGTATAGTACAAATCACTCTAACTACATACCAAGAAGAGTTGTGTCGAAAAATTGAACCAAACGTATCCACAACCAAGGAACGCTTTCAGACACTAGAAACCATGCAAAAAGCAGGAATTCCCACAGTTGTGTGGCTTGGCCCCATTCTACCCTTTATTAATGATACCGAAGAGAATTTGCAGGGGTTACTTAATTATTGTATAAAAGCAAGGGTTAGAGGCATTCTCTGTTTTGGGTTTGGGGTGACTTTACGAGAGGGAAATCGAGAATATTTTTTTGCTAAACTAGATGAACAGTTTCCGGGCTTAAAACAAAAATACATCCAACAATTTGGCAATGCATACATATGCAATAGTCCAAACAACGATCAACTAAGAGATATTTTTCAATCAAAATGTCAACAACAAGGAATTTTGTATAAACCCAACGAGATATTTGTTAATTTACAAAAGTTTGAATCTAAAGGACGACAAACGTCACTGTTTTAAGCAAAAACAATAGAAATCACAGCAACCACCAGTTCTTTATCAAACAAGACAAATCACCAGTTTGCTGTGACATAACATTGTTCAAAACATATTTAAAAACAAACAATTAAAAAAACGGACACCATAAAATAATAAAACTCATAAAACACTTAAAATTACAAAGCATTTCCCAAAAATTTGTCCACAGACACCATCAAAAACCCCATTTCAGAAAACCAAACAACACCATTGCACGATTTTAACAGACAAATTTGAAAAAACACAAATTTTCAAAGACACCAATATATTAAATACAAAAAAAATAATATACCCAAAGAGATAGACAGCTAATAAAACATCAAGCCCTTTGAAAATAAACCTATTCACCCCACGTGGATGAGAAAAACCACAAAACATTTCCAGTTATTAATTTATCAACATTTAACCAACATATTGATTCCAAAAGACCACAAAATATCGAAATACCACAAAACGCACCTAATTAACAAAGAATCACTGTCCACAAAAAACAGACAGTTAAAAATACAAACACAAAACAACAAAAGACAGCTCAGACTGCACAAAAACTCCAATAAAATTCATCAAACCACTACATACAGCAATAGGTGGAAAGCTATACACTGTCTGTAATGTTTAGTGATGTTGTTTTTTGACTTTTGCACAGTCTGATCTTCAAATATGTAAATACAAAACAACTTACCCGTAATTCCCGCGATGTTTCTTACCACATAAGCACAAATGCATAAATTACAAAAACAACCCCAAAAAAACTTCAAACCACAAACCACATATTGACAAACATCACATTATCCACACATCACCGTGGTAAGAACAAATTCTTACCACAACAAAAAAACAACACAAAATAACCAAACCATTCACCCACATCAACCACAAAAACAAAAAACAATACACATCCATATACACCCCACGCAGACACAACGGCAAAAAAGACAACCAACCCCAATACCTAGGAAAAGTCATCAACAAAGAAAAAAACATCTACCACAACAAACAAAAAGGAACCTTCACCTACACACTCCAAAACGGCTACGGCCCATACACACCCGACCCAAACGACCCCCAAACACAAAACAACCAAAAACAAGAAAAACTAATCCTCGACTTCGGCGACGCATACACCCTCTACACCACCCTAACAAAAACAGGCCTACACACCCTCCTCAACGAACTAATACCCCAACAAAAAGACACCCTCCTATCACTAATAAGCTACA
>JAISPR010000090.1 GCA_031274765.1 Nitrososphaerota archaeon | reverse complement strand
TTTTGAGGGTGGGGGGTTGTCTGTGCGGGTTGGGGAGGTGACTGAGAGGCAAAGGGCTCTCTATGTTGCTTTGGGGGTTGACCCTCCAACATAGTTATGAGTTAACGGGAATCCAGGTTGTATAGGCTATGGGACTACTGGAGGTGCTTTTAGTTATTCGATCGGCTGGGGCTGAAAACTCTACCGTTTCTAGCACTACTAATCCACACTCTCTACATACTGCTTCGCCGCTTGTTTCATCATACAAAATATTTTTGCCACCGCATTCAGTACAGCGTTCAACTTCACACAATTTTAGACGCCTCCACAATTTTTGTGCCTGAGAAGTTTGTCGAATTATTTTCGTGTATGTTTGTTTCGAAAGTTTGTGGTTTGATTGTTGTTTGGTTGGCGACTTTTTTGACGATGTGTTTTATTTTGCAGGGATGTGTTAAAATTTTTTTAATGTTTTGTTTGACCATGTTTATTCCCTTTAGGGCTTCACAGGCGCTGTTGCTGCCTTATAACCCGTAAAATGTACGCTTTTAAAGCAGAAACGGATTATTTCACTTACAGAAACAGTACATATATCGAAAATGTCGCTTCTGAAAATTGATAGCTAATTTGCTACTTGCTATTTTTTTAGCAAAATTACTATTTGTGTTTAAAAGGTTAGTTGGTAAGATTTTCTTTTTTTGCTATCTTTTTTTGGTGTTAGGTCTGTTTGTGTTTTTGTTCTTAAAATTTTGATGGTTTTTGTTTGTGGTGAACTGTTTGACTGAATATGTTCAAGTTGATAAAGAAATATTAAATGAGATTTTAAGGGAAATTGGCGAGTTAAAACAACTCGCTACAACACGGTATCTTGTTCTGTGATGTTATCAGAGCAGAAATAACCCCTTCAAGTTTTTCTAGTCTTGTTTGTAATTCCACATTCTTTTTCTCCAATATTGCTCCTTCTTGTCTTTGGGTATCCTCTAACCTCAACACGGCCTCTTTGTCTATCACCATGCCGCATGAGGGACATCTTACTTTACCTATCGGATTTTTACTACCACACCTTGGGCACTCAACCAACCCTACTACGCCAGCATCTTTTGAAGCTGTTTTTAAGCCATGTAGTTCAAGTATTGCATCTTCTAGGTCACGTGCGGAAAAGTGTACGTAGCGGCCAGTCATTTTGCTGCCATGTGTCCAACCAGCAAACTGTTCCAAACGGGATTCAGTGAAAACTTTAGCCATAGATGTAAGGGACGTGTGGCGGTATAGGTAGGGCCAGGTAGTCTTGTTTAGGCCTGCTTTGCGGGCTAAGCGTTTAATTGTTAAGCGAAAGTTTGTGTAGCTTAGGCGTTTGCCTTCGTTTTTGTTGTCTAGGGCGCACCATAGGGGTGCTTGGGGGTCTGCTCGGCAGGGGTGTTCTTCTAGCCATTCTAAGAGCGGCCCGCTTGAGGTGACAAGGGGTATGCGTTTAATACCCGTTTTACCGTTGGCTGCAATGAGGCAGTATCCTTCTTTGAAGGTTACACTGCTTATACGCATGGTCAAGAGTTCACTTGGGCGCAGAGCAGCCTCAAAGAGCACATAAATCATGGCTTTATCGCGACTGTTAGTAGCGGCTTTGAGTATGGCGATTATGTCTTCGGGAGTAAGCAGACTTTCAGGGGTTACGCGGGGATTTTTTTCTTTTATAACAAGACTTATCCAACTTATCTCAGAGGGCAAGGGTATGCCCTTGGCACAGCTTCCCACTTTGGCGTATTGGAGAAGTTTGCGCAGTAAGAGTTTGTTGTCGGATTTGGTTGAGGCTTTGTTTGGTCGGTTGTTTATGCTGGCAATCACATGTTCAACGTCTGCTCGGGTCATAGCACTAAGATCAACAGGACCCATTATGCGAAGTAAGATGGTCAGATGGGCAGCGTATTTGGATACTCGACCTACGGAGAACCCAAGGGCACTAAGATGGTCTAAAAAGTGCAGGCTTTTTTCTCCGTTGGGAAGCGATTTTATGTTGTAGCGCGATCTGTTGAGACGCTGTTGATAATCATGGACTGGAAGCTCAGGAGTTGTTGTCATGTTTATTTTGTTTTTTGAGGCTTTTAAAACCGAAACTTGAGGAAGCGCATCAGATACAAACAACTGGTGCGGAGGGTGGGATTTGAACCCACGAACCCCTGCGGGATAAGAGCCTCAGTCTTACGCCTTTGACCATGCTTGGCGACCTCCGCTAGTTTTGTTTTGATTGAGGCCTGCGGAGATATAGAGACACCGCGCCCATTTAAAGGCTTTACGGGAAACAGTGAACAAGCCTCAACCTCTAACAGCCCCAACCAAAAAATAACCAAAGATTTAGTTGTCAGATATTGCTTGTAGTGCCACTTGAAGCAGGTAGTTGTTTGACATTATATTTGGTGTCTTTTGCTATCATCAAGGGCAGTGGGGTTTGTTTGGTTTGTGGGTGGATTGTTTGAAGCGGGGTTTCATGCTTGATGGAGATGAAGAAATTTGGTTTCTAGTTTTTCAATGTGTTCTAGTTTGGTAGTTTGGTTACATTTTTTCGGGTGCGACCACGCCAATAAGGGTTAGTGCGTTTTTTATGACGATTTGGATGGCGTTTACTAGGTTTAACCGAGTGTTGGTGAGTTCTTGTGTGGGGGCTTTGAG
>JAISPR010000074.1 GCA_031274765.1 Nitrososphaerota archaeon | reverse complement strand
TGCATTTTGGGCAGGTGAATTTTGTTCCTTTGGGGTAGTCTAGGGTTATGGTTATTTCTTGGTTTGTTTGGGTTATGTTTGCTATTTGCCCGGGGTTGGAGAATCCTAGGATGGTTTCTAGGAATTTGTTTTGTTTTCTTTTTGTTTCATATGTTTGTTATGTTGTTGGGGAACTTAAGTGCTTACCCACCTGTTTTGACGAATAACCCAAAATCAACTCCACATACACCCAATTATCGACAAAAAATCTTACATCCAAACCCGCAACCTATCAACATTTTCTTTAATGTTTGGCACTTCGATTTCCACACGCCATCCACCAACTCTCCGACAGTTCGACAATACGCCTTCCACACCCAAACCATGTTTTTGATCGTAAAAAATGCCACAGCTCATCAAGCTCAATTACGACTTCACCTTGCAAAGGGGAGTTTCATAGGTTTTTAGGGCAAAATTTTTATTCAATACAGTATCGTGGAGGGTTGGACTTTTAGCATCCGGCCAATGCACGCATGGATAATCCGATAACGTAGAGACCTAGATTCCCGATATACCTAACTATGCTTTATAGGTCAATATACATTCATTAAAAGACGGGATTTACAAAATTAATTATTATAAATTTTATTAATGCATTTTTAAATGATTGACGATTAAACACACAGTTATGTATCACACCACACAACTATAAAATTTCACATTCATTTTTTATGAATCAAAAACTAAACTTACCCGCATTTAAAGTAGCAAAAATAACACAAAATAACAACATATGTACAAAATAATCTTGATCACTAAGCCCAACACATAGACACGTGTTTCGGGAAAGGGTAGAGGTAGAGGGCAAAAGCACATTTTGTGACGTTTGGCTGCGGTTTGGGTAAATTGGTATTTGCAGATTTTGCATTTGCAGATTTTACATTTGCAGCGTTGTCTGCTATGGTTGTATCTGCTTTTACGCAGTTGTGTTTTCGCATTTTGGGCATTTCATAACTATCGTCTGTATGGAGGGTCATATCTCCTTCACAATCATTTCTACAACACTTTCGTTTATTTTTACAAAAACATTACAACACAATTCGACAGAAATAACTCCACAACCTCACACCCAACACCAAACAAGCTAATAAGCCGCGTCCTCTTTACTTAAAAAATACACCTCTTTTGTTGAGGTCTTGTATACTTCAAAGGTATACCCAGTAATTTCAGACATAACTATTTCTTTTACTGCAGAACAGGTTTGTGTAGCGGCTACATTACAAAAAATAATATAAGTTCGGGGTAAATTGCTAAGTATTCTTGTCGATATCCCATGAGCAGTTTTTTTAACCTCATCCATTTCTTTTATGGACGTTACCCTTTTTTCAAAATTTTTAAAAAAGTCCATTAATTCATTTCTGATACCTGTTTCTGTCTTTTCCCGTTTAATGACAGTATCTAGATATTTTAAAAAAAACCCGTTTTGAATAAATTCGGCAATATACAGCCCAACTTTAGCATATAATGCTTCGGTTCTTGTTCTTAAAGCATTACGTTTTTCAATATTTGCTTCTAACGCTCTAAGAGATAACCCTATCCGAAATAACTTACGTAACCTATCATCACAAATATACTTAGTAAAAAGTCCAAACTCAGGCGACTTTTTTTGCCCTTTCATCACTTGATAAGTGTCAATATCATTGACAATCTTCATATCACCGTCACGAATTTCTGAAAGAAGGGCATTAAATTTTTCTTCCGTCCACTCAATCACAGCAGAAGTTACACCCTTTGCAATACTGGCTATTGGGTCATCACTCATTCTCATACTCTTCCAGATACAGCATGATGCTCAAAGGATTATCATCTAGAATAATAGTGCTGCCTGGAAGGATAGCCATATTATCTATTTTAACTGGCTCATTGGTATATTTATCCAGAACGGGGTTACCATTTGAGGTAATAACGTAGGTGCCGTCAGAATCATAACCTAACTCTTTAACTAACTGTATTTTCAAATCTCTAGGCATATTTTTAATTGAGACAACTTTTCCCACACGTCTTTCCTCCCATCAATCTTAACTCGGCATATAAATGCCATTTTTTTACTTATAAAGATTCCGATACACAAAAATGTGTATACAACCTTTTGTATAATTATGCAGAGATATTATTAAAGGTTTAATAAACTGCAACAATTCTAAAAATAACTTGAACCATTAACGATGAATTATAAACCACACCTAACCACCGATCAAGAGACCAACAAACATGAACCCAACATACCCAAAAACTAACCTGACATTCACCACTCCACAACCCCACACAAAACACCCCAAACACCCACCAGACCGCCCAAAAACTAACCCTTGCAAACAAGAAAAAAACGGCTCTCCATCCGTTTCCACCAAACACAAAAAATTCTAAGTTTTAAACAGCCCCACCAATCCAAAATCAAATCCGCAGCCTCCAAAAAGTAAAATCAAGCCACCAACACAAATTCTCAACCATCTACCAATCACACAAGCCACCTTCCAACTCAAACCACTAAAAATGGTTTTTCGCTATTTTAGGTGGTGCACTCCTATGCCTTCATCAACCGGGTTATGTCCCCACTGTTCCATGCAACCACATGTCACAACAAACTTATTGACTTACCCCTGATTTAACAAAGAACAAACAATCGCCTCATAAAATGTAACTGTGGTAGTTTAAGCGACCTCCAAAAACTATATTTTTCCAAAAACGTCTGCTAAAAACCATACAATGATGTTGTTTGGTTTTCTGAAATGGAATTTTGGAGATTGCTCTTGAGGGGTTATTAACATAAAAATACGGTTTCACTTATTAGGAACCAAAATAATTTCTTATAGTACACCCAACAATAAACCGGGAATGGGTAGCCATGGTGAAACTTGGGTTCTATATTGTAAAGAAACGTTATAAAAAAGACATCTATACTTATGAAGAAGTTTGTATGCGTTTTCCAAAAGAGCTCCATGATTTTCTAAGATGTCTCCATAATCATGATTTGGAAGTTAGAGCCAGCAGGGAAGGGCAGACAACAATCATTAAACTGATTGATAAGCAAGACCCACATCCCCTTAAAAAAAAGTTTCCTGACACCAACAAAGAGAAATAAGAAATAGGCCCTAATTTAGAATATCCACAAAATAGAACCGGCCAGACCACAAATAACAACAACCAACAGACTGCCCAAAAACTAACCCTTGCAAACAAGAAAAGAACAACTCGCCGTCTGTTTCCACCAAACACAAAAAATTCTAAGTTTAGACAATCACCCAACCACCCAGAAAAACCACCCACCCACAACAAAACCCAAAAAACAAACACCCAACTACCACCAAACAACCAAAACTAACAACCAAAACAAACCAAATTCCCCCACACCTCAAAACACAAAACTATTTTTTAGACAATCACCACTGAGGAACTTTTCAAAAACCCACCTGCCAGCCCAAAAACTAACAACAACCCAAAAAACAAAAAGAGAGATATCTCATTCATTTCCACCAAAACTACAACACAATTGTTTAAACAATACCCCCCAGACTGTCCGAAAACTAGCAAAACTTCTTGAAAAACAAGAAAAACTGATTTTCTACGTCCGTTTCCACCAAAAACACAAAAAACATAGTTTATGAACAGTCCCTCCCCCCAGAACAACACTTCACCAAACAACCATCATTACAAAATAAAACCTTAAAACTTTAACTCAAACATTCAACCTAATCTAAAATTCAATACACTTTAAAAACACACACACCAAATTTTTAACCATTCAACCAAATTTACAACATAGAAAAACAAACACACCAACAACCCCAGGGCTTTTTTAAAATCCAAACACACACCAATAGGAGACCAACATTGAACCCCCAACCAACCCAAAGACTACACATACTGGGCATAGATGCAACAATAGACCCAACCCTTGGCAAAAAACTAACCCGAGGAATCTATGCCACCGATAGAATCCACACCCTAATCATGGGATTTCCAGGCTCAGGCAAAACACGCCTCCTACTCTCCCTAATAAAACAACACATCGATAACCATGAAGGCTTCATGATCATTGACTCACACAGCGACCTAACAACCCTTGTCTTATCACATATCCCACCCACCCGCTGGACCCAAGTAATATATATAAATCCCTGGTCAGCCTTTGAAACCAAATATAACAATCGCATCATCCAACTCAATTTTCTAGAAACCAAAAACCCCCATCAACGAGACCTAACCGCACGCATGTTTATGGACATCTTGGAGAAAATCTATGAACGCTGGTGGGGCCCCCGCTTAGACATGATTTTACTAAATGCCCTATATCTACTAATGGAAAGCAACGATGCCAAACTACCCGACCTATACAATATAGTCGCAAATACCAAATACCGAGAACCCCTCATAGCACGCTGCAAAAACCCCCAAGTCAAAATGTTTTGGACCACCCAATACCCCAAAATGCCCAAAGACGCCTCAATAGCGGTTTTAACAAAACTCTATCGCCTAGTCCAAGAACATGTAATTGCACCCTTGTTCATGAATCAGAAAAGCTGCATAGACCTAAGAGAAGCCATGGATAAGCAAAAAATCATCATCGTTGATTTACCTGAGGGAAAAGTCACAACTGATATTGCTAATTTTGTGGGCAGTCTTTTGCTCTCAGCCACCTATCTGGCCGGCATGTCAAGAGAAGATACCCCCGAACAGGAACGCGTGCCCTTTTTTGTATATATAGATGAAGCATACCGCTACACCACCAAAAGCATCCCTGAAACCCTCCAATCCCTGCGCAAATTCAGAGTCTATCTAACCTTGGCTAGCCAGTATCTTGAGCAGTATCGCAAAAATATTCAAGAAGCCATTACCCAAACCTGCGAAACCATCATATCATTTCGTGTCGGAGAAGATACCGCCCGGGCACTTTGTAAATTTTATCCAAAAAAATATGGTTATCAAACGCTTATGAATTTACCACGATATTTGTTTTTTGTTTCCACGCCGTTTTGTGGTAATCGGGAGTATCAGGTTTTAGAAACCATAGATTATAGTGTGGGGCCGGCTAATCCAGAAAAAGTTATCAAATGTAGTTTGGAGACCTATGGTCGACACGTTGAAGTGGAAACACTCTATGGGTTGCTAAAAGAGCCCGGGGTGCAGGAGAAATTTTTATCCTGGCCCATATCGCCTGCGGAGTGGGTGGTGCTTTTAACCATACGTTTGGCCGGGGGCTTGCTTGATGAGGAGACCCTAAGAGCGCGGCTATTGGTTGATCCAAGGAAAACTAAGGGGTATGCTTTATCGGAGGTTGAGTTGGTTAATGTATTAAAAAATCTCTCAATTGATACTGTGCGGCGAGGGGCTTGGTTAGCCCTTAGAGAAGAACAGAAACAAGCCGGGGAGACTTTGGAGGGGGGTTCATTTAAGGGTAGGGGGGTGCGCAGGGTTTGGAGTTTAGTTTTAGAGGATTTGGCTGCCAAACAACTTTTAGATAGTACGTTTAGAGGAAAAAAAGCTGGAGGGGTTAGGCATATTCAAACCATTATGGCGCAGCGTAGAATTTATTGGTTAAATGGCTGGATTGTGCGCATAGATACCGGAGAGACTCCTGAGAGTGTGGCAGATATTTATGTTACGCCGCTTTTGGGGGGTGGAGAGGGAGGAGAGATTGTGGGGGATTGTTGGGATTATAAGCATAGTTTTGCTGTTGAAGTGGAGCGCTATCCGGCTAAGCATTGGGAGCGATTAGCAAACAATTATGAGCGCAATAGAAAGATGGGGTTTCCCACAGTTTTTATAGTACCCAATCAAAAAGAGGGAGCTAAATTAAAAGAAAAGCTGGTGGGGTGGCATGCGACTGTTGTTGAGGGGGTTGCAAAGTTTGATCCTGAGCATCCTGAGAGGGTAACCATTGAAGTTGTTGAGGCCCTTGAGGGTCAAAAACCTCTAACAGCTTTTGATAAGTAGAGGATTGAGAAAAATTATTTTTTCTGGTGAGGGTTTGTCGGTAGTTGTGCTTAGCGATAGCTCAGATGTAACATGTGCACCTATTAAAGCAGGCGTGAAACATACAAAAAAGGGGAGATTTGTTTTATCAGGTTTAATTTGTTAAAGTTTGAGTTTGCATCGTCAGTTAAAGCTAGTATTTTGCTATCTCAAAGAGGTGGTAAAAGGTCAACACGGCCTACTATATTGGCACTTGGCGAAATTATGTTGATTTGTACCTGATTGAAACGTTCAACGACTACACTTACCCGGGTATCTATCTGCCAGCCAACAAAACTATAGCTATTTTTTTGGAAATATTCGGTATAGCTATTTGGGTTGCCTTTGATGTCGTCAATGACTACGGTTTCTGTCTCTGTATCGCCATTAGATATTTCAAAGGTGAGTGTTACGGTTGCTGTGCCAACGGTGTTACTGCCAGTACCAATTGTTGTGAATTTAAAGTCTGCAGTGAGATCAACAATTGTCAAACGTTCCCAGATTGCATACAATACGACATCATCATTAACCATAAAGCAGGCATTTGCTGCATAAGACGTTCCCAAACCATCGGCTTGGGTGTTCCAGCCCACAAACAAATAGCCAAAGGGCACTTCGAACGCTACATTCTCAGCACCTAGCACCGTATACAACTCGCCAGCTAACACTTCAAAGTCAACGCTGTTAGCCGCAATATTGTTTGGGTTATAGGTTACAGTGAAATACACTGGTTCAACAGCATCAGGGGTACCTTTATGAAAGCCACTGACATTAAAGTTTACACTGTCTGTTTCCTCTGTAACTAAAAAGCTTCCGCTAACATTGTTATTACCGCGGTCAATGTACGCAATTACCCAGTCACAGGGTGCGACAATAATCCAACCCGGATTGTTCCCCCCTGCATTGGTGGAAAAGCCCATATCTGGAGTCCATGTAAATACTTCGCCATTGGTGAAGGTTATTTGCATATCTGATACTGCTGCTATATTGTTGCCGCTATAGACAAGATGCCATACTGAGGGATTAGCTGCTTGTTGTGCATTGTCTAGGTAGAATATGTTTTGCCATCCTGCGCTGTTGAAGCTTGAGCCGGTGCCTTTGAGGTAGAGGGTTTGGTTGGTGGTTGCACTTCCGGGGGACATTGCTGCAAAACAACCCAGAATTAGGGCAAACACCATCATTGTTGATGTTAAATATTTTATATTTCGGTTTATTTTGTTCACATTCCTAACAATCCGCTTTTTTATGCATTGATTGTTAAGCAAGCAAGCATTTCAAGGCATTTAAGGATTATCAACATAAGAATATATCGAATTCAGAAATAACCTATAAAAGATAAACACATTTTCGGCAACACCAAACCAACTCCACACCCCAACCCGCTCAAAACAAAGCCCAAATCAAATTTACCCCCCACCATCAACCCCCACACCCCAAACACACAAAACACACCACCCAAACCAAAAACAACCCAAAACCCAACCAGCAAACAAACAACAAAACATCCACAATATAGCAGAATAGTTTAATTTTTGCGTTACGTTGCAGCGTTGTTATAGCGCACAGAGATTTCAGATAAATAACGCGATGCACAAAAAACATATTGGATATCTAATGTAAAATTCAACAAAAGACACAACCTAATTTGAAAAACACAAATCAAGTTATTTGACATAGGTGTTTTGCACAAACCAGGAGTCTTTTTTTAACAGATAACATTCTTTAGCTTTAGCAGGGCACCATCTCTTGAACCCGCATTTGTTGATACACCCTGCTCAAGTTCTTGTTTTTTAGGCACCGACACGTTTTAAAAATCAGCCGTGTCGTTTATAATTTAAATTTTTTATGTAAAAAATTCAGATTAAGCGTAGTTAAATTTAATTATATGAATGGAATTAAAAATTTCTAAAGGGTTTAATAACAAAAAACTCAATTAATAAGGGAAATTCGGCAATGTCCTAATATAGATTAGTTTATATAGGACGGTGCAATAAAATACCAAACATGACCCGCCCAAGAAAAACAACCAACATAACCTGCCAAAACCCCAACTGCAAACACCACC
>JAISPR010000162.1 GCA_031274765.1 Nitrososphaerota archaeon | reverse complement strand
TAGTGTGTTGCTGAAGGACGTGCTGATGTAGCTCCTGTTGAGGAGGGTGCGGAAGTTATTGCTGATGTAGCTCCTGTTGAGGAGGTTGCGGAAGTTATTGCTGATGTAGCTCCTGTTGAGGAGATAGCTGAAATGTCTTCTGTTGAGTTCACCCAGGTAGAGGAAGCTTTGTTTGTTCCAACCGAAGCAGACATTCCAATAATCGCTGAACCAGTTGCTGAACCAGTTTCAGAAACGGGTTTGTTTTTTGAGGAGGCAGCGGTTGAAGTTTGTGCGGTGGAAGAATCTTTAGGTTTTGATACTGAGGGTGTTGTTGAGAACTCTACGGTAGACGAAGCTATGCTTGAGCTTGCTGCTGAGGTGACAGTTGCTGATGCAGCCTTGATTGTTGAGGAGCAATCAGTTGTGGATTCTTTTGATGCTGATTTAGTTGATGCAGCTTCTGAGGTTATTGCTTCTGCTGAAGTTATTTCTGAGGCAGTGGTTGAAGTTGCTGCTGAACCAGTTATTGAAGCGCCTTTGACTGTTTTCGAAGTTACCGAGCATGCTCCAATTGAAACGACTCTTGAAAAAATCATGGAACCTGTAATTGAAGAACCTATCATTCAGTCAGTCATCGTGGAGGAGGCACAAATCACTGCCCACCCTTTAGAAGCGCCTCATCAGCAGGCGCCTTCCGACGAGATGGTGGAGGAAACCGCCACCGACCAAACCACCCCAACCGACGAAAACGACGAAAACACCACCGAAACCGAATAAATTAGCTCTTTATTTCTTTCTTTTTCTTTTTGGTTATTTTTTTGGTTGGGTGTTCTTTTATTTTTAGTTGTCTGTTTTGGAATGCGACCTTTGACTTTTAGGGTGTTTTTTGATAAATAGTGACTTGGTGTTTGTGTTAGAGTGGGGGTCTGTCTAAAAATTAAACTTTTTCATGTTTTTGGCGGAAATGAGTGGCAAAAATTGTTTTGGTTCTTGTTTTTAAGGGTTGATATTTTTTGGTTAGTCTGTGAGTGTTTTGAGAGTTGTTTTGTGTAGTTTGGTTGTTTTTTGGAAACGTGTAGGTTGTGTTGTTCTGGGGGTGGGAGACTGTCTAAAAATAGCTTTTTTATGTTTTTGACGGAACCGACTGGAGAAAACCCGTTCTTTTCTTGTTTTTCAAGGTTGTTAGTTTTTGGACAGTCTGGGTGTTATGGTCTAATTCTTGATGTGGTTGTGTTGTTGTTTGTTTTGTGTTTGTATGTTATGGGTGTGTTTTATGGGTTATTCGTCAAATCATGTGGGTGGAGTCAATAAGTTTTGTTGCGGTATAATGTTGTATGGAACATAAGGGGAACATAAGACGTTTAAAGAAGAAAGAATGGGTGTACCCACCTAAAATAGCGAAAGGCCGTTTTGTGGTGTTAAAGCGGTTTGAGGGTGTGTCTGGAACTGGAGGTTCATATTTTAAGTTGACTTTGGTTTTTAAGGGTTGTTGGTTTGTTGTGGATGTTTTGTAGTGTTTGGGTTTGTTCTATGTGTGTTGTTGTCTGCTACTTTGTATCGTTGATGTTTGTGTTAGTTAGCTACGTTAAATTTTGTTTACTGTCTGTCTGTTTAGATTGGGGTGTGTGATATCGCTTTAGTTCTTTGATCCGCTTGATTCTATGCCGATATGCCAAATAGGCGTTAAACCACAGTAGACTGCCAAAACTAACGCCTTGTATTATTATCCAAATATCCATATTTCTCTCTCTTCCTTTTTGTATTTTCTTGTTCCCAAAAGGCCTTATTTAATTTTCTATATTAAAAAAAACATACGCGGGCCATTCTTCTTTTTTTGTTGCTTGGGTGATTTTAAACTTTAGTGGGTATAGTATGGTTTTAGACGTAAATGTGTGCAGAAAAGATATGAAGTAAGGGTTCATATCGTAGATTATGACATCGGACCAAAAACCTGTCGTCAATACCCAAAATCCCGACAACTGGTTAGTAGATGTTATAAAACGTATAAACAGCACTGCGCTTGAGCAGCAACGGGTGGTTACCCGTGCGAATAGTAGCCTTTGTGTTCTTTGTAGGGGGTCTAGGTTTCTTTGTGGTAAAACGCGCTGTCCTATTATGGTTAAGGTTAATACTTTTCTTAAAAGTGTGCCTTTGATGTCAAGTGAAGATATTGCTGGTATGTCTCCGCCAAGTGTGTTTATTGGGCGAGTGGGTTATCCTCATGTTTATGTCGGGCCGTTGGTACCGCCGATTCAAGAAGATACCGGTATTTATGATTTACCTGAGCAGTGGTTTGGTAAGTCTATTGATGAAATTGTAGGTTTTCGTAGTTTGCTTATTCGGGGTAAGCATCTTGTTAATGTAACTAAACTTGATGTTGCAGGTAAAATTTTGGATCAAACGCGTGAGCTTGCACTTGTTGATTGTAGTGTAGATACAGAACTTAGTTTAACTAAAAAACCTCAGGGTTCTATAACGTTAAGTGATGATGTGCAGCCCTTTGGGCCTTCTGCTCCTATACGTGATCTACGGGTGGGTAATGCTCGGTATAATGATAAAATAGAGAAGGCATTCTATGATACTGATCTTCGGGCAACAAATGCAGTGGTGGAACTCTATAGTAAGGGGGTTATGGTTTCTAAGATTCAAAAAGCGTTTAGTGTAGGTGCGTTTGGGGTGGAGAAGAAACGCCGTTTGGTTCCCACTCGGTGGAGTATTACTGCGGTTGATGATATTATTTCTAAGAATTTGATTGCGAAAGTGAAAACTTTTCCTGAAATCAATGAATATCAAGTTTATGAATCTGTTTATTTGGATAATATTTTTGAAATTTTATTAATTCCTGCACAGTGGAGCTATGAATCCATAGAAGCTTGGTATCCTGGTACTGCATGGAATCCTCATGGTGTAAACACTGCTATCTATAGTGATTGGGAGGGCAATAGTGGTCGAACCACCTATGCTGCAATTGGAGGTTGTTACTACAGTGCCAGGTTAGCTGTTTGTGAGTGTCTCCAAAAAGAATGCCGCCAGGCAACTGCTCTTGTGCTTCGTGAAGCTCGACCGGGTTATATTATGCCTATTGGTGTCTGGCAGGTTCGAGAAAACGTTCGAAACGCTATGCGTCAGCATCCCCACAAATTCAAAACTCTTGCTCAAGCACTTCAGTTTATTAGTAGCCGATTTGAAATTCCTCTGCAACGTTGGATAATACAAAGTGAACTCTTAAAAAGAGTTCTTTTTCAAAGACGTATAAGCGATTTTTTTTACTCTTCATCCCCAAGTCCCTAACACGTCTTAGTGTGATAATGTCTTTATTTGTGGATAGCTTATTTGTGGTTTAGCGACATGTTTGGGTTCCGGTTTTAGAATTTTTGAATTGATGCGTGGTAGTGAGTGTTAGTTTGAGATAACTAAACAAGTATTATCTGGAAAATCTGCGTGAATGTTAGCTACCTAAATTCCCGCAAAATTTATACACAGGTGTGGGAACTATTTGATAAATGCGTTTGGTTTTTAAAAAACGTCTCAAAATAACGTTTAGTGATTAAACAAAACATGTGTATAATTCAGATTTAATTATGCATAGGCCGTATTGTTTAAGGTGTATTTTACAGGTATTTTTATGATTCTGGTTCTTTTTGTGGATTTCCATCAATCTATGTATAATGAATCCGGGAAATCAGGTAGCTATTGTTAATTTATTCTGAGGCAATAAAACAAGAACTAACCCTGTAGCCAATAAGTTTTAAAAAAGCACCCCCTATACCTACATTGACAACCATGCTTAATTCTCCTGCTAAATGTTACAGTTTGCCGTTTTGGCAACAAAAAAACAGTGTCCTCCAAGAAGCTGCAGCTATTTTTGCAGTTGCCCATCTTAACAAAAACCGAGGGTTTCTCACAAAACAATCCCCCGAAACACTACAAAGTATTACCAAATTCACCTATCCCCTCTGGCTCTTTCCCAAAAACGGCACTATTCTAATATTTGACGGCCTAAGCAACAACCCCTACAGCTTATCCTACATAGAACTCCCCTCGTGTGAAACATTTATAGCAAATCTAGAACAAAATCAGCACCCCCGCGAAAACTATATCGCCTTTCTAACAGATTACGCCAACTATTTCGAATTCCCCCAAACACACCAATTCCCCCTAAACGGCCTAATCGACAAACCCGAATTCAGAGAAGAACTCTACACCTACCAAAAAGCCCCCCCCGAAACAACAAACCCCCCACCCA
>JAISPR010000082.1 GCA_031274765.1 Nitrososphaerota archaeon | reverse complement strand
AATCGTCAGAAATTGGAGTTTACAAATTTTACAAATTGCTTTTTTGGTCTAACTCACTCGATTAGTATTCGAGTGTGTAGTAGCATAAAGTGATTATTTCAAATATGGCTAAACTACCTAAAGGACATTAGTTTTAAGGAGTTTTTAACGTCTCATAGATCTATTCTGCATAATCCTCAGATTACCACGGTTTTTTACCATAGCGGTCAAATTGAGCGAAAATGGCGAGGAATAAATGTAGTTTAGTGACATTGTGTCCACCCGTTGTAAGCATCAGCACGTTCATATAATCGCCCCCAACACTCAAATTAGACACAAACTTTGCCGACATCAAAAAGGTCCCATCCCGCTCATACCGATACACAACACTCTCCGGCGCAGTTTGACAGCCATGAAAACCCCCACCCAACAACCCAAGCGCCTCTACAACAGAAATCGCACCGTTCTCCCACACTAACCCAGCAGGGGTAAAGCCATGACATTTACAAGCGGCCATAATATCCGCAAACCCTAATCTAACAGGCCTATCCACTGCACCTCGGATGATATCAAACACAACAAACGATTCATTAGGCATTTTATAAAAAAACGAATGCGTCTTAATCATCCACTCACCACAAACCCGATCTCCATCCGCAAGCAAAGCATCAAAACAAGCAACACTATCAGCCACAAAATCTGCAAACCGCCGCATAAACACCCACTCAGACGTACGCACATCGTAACCCTTACGCATAACCGGATACAAAACACCATCCTTTTTATATACACCCACATTTGCACCGTCCACTTTTTCAGTAACATAAAGTTTATCACGCTTAGGAAATTGTATCGCTTCAGTGAAAAACGGCTGCATATTTTTCTCCATTAGAGAATCACCCAAATCCTTCAGCCTCGAACCTGTTAAATGCTTAATGTTTCCAAAGTTACGCGGAATTATTTTGCCTTGACCAGACCCACTTAATATGCTCATACCAACTATCTCAATCCCATAAATGATAAACGAACGGTCATTTTCTCCATTTCCAAATGTAACTACTTACATTCGGCAGTTTGACCTAAAACAGCCAAAAATTAAATCATGCTCAAAAAATATTCGAAAAAATAAGAAAATCATTGTAAACATAACCAAAAACACGCAACAGCCGATAATATAAACAATTCAAAATATTTTTTTCCCAACTGCCGAAGGTAAGTACTTAGAATAGTTAGAGTTGTATTAAAGAGACAGTTTGAGCCAGGTGGTTATTTTGTGGTGGTGTGCTATTTTTTGCTAATTGTTTGGGTTTTTAAATTTGTGTGGTGTTGGGTAATGATCGGGGTTTGTTCTGTTTTGACAAGCTGTGGGTTGCTCAGGTTTTTTCTAAGAGGGCTGTGTTTTGTGTTGTGGGTTTTTTAGTTTTTAGTGTTTTATGTGCTTAGTTTGTTTGATGTATTCAAGCGGTTGTTGAAACTGTATGTTTATAAAGGATTGTAGCATAATATTTCATGCGTGCTCGACGTCTGACGATATATGTCGTGTTTTGTAATATAGTTCAAATGTATTGACGTCTAACACATCACAAAAATGAAAGGAGAAAACGCCCATGGTGAAAAATATAAATGAAGAGAAAATAAAACGTGTGCTCACAGAACCCAAACTAGCCTCGATTAAAACAATGTTAGAAAAAGACCACGCAATCGACTGCCTACTGTTGCTCTACGTCGGCCGCGGCAAATGGAAAGACGCCAAAAGCTTCATGCTAGAAAACAGCCTAACACTAAGTGACGGCACCTTTAGATCTCGAATGAATACCATCGAATCATTGGGTTTAGCAAAGAGCGAACGAATCGACCCCCTCAAAAAGTATTATACAAAGACCAAGCAAGGCGAAAAAGTGGCCAAACTACTTCTAGACTTTTTTGATGAAGTAGAAAAATAAATAAAGATAGCGGTAAACTGTGCAGAAATAAAATTTGTGCACAGTTCTGCTACCACCAATTTTCTTATTTTACCCCTCAAACATAGATAACCGATATTTCCATCCATTTTTCACTATCTTTCACCCAAAAATATCATCATCGGATACAATAACACTAAATAGTTAAATGTTTCAAATCAAAAACCATAGTCACCATCACACACCACCAACAAATCAATGAAACATTAACAGGAACAGAACACCATCAGTTATCCAAAAATATGCGCATAAAATAATTCAGAGCGCAAAATCAAACAACATATTATGCAGGACATATCGATTCATATGTAGCTGATGTTAAAGGTGAGTTTTATCAGGTTGGGTTATGATATTATTTGGGGTACAATTATAAGATAGGGCAAGATAGGGATAAACAATAACACAGCAGCACCAGAAATTAACGTACGATCAAGTCGGTAAAATTAAAGCCTATTGTCAAATCGGATAAAATTTTGGAATTAATTGGAAACAAACCAAATACGACAGTGCTTTGCTAGAGTGTTGACATGCATTATTTTGTAATTGTGGGGTATTGGGGGTTTTTTGTCAATCAGGTGGGCAGAGTCAATGTTTTGTTGTGGATAGTTGTATGGGACAGTGCACCATGTCATTTGACATGGAGATCTCCCGAAAATCGGGTAGGGCCCCAGAAAAGCTCCAAGGACATCCCCTCACCTAAATCCGAAAAGAAGAGGGGACAATCGCAGGGTGCATAAAGCAGAGAACACAAAAGACCAGCAATAGTGCAGTTTTACAAGTCCTGCGTATAGGGCAAAAGCTACACGGCCTGAAGTCAAATCACCCGAGGTCCATACAAGACGGGGATATACGTCTATACTTCTTATCGCAGCATATTCATGTTTATGTTTCGCGTGAAGAAATTTGGGGCTGTGGCCACGTGACAATGAATCATGGTGAGATGGTGAGTAACTGTCTAAGTTACGCTGTCTCTTGTGTTGGAGAACCTGGGATCGCCTAAAGCTGTGAGGCTCAAGGTGCCAGAGTTCCATAGTATCCAGGTGGTTTTGTAGTGAGGGTTGCATGTTAAACTGTGATGTGTGTTGATGGTTCTTTGGTGGGGAGGGTAGGCGGTCAAGGTATCAGTGTTTGTGATAGTGTGTGTGAGGCGTGTGGTTAAGTAAGCGTTTGGTGTTGGTGGTGAGTTGGCAAGTATTGGTTTGTTATATGGGTTTTTTGTTGGGGAGTGGGTGAGGAAGTTTCATGTTTTGTGTGGAGGAGGTTGGGAAAAGGGCTTGTTTGGGTACCTCGCTGGCCTCCTACTTTATCTATTGGAGAACATAAAGTTTAAAGAATAAAGATGAGGGCCCGCCTAAAATAGCAAGGCCTATTTTGGCGTGTCGGTTAGCAGAAAAGGGCTGTGAATAGATTTGTATTTTGTCAAGATGCTTGTTTTCAATGAGCAGATGTTTGGATCGATGGTTGTTAGTGTTTAGGGTTGTTGTTGGTTGTTTTCTTGTTTTTGTTCTTGTTCAGTTAATAAGAGTTCAGGCAGAAAACTTTGTAGAAGCCCATAATTTGTTAATTTTAGGGCCTGGAAAGCTATGCTATTACACAGAGGCATGCTTTTGCCAAAAATTAGTTCAATGCCGACTTTTTGACAAAAGTCCTCAAGGTAGCTCCCTACAAAGTAATTGCGAACACTTATGGATAGAGGGCGGCCGCATCGGTCTATATAATCAATAAACAGCCCAACAATAAAATCTCCAACAGATTCATTTGCATCTATTCGGTCTATGTTAAGGATTTGGTTGTCTTTTTTGTCGATTAAAATAGTTAAATGAGCGCAGTAAGTCACACTTTCATTTTTAACTAACATTGGCAGGCGTGGGGCATCGAATTCTAGGTGAGCTCCATTGTATTGTTTTTTTCTTAGATACGCGCACAGTTTTTCATCATCAAAAGAGGTTGAGGGCAGAGTTCCAGTTAGGTTAAGAGGCACCACCTGATTTATCCAGAGCTTCTTTTTAGGTGAATAAAACCGCAAAAACATTTCATTAGCTTCAAAGTTTACCTGCACCACATTATCTTTAATATAAGTACAGGCGATAACAAAATTTTGCAACACTGCTAATAGAAAATCGGCATGCTTGGCAGTAATATTGTTAGGTAAATAGCCAGGCGTTGCAGCCCGGAAAAAAATCCAATCCGTTTGTCCGCGAAAATGCAATCCCAGTTTTTTTTGTATCCTACGATCATCTGGAGACATTTCATCACGACTTCCAAACCCACACAAAAGCTGGTCTTGTTCCATCCTTGCCAGAAGAGATGTAAAAGCATCGGGCGCTTCAAGGAGTTGACATATACGACCAATAGACTCAGTGCCAGGATATATGACAACACCGCTAAATTTGTCATCAGACCCAAATGTCGTACAGCCTATGAGCTGATCATATGTGGGAAACCGCATTGTAATAAAATGCAGAGGTTTTAAAAATTTCCACGGCTGAAGTTTTTTGATATTGTTGGCCACTTCATAGAGTTTTTGCCACTGCTCAAGGGTCGGTTCAGGCTGGCCTTTTGGATATATTAATTTGCTCAATAGTTCTGCATTTGCATCATTTGATGCACAACATTTTTTATATTTTTTTCCGCTTCCACAATGACAAGGTTCGCTTCGTTTGGGTTTTTTAGAATCAGAGGTTTCAGGTTCGTTTAGGGCAGTAAAGTCTGGGGGTAACTCAAATTCGTCGGTTATGCCCACATCGTCTGTTTGAGGAAGCTCATCGGGTTGCTTATAGTTGCCATACATTGCAGAAGCGGCAATTTTTAATTGGGAACAAAGTTTTTGTGCATCTTCAGATTTGATAATGCCGCGGGTCTGTAAGTATTTGATAAATAGGTCTAAAACTGATTCGATGGCTTTAGCGTAGGTTGGTTGTATAACTAGTTGCTTTGGATAGATTTCGGTTAGGACATTATGTAATGCGGTGCTGGTCCATTGCTCCGGTGACTGATAATGATAAGTATACATCATTTCAGCAAAAAAACTGGTAATACCGCCAAAACTTTTTTGTGCATAAGGCGAAAGCGACTTATAATTAGAAAATTTTTGACACTTCTGAGACCAAGCTTCGACATCACCAATAATTTGAAAACATTTCACCTTAGAATATTCGTTAGCACTCACCGCTCTTCCCAGCCATCAACAAATAACGCTAATAACAGCCATTACAGCTAAAAACCTTCCTAACAAACAACCCAAAACCACCCCAAACCAACACCCACAAAACACAAAAACCAACACCAAAACTAACTCAGAGCTCCACCGCATGCACACATACCAAGCTTAAGTAATTATATTTTTATGCGAATAATTAAATGGCTGAAATTAAAAATGAACCCCACAGCTAACAAAACACGCCAAGATTTTAGCTACACCCTTCGCGCAAAAATCCAAAAAATTTCCTCCAACTTTGCCACAAAAACAAACTGGAGAAACTTTAACCCCAAAACCTTCCAACACCCACAACTAAACATACCCATCCCCCACCTGCCCCCAATATTTCACAACTACCACATCATACACATAAGCGACATTCACTACGGACAATGGATCGCAACAGAACGCCTAAAAGGCATCACCACATTAATCAACCAAACCCACCCAGACGCAATCGTAATAACAGGAGACTTCGTTTCCTACCGTCTAGATGAAAAAATCACAGAAGAACTCACAGCACAACTCAAAAAACTACAAGCCAAAGACGGAGTATTTGCAGTTTTAGGAAACCATGACCACTGGGCAGGAACAAAAAAAATCAAAACCCTGCTAAAAAAAAGCAATATCAAAGACCTAAGCAACCAAATCCATATAATAAAACGCAAAGAGTTTAAACTAATTTTTGCAGGAGTTGACAGTGTAATGCTAAAAAAAGCCCAACTAGAAACAGTTATAAAAAAAATGCCCAAAAAAGGCCCCGCCATCCTACTAGCTCATGAACCAGACTTCGCCTCAACAAGCGCCCTCACCAACCGCTTTAACCTCCAACTCTCAGGACACTCCCATGGCGGACAATTCTACATCCCAAAACTAGGAACCCCCTTTAGAGGACCCTACGCACTACACTACCCCCACGGCCTCTACAAAATCAACAACATGACCCTATTCACAAACACTGGATTGGGCACAAACAGCTATTGGCTACGCATAAACTGTCCCCCCCAAATAGCCACAATCAACCTCCTCAAGTGCACCCCATGAAAAAACTCAAAAAAACAATAACACAATTTGTTCTATTCTACAGCGCAATTTTTTTAATCACCCAATATCTACCAGGATTCTACATACACACCCTCTATGCAACAATAGCATTCACAACCGTAGTGGCATTTTTTAACTTTATACTCTGGCCACTTTTACTACGCTGGATAGAAGGATTTTTAGCAATGACCTTTGGGGTAGGAACCTTTTTACTAAGTTCCCTAATCATGTGGTTAACCGAACTTTTTGTACCCGGCATAGAAATCAGCATCTCCGCCCTACTCTTAGCACCCCTAATAGTGGCCCTAGCCAGCGCAATCATCACCCTAACCCTAAACATAGAAGATGATGATGTCTATGCACGCCAAGTCCACTCCCTGCTGCGCCGAAAAACAAAAAACCAACCCAAACACAACACCCCAGGATTTATTTTTATAGAAATCGATGGCCTATCCCAAGAAACCCTCAAAAAAGCCATAACAAAAGGAAAAATGCCCACCCTATCAACCTGGCTAAAAAAAGGCACCCACAAGATTCAAGGCTGGGAAACAGATCTCTCCTCTCAAACCTCAGCCAGCCAAGCAGGCATCCTTCATGGCTGCAATCACAACATCCCTGCCTTTCGCTGGGTAAACAAATATAAAAACAATAAAATCATCACCTCAAATGGCATCAACGATGCCCCCGAAATACAAAAACAAATCTCAAACGGCAAAGGACTTCTGGCAACAAATGGCAGCGCCATCACAAACCTGTTTTCAGGCGATGCTAAAACAAACATTCTAGTTTATAGCACCCTAAAAAACATTCGCCAGCTCTACAATGAATCCTGGATAGCCTTCTACTCCCGTCCTTTCAACATCGCTCAAGTTTTAATTTTATTTTTGGGCGAACTATTCTGTGAAACAAGATCAAGATTTAGACAATGGCAAGCAAACACTAATCCCCGTCTCAAACACCGCGGCATACTATACTACATCACCCGCGCAGGCGCAACCGTCTTACTAAGAGAAATCAGCACCTATACCACCATTGGAGAAATCATTGCAGGAGAAAAAGATGTAGTGTATACGACATTTTTTGGCTATGATGAAGTGGCACATCACTGCGGCATCAATGATGAAGAATGCTTCAATGTACTAAGCGGGATTGATAAGCGAATAAAACGTATAGTTGCAGCTGAGCATCACAGCAGCAGGCGATATCACATCTGTATTCTCTCTGATCACGGGCAAACAAATGGTGCAACGTTTAAACAACGCTATGGTGTAACCTTAGATGAATATGTAAAAAAATTTTTACCTACCAGCGAAATTATCTATCAAGAACTCAATTCAAACCAGGACCACTTCTTTCAAATGTTAACCACGCCATATAGTGACATCAAACATAAACTAACGCGAGGTACTAAAACTAAAAATCTTAAAAAAGCAAATGTTATTGTTTTAGCGTCAGGTAATTTGGGATTAATTTATCTTACAAGACACCCCCATAGGTTGAACTTGGAAGAAATTGATTTTATATATCCCGGTTTAGTTACGGGATTGGCAAGTCATAGGGGGATAGGATTTCTAATGTTAAGAACCCAAAACCACGGTCCCGTTGCGTTAAACGCCAGAGGTAAATACTATTTAGCAGAAAACAAAGTGGAAGGAGAAAATCCTCTAGATACATTTGGGAAAAATGCTGCCAAACATCTATGTCGAACAGACAGTTTCAATCATGCGCCTGATATTTTGGTTATGAGTGCTTATGATACTAAAACTGATGAGGTGGCTGCATTTGAGGAGCTCATAGGCAGTCATGGCGGGCTTGGAGGCGGCCAGGCCAAACCGTTTATCATGTATCCTGTGGAGTGGAATCTCTTAGAAGAAGAGCTTGTTGGTTCAGAGAAGATCCATCAGCTCTTCAAAGAGGTCATGATTAAAGTTCAAGCTAAACAGGAAAATATCCACTAAGAAGAGTTTGGCCATATCAGTAGTCTGCTGTTTTGTGGAGCCTATGGTGATAGTTTTTGGATGCATAGTTTTGTGTCTTTTTCTAAGTAATTTTATTTTTTGAACTTATCGGTACTTACTTCACCGTCAAGAGAGCATAATTATGTAATTGTCCCAAATTTCTCCCAAAAATTATTCCTCAACCAGGCTAATGAGGGTCAAAATCACAAACGGCAAAGAATCAAATGTGTCCAAACAGCACGTCGTACGCATGAAAGTTTTTTGTGTAGCCGCTTCATTAGTTAAAGCTTGCCATCAACCATGATTTTAAAGAACTAAAAGTTGCACAAAATATTTTACAGGATTACAACACAAACCCTCATAAAGCAAGCTTTCATAGAAGTGCTATGAAAAACCTTTTTTCCTACACCTGAGTTACTATAGTTTAGGAAGAGCTAAGAGAAACGCCGAGTATTTTTTGAGGCAAAATAGACCGCGAACACAAACTGGTGTGTGCTCTTTTTGCGAATAGATGGCTTTGGGCTTTGAGCTCGTAGAACAAAAAGGGCTTGATGAACGCATAGACCACCGCTCATACAAAGAACAGGATTGACCGCGAACCCATGATACACTAGGTTATGAAGCGTCGGCATTGGAACGTCAGGGCATAAAAACCGAACGAGGCAACCATAATCGCGAAGTACAAAACGCAACGCCAAATGTGTGAGAGAATCCACAGAAAAATCACAAAAACATGAAACTGAAAAAATAGAGCAACTCGAAAAAGAATTACAAAAAATACGCTCATTTCAAAAAACAGAGCAATACATAGAAAAACCGATTGAAACCGAACTTGAACCGCCTTTCATATCAGAATTAGAAAAACAGCTCAAAGCCGAAAAAGCCATGCAACACATAGAAAAAATGCAGGAACAACAGAACACTGCCGAACAAACAGCCAAGCGCATGAACGCATTAAAAGAAAAATACCTCGAGCTTGAAAAGGAAAAAATCCCGCTGATAGAGCGACATAACAAGGACAAATATGAACTCCCGCCGTTGGAGTATCGCGCCGAACAAATAGACGAACACACCAAAAACCTTGAAGCCTTGCAGGGCAGATTTGAGCAATTACAGGAATCGCGCTGGAATTTGCGCCTTTTTGATTTGAAACAAAAGAAGGAAAACGATTCACAAATCGCGCAAGCAACCCGAGAACTGACGCGAGCGCAGGATTTTTTCAAAATCATTTCCATATCGACCCCGCCCAAGCTGCCGAGAAATTAAAGCGCCTGCACGAAGAAATCCGCACCAAACAAGACGCACTAAACACAAAACAAATCATAGCACAGGCAATCAGGAAAAAACAAGCCTCTATCGAATTAAAGTATCACACCCAAAAGCTCCTAAACGAAACCCGCCCCGACCATGAACAAATAACCCAAATATTGGCGCAAATACACCACCAGCCCGAATCCACCCGCGACAAACTATTACAGGAACGCATTGAGCGGCAACTTAACGTAATCACGGAACAAAACTTCCAAAAGGTTATCGACACCCTGCCCCCATACCAAGCCCATATCCTATCAACCCTCCGCGAACAAACCAAAGAACGCGACCGCCTCATCGACGCCAAACGGGAACGCAATCACACATTCGAGCGTAGCCGCTAAAAAAATGAAAACATGCAATTTTTTAAAACCCTAACTCGGGTGACCTTAGGGAATAACTTTTAAAAAAAAAGACCAAAAAACAAACAATACCAAATTCCAAACCAAAAACACACACCCCCACACCACAAAACCAAACAACACTTATCCCCTAATAGGAAATACAAGAACCACACAACCAAACAACCACCACCCCAATGAACAACAAACTACCTAACCCAACAAAAAACCAAAACCAAAAATACCTCGAAATAAAAACCCAACACAACACCCACCACCTCTACAAACCCACCACCCACTAAAACAAACAAACCAAAAAAAGAAAAAAACACCCACCCACATCGAAAAACACGACCCCCAAAAAGAACACATAAAAAACAACCCACCAACAAACAAAAAACCACCCCAACAAACCACACCCACTACGACAACACCTCCTCCTCCACAAAACCCTCCAACCCCTCCCCCAACCCTAAAACAAACCTTCAACGAAAACTAACAAGAAATATACACCATGACCCTAACCCGCATAACCAACAACATCCCCCTAAAACACATAAACACCCAATGGAAAAAATACTACAACCAACCAAAAATAAACCCCAACCTCAACCCCAAACACCTCCCCAAATCCTAAAAAACATAGGCACCGACCAAAAAACCCAAGACACAATCTTTACCCAACTCATAAACAAAGACAACTACGCCTATGACCTTAGCGCCATATTTACAAGATCCACCCTAAACATAGCTGAACTAAGATATAATAGTCAAAAACGACAATACCTCAAGTTAATCTTGTGATGCTAACCTCAGCTAAGCAGCATCTACCTGTTATGATTCGAGTGGTTCCCGGAAGTGTACGTGATGTTTCTACTATAAAAACCACTTTAGCAGAGTTAGGGCTTTCAAATGTGACTCTTATTTTAGATCGGGGTATATTTTCGGATGAAAATATTCAAACTATAGCAAGAAGTCAGTTTGGGGTAGTGGTTGCAGCACGGCGTAACAGTAAGCTCTATGAGCAGATGCCGGGCGAGTTTTTGGAGCATTTTTTTTATCGTTCGCGGTTGATTAAGTGTGGTCGGGTGAGGATTGAGGGGGGTTTGTTTTTGTATTTTTTTTGTGATTTTGGGTTGTGTGAGGAGGAAGAGACTACTTTGTATAGGCTTTTGGATGAGAAAAGGTTGGAGTTGGATGAGTTTGGGGTGCGGTTGAGGTTGGCGGGTAAGATTTTGGTTGTGTCGAATTTGGATGTTGGGTGTAGGGTGGTTTTTGAGTTGTATATGTGTCGGGGGGAGGTTGAGCGGCAGTTTGATACGTTTAAGAATACTTTGCAAGGGGATTTGTTGTATTTGCATGATGATTTTGGGGTGTTTGGTCATTTGTTTGTGGGGTTTTTGTCGTTTTATGGGTATTGTGTGTTGCAGAATTTGTTGCGGCGTGAGGGGTTGCTTGATAGTGTTTCTGTGTTTGATTTGCTTGAGGAGTTTTCGTTGGTTTATGGGGTTGATGGTGGGGGTGGGGTGGTTGTGTGTGAGGTTCCCAAG
>JAISPR010000020.1 GCA_031274765.1 Nitrososphaerota archaeon | reverse complement strand
TTGTGTTTGTTTGTGTTGGTTGGGTTGTGTTTTTGTTGGGGTTTGAATCCTTGCGCTACGACTGAATAGTTACCTTTTAAAAGCAAAACAAAAACGTTATGCAACGCTAATTTTACTTCTGGATCACTGTAGAGGCGTTCTATGTATTTGTAGCTGGCATCTACGCCAAATAATGGTTGAAAATAGTGTAGTGATTGCTCTGTCATGCGGTTTGATTTGTTGAAAAATCGTACCATTATGAAGAGGTTGGCTTTCTTTTCTAAATCTAGTTTGGGCGGTCTTCCAGTTTTTTGCTCTTCAAGATTTATAGCTTCAACAGCTTGGTGGATGTACTGGGGGAGTTTGTTTAGGCGTTCTTTTATTTGTGTTCTTTTTTGTTCCTATTCTGTGTAGGGATAGTTTTGTTTTTTGTCTTTAAAGAAGGCTTCACGGGTTTCATCAAGAATCTGTAACATTTCTTTGGCACTTTTAACCGATAGCTTTTTCATAATTGAGGCATAAACATGGCGGCTAGCTATAAAGGTATCATTTTAGTTTTGAAAAACTAGTTTTCAAAACATATATTTATCACATTTACCCTTCTTTCAACACGTCATACGCATGAAAGTTTTTTATGCAGATTCCTTGTTAGTTGAAGCATATTTGATTTACACTTTTAGAATGTTAAGAGTTGCTCAAGATACTTTACTGGGTTACAACAGAGAATAAAGCGTTTTTTACTAATACTTGCATCTTTACGTCCTACATCAAGCAAACGAAGAATATTCAAAGCCAGTTTGCGCAAAATATTCAAATTATAAGCCACATGCTTATTCAAAGTTCGATTCGCATCCTCACGAAAAGTCACATCCAAATGCCAATGATGCGACTCAACAAGCCAATGACCCCTAATAGCACGTGCAACTTCCTTCACACCCAAAGACAAACTACTAATAAAATAACGCGACTGCACCGATGACAACCCATTCCGAGTTACCGTATTACGAGTCATAGCCACTGACTTAAAACCAACCCAATCCTTTTTAGCCGATAAACAACGGGTATCATCTAAATGCCAATACTCACGCAACTCCACTCCACCCTAGCTCGCTCCAACGTCTGATAATACTCACACCGACCCAAAAAATTAGGATCATCAAAACATAACTCTACTTCTTCACACAGTCTTCCTTGATTACCCCTCAAAGCCAATACATAATCCGCACGTTTACGACGGAGTTTTTGTACAATATTTTTTTGCGTTCCTGCAGCATCAATCGTTACAATATGACCCGATACGTTTAGTTTATCTATTAGTTTGGGTAGGGCGGTGATTTCGTTAGATTTATCATCAACTAATTCCTGTTCCAGACTGAATCCGTCTTCATCGATTGCGCTGACTATGTGGTTTGGTTTTTGGTCTGCGTTGTTTGTGCCGCGTTGGGTTTTACCGTCTAGATGGAAGATTTTTCGTATTGTTTCGCCTTCGCCGCTGTTTAATTGTTGGTTGAATTGGGTTTGGAGGTCTTGGAGGTATTCTGGAGAGATTATTGTGAAGGTGCGGTATATGGTGTCGTGTGCTGGTACGCCGTTTTTTAGTGGGAGTAGTGTTTTTAGTTGGGGTTTGTGTTCTTGGGCAAAATTGGCTATGTCTACGCAGTCGTTGGCGTTGGCGGCCATTGCTATGAATGATAGGGCGATTATTTCGCTGAGTTTGTATTTTATTTTTCCTTGTTGGCGGGGGTCGTAGTTATCTATTATTTGCAAGTTTAGGAGTATTTTTTGCATTTTGCTCAGTGTTTAATGTTGTGTTATGTTTAGTGTTGTTGGTTACTAGTTATAAATGTATTGTAAACTAGATTTTTGGTGTAGATTTTTAAAAATGTGTTTTTTCATTCAGGTTTAAGTCAGCACATTTGATTTACTCGAGGCTCACTTATAGCGTTACTCACCTTTCAGGTCTTGGGACAAAACTGTTTTGAGTTTTTCTCTCTTACTTTTGAACGAAAAGAGAAATGCGCAATATAAATTTTTGCATTTCGTTCGTTTACAATGTGAAAACGATATGTTTATAGCTAGCTACATGTTTACAATTCTTTTATGAAAATTTTGTCCCATAAAAGCGCCCAAGAACTACTAGAAGTCCTTGAAGAAACCAAAAACACCTACTTTAAAGACAAACACAACACCTACCCCTACACGCAATGGGAACAAAAACGGGTCCAAATAAAAGAACGCCTAAACAAACTTCCAAAATACATTCGCCAAGCCGTAGAAACCATAAACCATGAAGAACAAAAAACAGGAAGACCACCCAAACTAGACCTAGAAAAGAAAGTCAACCTGTTCATATTTGTAAGACTTATAAACAAATCCAACAGACAAGCTGAAGAATCATTGCAATATTTGCAACCATTTTTTGACGTTGAATTAAGCTACAAGTACATAGAACGCCTCTACAGTGACCCAGAAATCAAACTAGTGCTACATAATGTCTTTGTTTTACCCTTAAAGGACGAAAGCGTTAGCGGAGAGTTAGCGGGTGATGGTACTGGTTATGCGGTTAGTGTTGAGAACCATTATCGTAGCAGTCCAGAGAAGCATGGCAAAAAGTTTGTCCATTTTTTCTCCCTTATCGATTTAGCCACTGGATTGTATGTTGGCTGTGGAATGTCACATGTGTCTGAGATGGAGGCTTTCAAAAGGGCAGTTTCTATGTTACGGCGTATTGGTGCATCTATAAAGTCGGTGCGTTTGGATAAATATTTCAGTTCACGTAAAGTTATCAAAATGTTTGGCAGATCGGTTTCTTTGTTTTTAATTCCAAAAGCAAATCAGCGCAAAGTGGGTGTTTGGAGAGATATTTTAACCAAGATCATAACGTCTCCTTTTGATTTTTTAACCCAGTATTTTAAGCGTAATCTTTCTGAGAGCGGGTTCTCAGCTGACAAAGACCGCTTTGGACGAAACATCAAACAAAAACGAGACGACCGACAACAAACAACACTCTTCACAAACGCACTATTCCACAACATCTACACAACAAGAACCAACACAAAATAGTTTTGTCCCAATGCC
>JAISPR010000070.1 GCA_031274765.1 Nitrososphaerota archaeon | reverse complement strand
TTCGGCAGTTTGACCTAAAACAGCCAAAAATTAAATCATGCTCAAAAAATATTCGAAAAAATAAGAAAACCATTGTAAAAATAACCAAAAACACGCAACAACCCGCAATAGAAACAATTCAAAATATTTTTTTCCAAACTGCCGAATGTAAATTGTTATGGGTGTTTTATGGTTGTTTGGTATGTGGTGTGATGATTAGGGTTATTTTGATCTTTTGTTGAGGGTTTTTTAGTTTTGTCACAAACTCTCTTGATAGATTGTTTGCTGCTCTATTGGCTTGAATGGCTAAGGTGCGGTTGCAGATAAACCTGCTTTTTCTAATAACCAAATCAGAGGGATGGTTCAACTGTAGATCTGGTGATCCAGTTGCCTCAATTTTTTCCATTAGATTGTCTGTTTCAATTAAAACAATCAGTTTTGTGTTTGGTTGATGCAGAGCCTCTTTAAATGTTGCGCTTAAATCTGTTATGGCTCTATTTGCTGATACTGCTACAATACAATCTCCAGTTATTAAGAGTTGACTATCTTTGGTAATCATTAGTGTGGTGAGGTGGGTTGCTTGGATGTTTTTGTGTCCCCATGCCCAAATTGTTTCGGTGATCTCTCTGGTTGGCAATTATTCACGAACCTCAATTGAGTCAACTTTGCCATCTCCATCTAAATCAAATCCCACAATTACAGCTGCAAACGTATCTGCGTCTTGGTATTTCTCTAGGGTTTTTTTCCAAAAATTGGTGAGTGCAATGACACAAGCTTTAGTCCCTACAGCTTTGTTACCTGCTAAAACGACAATACGTTTAGAGCTGTCCCAAGGATTAATGATTTTAGCAACTAATCCGCTAACATCAGATGTATAGGTTTGCCCCGTTCTCTTAGATGACAAGCCGCCAAGCAAAAAACCCTGTTGTGATGATTGCATGATAAATTTTATGGGTAGGTGATCGTTGATTTCTTGCATTAAAAAATTGGTGCCTGGTCCACCGACTAGGATGAGGTTGTTTTTTTCTTCTTTTTCTACTTTGACGTCAACATCGAGTTTTACTGCAAATTCTGCGGGTAAACGGGTAAATTGTCCCAGAAATAATGCTAGGTGAGCTGCGTAGTGTCCATCGCGTGCACTGGTTTTGAAGGGTCCATGGGGTTGGGGGCTGCCTACCACGATTTTTCCATCAAAGATGTTGTTTTGGATGAATTCTTTAAAGAATTTTTGTAGTTGGTTGTCTATATTGAGGGTGTAGGGGTTTTGGAGGGGTTGATATCCAAACGGGAATTCGACGCCAAATGCTGGTGAGATGGTGCGGTAATATCTTGCAGTGGCGCCCTTCTTTTTTTCTTCTCGGGTGATTGTGATGGCGCCTGCTTTGACGAGTTTGCGGATGTGGTAGTATATTTTTTGTTCATGCATACCTAGGTGTTTTGCTATTTCTAGGGGGTACATTTCTTTTTGAGTAAGTAGGGTGAGGATTTTCCAGCTGAGTGTGCCAAGTATGGTTTTTAGTTGTGTATTGGTGAGTATGTTGATTTCTTTGATTTGTTGGGTGTTGTTGGTGGTTTTGAGTAGTAGTTTTTTGTCCATGCTTATCATGGGACATAAGTTTGAGGTACTATAAAAAATTTATTTATAATGGTTTATGGTGTTCTAAGGTGACAACATTATTTTTGAGTGTTATACTTAAAAATCAACATTAAACCCTTAAAAAAACTTTTTTAGTAGTCAAATAGATGTTATAAAAATCCTTAATAGTTATCCAATTCATCATACAAGGAATAAACCTAAAGGTATGCTTATGTGCGGAATATTTGGTTGCGTTTTAAGAGACGGTAATGCCGCCCCAATAATTCATTCTTCTCTCAAACGCCTCGAATATCGAGGCTATGACTCAGTTGGCATTGCCACTCTTAGCAATAAAAAAATTTATATCAAAAAAGAACAAGGCAAAATCGATGAAGTCCACCAACTCCTCAACCTTGACAACATGCCCGGAAACATCGGCATTGGACACACCCGATGGGCAACCCATGGGGCTCCCCTACAAATAAACAGCCATCCCCACACAGACTGCAAAGGTGATATCGCAATTGTTCACAACGGCATCATAGAAAACTTTTTAGAACTCAAAACAGAACTCCAAAACCTCGGCCATACCTTTGTATCCAAAACAGACACCGAGATCATGGCCCACCTCATAGAAGAAACCCAAAAACAAAACCCCCACCTCAACTTCGAACAAGCAGTCTTAGCAAGTCTCAAACGCATCGAAGGTTCATATGCATTTGCTATCCTCTCCACAAACCAACCTGACAAAATCATCTGCGCCCGAAACGAAAGCCCCCTAGTAATAGGTCTAAATGATAACGCCATCTTTTGTGCCAGTGACATCCCCGCATTTCTATCCCTCACAAACAAAGCCGTTTTAATAAACAACGGTGAACTCGTTACCCTGAGCACACAAGGATATGAAATCAAAAAAATCAACGACGCAAGCCCCATAACAAGAAACCCCATCACCATCGAGTGGACCCCTGAAATGGCTGTAAAACAGGGATATCCACATTTTATGATAAAAGAAATCCACGAACAACCCCAAGTCCTTTGCAACACTCTACGCATCCAAGACCACTACCTCGACTTACTCTCCACCTTTCTTGACCGCGCCAACGAAGTGTTCCTAGTGGCTTGTGGAACCAGCTACCACGCATGTCTAGCCGCATCCTATATGTTCTCAAAACTTGCTTTCCTACCCACCTATCCAGTGTATGCTTCCGAATTCTTAGAACAACACGGCAAATCAGTCAACATCGACAGTACCATACTTGCCGTGAGCCAATCAGGCGAAACCGCCGACACCATCGCAGCTGTCGCCTGCGCCCAACAACGAGCCGCAACAGTACTAAGCTTAACCAACACTATAGGCTCCACCCTCACACGTATCAGCCGAGTCTACATCGGCACACAAGCAGGACCCGAAATAGGTGTCGCCGCAACCAAAACCTTCACATCCCAACTCTCAGTTCTAGCCCAAATAGCATTGAAACTATCTAAAAAACGCGGCAAAATCTCACAAGATGAAATCGATAGCCTAGAAGAAAAACTCCAACAACTACCCATAGTCGTAGAAACCATCGTAACAAACCAAGAAGAAAAAATCAAAACCCTAGCCAAAAAATACAGCAAAACAAAACTCTTCTTCTACCTTGGTAGAGGCATCAGCACCGCTACAGCCTTTGAAGGTAGACTCAAACTCATGGAAATCGCATATATCCCATCCATTGCTTTTCCCGCAGGCGAAAGCAAACACGGCCCCATTAGTCTCATCGAAGACGGACTTCCCGTAGTGTTTGTATGCCCAAAAGATGACACCCACAAAACGGTCATAGGTAACATCATGGAGATGAAGGCCCGAGGCGCTCACATACTGGCTATAATAGAAGAAGGTGACGAAGCTATCAAAAGCTTAGCTGACGACTACATCGAAGTGCCAAAAGGTATCCCCTCTGTACTTACTCCTATCCCCTATGTAGTTCCTCTCCAATTGCTAGCATACTACACTGCTGTTGAGAAAGGCTACAACCCTGACATGCCTCGAAATCTAGCAAAGTCAGTTACCGTAAGGTAATCCTTGTATAACAGATTAATTTAAATTTTGTTGCACAATATACTATCTATCATGACATACAGCAAAGATCTCCAAGAAACAGCCCTAAAATACAGACAAACAACCACACCACAAAACAAACCTGCCATACTTTCAACATCTCAAAACGAACCTACAACTACTGGGTAACCCAAAAACAAAAAATAGGCAACTTCCACCCAAAAAACACGGCCGAAAAAAAATTGACCCCAAAAACTAAAAACCTACCTAGAACAACACCCAGATGTCTACTTAAAAGAAATAGCCGCCGCCTTCAACTGCACCGCCCGCAATCTAGGCAACCTCCGAAAACCTCCTAAGCAACAACATATTGTGCGACAAGACAAAAGACAACAACATGAGCCAACAACACCCCACACAACACAAACACAACAAAAAAAACTAAAAAACTAGACAACCCATTAACAAAAACGTAACTGTTCAGTCGTAGCGCAGGGATTCAACCCCCAACAAAAACACAACCCAACCAACACAAACAAACACAAAACAAAACCTCACACCAAAACAACACAACAAACCCAACCACACAAACACAAAC
>JAISPR010000069.1 GCA_031274765.1 Nitrososphaerota archaeon | reverse complement strand
TTCGGCAGTTTGACCTAAAACAGCCAAAAATTAAATCATGCTCAAAAAATATTCGAAAAAATAAGAAAACCATTGTAAAAATAACCAAAAACACGCAACAACCCGCAATAGAAACAATTTAAAATATTTTTTTCCCAAACTGCCAAATGTAAGTATAGAGGGTCAGGCTTTGGTTCTTAAGGATGCAGAGATTTTGGGCTTTTCGCTATTTTAGGTGAGTGTGCTCATTGTTCCTTCTTTAAGCTTGCTTACGTTTTCCATTATGTTTCATACAACCCGATTTCTCGACATTTTTGTACTATACACGTATGTGTATTGATTTTAACTTGATTTTGCGAATAATATTTCAATTAAAGTATTGGTGATGGTTGTCACCATTTTTTACAACACGCATTTTTGTTGTAAAGTGTAATTATACTATACATTACGTGTAAAAATTATGACACAACCACCATTAAAACCTAAATTCTGCGTCTTTTTGATACATACAAACTTGTGTATCAGAATTATAATGACATTTTAATTTTGTAAAACAATTATTTAATTCATACAACTTATAAATATTAAAAATTATGCACCATATATTTTTAAAAATATTTATCCATAGTGCACATACCATAATTGTCACATACACAAAATAAAATCCATGACAAATTGACACATTTATAGCAAAAATTCTACATATGCAAAAAAACTCACAGATTTTAGGTTAAAAAACAAGAGTTAATACACAAAAAAAGAATATAATGTGACATAATAAATAACACGTACTGAAAAACGACAAATAATTTTCAGCCGCGCATATTACAACTTTAACGAGAATTCAGGATACAACTATTACCGTAACGAAACTTATTGACCCTACCCACCTGATTTGACGAAGACCCTTTATTGTTACTGTTGACGGTGGCAAAAGGTTTAGTTTTGGTTATGCAATAGTTCATTAAATTCAGCGTTGACGGCGCCATATTTGTTTTGGATAATAAGGCTTATCCGGCGCCATTCTTCGCCCACAGAGGCCCAGTTTGGACCCATAATGATAGTGTTCCCTACGTAGTCACTAAGAGCTCTTTCTCGTTTGATAGTACGCTGAGTCCAGTCCACACTAATAAGATTGGAGCGGCGCAGATACTGGAGGTTACGGGTTACTTGATTAACATTAATTGGGTAGGGTAAAACCGCGTTTAGATCATTGATTAGAGAGTTTATAGAAAACTCTTCTTCGTCCCGGAGACTTATAGTAGCAATCATATCCTGCATCAATCTTGCGTTACGGGTTAGATAAACCGCCGGTTTGGGCACCAACACCTGCTCAAGACGGTAAGCATTACGTTTGTAGAACCAGCTCTTAACCATCTCAGCCACTGCTAGATAGGCGACCATTAGCAGGGCTAATACTGCATAGAATAGTGGGGGAGGAGCAACAAATCCAAAGATTACCCCAAGTGGTGAGAGGGGTAACAGCAAGGCAAATGCTATGATAGCTACACCACTAAGTAGGAGATACTTACTTGGTTTGCTCTTCCAAAACGGTGTTCGGCGGGTCCGAATTACAAACACAACCAACACTTGAGACACTATAGATTCGATAAACCAGGCGGTTTGGAATAAACGCTCAGGATAAGTAACATCCCCCGCTAACAAAGCCACAGGAATAATGGGGAAAAAAACAAAGAGCATACTAAAAAACGTCAAGAAATCAAATAAAGAACTCACCGGACCAAGCGACACCATGAACCGACGTATAAAAGATATATCCCAACGTTTAGGACGCTCCACATATTCATCATCAACTTTATCTGTTGTTATAGTAGTCTGCGAGAAATCATAGAGCAAATTGTTTAACAATATTTGTACAGGCAACATGGGTAAAAACGACAAAAACAAAGCCGCACCAGCAACACTAAACATGTTACCAAAGTTTGAAGATACACCAATCTGAATATATTTCATGGTATTGCCAAAGGTTTTGCGCCCCTCAAGCACACCCTCAGCTAGAACGGTAAGATCATTTTTAGAAAGAATGATATCAGCGGATTCCCGGGCAACATCCACGGCATTATCCACAGAAATTCCCACATCACATGTTTTAAGCGACGGCGCATCGTTAATGCCATCACCCATATAACCCACTACATGCCCATTCTTTTTGAGTAGAGTTATTATGCGGTCTTTTTGTGCCGGATTGACACGACAAAAAATATTTGCTTCCTCAACAATTGCCATCAGGGCTTCATCGGTCAAATTAGCTATGTCATTGCCTAATGCAACACCCTTAACTTCAAGACCAAGTTCTTCGCATACCTTACGGGTAACCAGTTCGTTGTCGCCTGTCAAAATTTTAAGCTCAATCCCAGCTTTACTTAACAAATGAATAGAACGTTTAGCAGTTTCTTTTGGCGGGTCAAGAAATGCAACAAACCCAAGGAAAACCATATCGGTTTCATCATTTATAGAGTAAACTGCTTTATTTTCTTTTAGCCGTTTATAGGCAATACCCAAAACGCGAAGACCCTCAGAACTGTAGTCCTGATATTTCTGCTCGATTCTTTGGCGAGTTTCCTCGTTTAGATCTGCAATGACATCACCAAGCTCAAAGTAGGTACAAGCGCGAAGAATTTCTTCTGGAGCTCCCTTAGCGATAAAAAAGCGTAACCCTTCACGTTCCACCACAACCGAAACTCTGCGGCGTATGAAATCAAAGGGGACTTCATCGATTTTTTGATATTTTAAAGTGTCAACTTCTTTGTGTTTTAAAATGGCTTCATCAAGAGGACTCCGCAGACCAGTTTGGAAATTACTGTTAAGAAAAGAGTATAAAAAGACCTTATCGTCTTCTTCACCTTCCAGATTGACATTTAGTATAAGTTTAATTCTATTTTCAGTAAGAGTACCAGTTTTGTCTGTGCACAATACATTCATACTGCCAAAGTTTTCAATAGCTGAAAGGCGCTTAACAATAACACCCTTCTTAGACATAGCCATCGCACCACGCGACAAGTTGATGGTGATAATCATGGGTAACAACTCAGGCGTCAACCCAACAGCCAGAGCCACCGAAAATAACAACGCTTGTACAACACCCAGCTCGGTAGGGTCACGCAAAGCAATTATTAGGAAAACAAAAACTACAAAAAGAAAGGTAAGTTGCATTATGAAGAAACCGAAATTTTTTATACCATGCTCAAATTCGGTAGCGGGTGCTTTCTCAACGAGTTTTTTAGCGATTTTACCATACTCAGTTGAACCCCCGGTTTTGACAACAAGTGCAGTTGCGGAACCACTGACAATGGAGGTTCCCATAAAACAGTAATTGGTCCAATCAACAAGTGAACCCCCCTTCTTTACAGCGCCAGGGATTTTTTCCATGGGAAATGATTCGCCGGTTAGGGCAGATTGGTTAACAAAGAGGTCTTTGGCAGTTATAATACGCGCATCAGCAGGGAGAATGTCACCGGCTGATAGATAGATAACATCACCAGGAACAATATCTGGAAGACCTATCTCTTGGCGCCCGCCGTCCCTTAACACAGTGGCTGTTGTTGTGACTTTTTGTTTTAACAACTCGGCAGCTTTTCCAGCTTTACTTTCTTGGTAGGAATCAAGGGCTACACTGACAAGTATGATAGATAAAATGATGGCCATGTTTATGATTTCTTGAAGTAGCCCAGAAATCACGGCGGCAAACAAGAGAATGATAATGAGGGGACTTTTGAAGTGTAACAAAAAATCTTTAACAGCTGAATGTTTGCGTTCGCGAGCCAGTTCATTTCGACCATAGATTTCAAGCCGTTTGGTTGCCTGCTCAGAGTCAAGACCCTGTGGAGAACTCCCGATACGCTCATAGAGCACTTCAAGGGGCAGACTCACCAATTCATCAGAACTCAATGTTTGTTTTAGAGCGCCCGCTATGGAATCTCTAGATGGACTAGGCCCATTGTTGGGTTGTTGTTTCGCCATAAAACCGCAACTATGATCTGCATTAAACACTGATGCCTTTAAAGAGGTTTCTGAATCTATATCAGTGGGCTTTGGAAAAATATTTTGGGGGTTTGGCCATTAATATCTTATGAGTGAAATTTGTGTAAAGGGCGCATAATTTTTATTTGTTTAGTTTTGGCTCAGTTATGGGTTTGTCATTTTTGGACAGCCGGGGTTGCAGGTTGTTTGTGTAGGGATGTAGAGTATGTGTTGGGATGCGGGTTTGTAAAAGTTGGCGGATTTAATTTGGTGTGAGATGAGTTTGGGATTGGAACTATATAATCTTCTCAGAGGTCCAAGTCTTTGGGCGTGTACATAAAAAGTATGCTTCTTCAACTCTTGAGGGCCTTTTATATATGTGAAACAGTATAATTTACCAGATGTCCACTGTTGTTGCTCCACCTTTCTGTACTTTGATGTTGTTTTGTTGCATAGTGTTGTTTGGACTTTGAATTGTTGAAATTATGTTTGGAAGTGCAAAATAGCCCAAAATAGTGATGATACCAATTATCGCAATGTCGCCAACGGTTTACCCATTTTTGTTCAGTTATAGCTTTGCTAATAGTTGATATGAGTTTGGATATACTTACATTCAGCAGTTTGGCCTAAAACAGCCAAAAATTAAATTATGCTCAAAAAATATTCGAAAAAATAAGAAAATCATCATAAACATAATCAAAAACTCACAACAACCGGTAATATAAACAATTCAAAGTATTTTTTTCCCAAACTGTCAAACGTGAGTATATAGTAGACAAAAATGTATCTTTGAGCTATAATATATTCTTACATTCGGCAATTTGTCCTAAAATAACAGATTTAATTGTATACCCTGTAAATGTTAAAAACACAGAACAAATGAACAAATCATCAGGATTTTTCCAAATTACCAGGTGAGAAAGTGTCATTTTGTGCTATGTTTTCTGAGCAGGTTAAATTATAATGGATACACTTTGAAGTATCATTTGTGTATTGTTAATCGTTGACACCGGTCAAATTACTAATGCTCACCTAACCAATCAGTCAGTCACCAAATAAACGCATACCCTTTGAACGCAAAAAGGGTTTTAGCTTTTATAGTTTGTAGCACACTTTTTGGTATGTCAACTAATTTGGTTTGGCAACGAAAAAAATTGCCCAATGACCTAACAGTACTACATTATCCACGCCATCAAGCAAATACGGCTCAATTAGCCCTTGCAGTCAAATATGGTTCCAATCAAGAACCCCCAGAATATGCAGGCATAGCTCATTTTATCGAGCATATGCTAGCAGGCGGCTCAGCACAACGCATTGAACAGTCACGAAGTGTTGAGAACTTTGGCGGTACACTAGACCTCTACACAGACCACGAACAGGTTGTGGGTATTGTTGATGTTTTACCCGAAAACCTGTTTGATGCTTCAAAGATGCTTGCAGGATTATTTTTTGACAATTCTTTTGAGCAAACTAAATTTGGAATAGAAAAAAAGATAATTTTAAATGAATTATCAGAAGTTGCTGATGTGCCAGCAATAAAAGTTGAAGAGATGTTGCTTGAAAATTTGTTTACAACCCATCCGATTCGGCGGCCAGTTGGCGGTTATCCAAAAAATGTCAAACAACTAAGTGTGAAACAACTAGAGAGGGAACATAAAAATAATTATGTGCCTCAAAATATGATTTTGATTTTGTCAGGTAAGTTTAACGAAGCTGTTTTTGAGGATGTTTTGGGGGAATTTAGTGCTATGCGGGAGAGTAAAAACCGGTTAATCAAGGAGAGGGCCGCTGAAGGGGGGCGACCTAAGTCTTTGGTGGTGGAAGAAAAGGCGGGTATAACGCAGAGTTATCTAAGTATTGGTGCAAGAACAATCAATGCTATGCATATGGATGTGCCGGCGTTGGATTTAGTTGGCACCATACTGGGAGGAGGTACGAGTTCTAGGTTGTTTATCGAGTTGCGGGAGAAGCATGCGATTACCTATGATGTGAATTCGGCGCATTGTAAGGGTTCAGATTTTGGTTATTTGAGTATTAATTGTGCGGTTAACACACGAAAGGCAATTAAAGCGCAGGGACTTATTTTAAAAGAGTTAAAAATTTTGCAGAACAGTTTGGTTCCGTTTACAGAGTTGGAGCGAGCTAAGCAGATCATATTGGGGGGTGTCTTAAGGGGGATGGATAACTCGCATGATACTCTTGAGATAATCAGCTATATGGAAGCTCAATTTGGTAGTGCCTTTGCTCTTAGCGAGTATGTATCCAAGATTCGGGCAGTTACGAATCAAGATATTCAAAGGGTTGTAGCTAAATATTTAAGTGAGGCTTGTTTGGGAGTTGCTCTTTTAAAACCATTAAAGTAATTTAGAGAAAAATTGGAGGGTATTTGGTAAGTGTGGGAAGGGTGTTGGTAGTGTTTTTGATAAAGGCCAAGGTTGAGATTACTATAGGCAACCTCCAAAAACCCCTTTTTACACACCAAAAACAACAAAAACAAAACAACCCAACCACAAAACAAAAAACCAAAAAATAAAAAAATAAAACCCCAAACCAACCCAAAAACAAACCCCAAACACCCAAACCTACCACTATTCTCACCCAAACACCCAACCTAACCTACCTTGACCCGCAATTTGGTAACGGATGAAAATATCTAGAAGGGGTTTGTTGTTGGGATTCTAATTGAAATTTCAGACTGGATAAATAGTTATGTTGTGATTTTTTGCTTAATGGTGGTTTGGGTGATTTTGATGTGTCGTAGGGGGAGACTATCTAAAAACTATAATTTTTCATGTTTTTGGTGTAAACAAACGGAGAAAAACAGTCTTTTTCTTGTTTTTTAAGGGGGTTTGTTAGTTTTCGAACAGTCTGGGGGGTGTTTTATTGTTTTGGTCATGTTATTTGGTTGTGTAATCTTTGTGTTATCAGTGTTTCAAGGTTTTTTACTCTTTGTTTTTTGTGGGTCAAGGTAAGATGAAATGCCCATATTGCAAAAGCACAAAGTCATAAAATTTGACAAACAACCCAACAAAACACAACGCTACACTTGCCAAAACAAAGACTACACACGCACAATATTCCAACTCGACTACAAATACCACACCTGCGAACCAGAAACGAAATTCCACATCCTTGAAAGGCCCCTAAACGGCTCAAAAGTCCGCAACATCGCACAAGTACACCCATCAGCGCAAACGTCGTCATTGAAACATTAAAAAACAAACCAAAACCGACAAGTAAATCTAGACTATCTTAAAACCCACAAAAATACCTCAGACATCACGTTGAACTTGTTTGCGTTGAAGAGGTTGAGATGGATGCTAGCGGGTCTATGTTTGTGATAAAAAGCAACAGTGTTGGCTTTGGCATATAATAGCTCACGTGTCGATGAGGTTCTTGCATATGTGTTTGGAGTGCGTAGCATTGTGTTTGGAGGAATTACTTTTGCTTCTATCCCCGTTTAATATTTCAAGGGTTTATGTGGATGGGAATTATGCGTATGAAAGTTTCTTGGTTCTAATAGGTTGTGGTTGGGATGGGGAATACGCAAAAGGTTGAGTGTGCGCATTTGTCTTTGCGTACTTGGGTGGAGCGGTTGGCGAGGTGGACTATTTGTTTTGCTGCCTTTTGATATGCGCAATGTGGTGGTTGGTTTATGTATGAATGTGAAGATTTTCGGGTGACTTCTAACAGTATAAACTAATATCAAACACTATGTTTTTTAATTCAAAATTAGCCACGAATTCAACAGCATCCATCACAGGCATCATCAAGCTGACGTTTTAAGATCAAAAAATAAAGTTCAACCGTACAACCTATTTACAAAAAATCAACACACACAGATTAAACAATACTTTTAGCGATGATATAATTTTTGAAAAAAAGTTGTTGCTTTGGGCAACTGAATTTTCCACACCAAAACAGGAGTATCGTGTAAATTTTTAATGCTTTCCACGATCAACCCATTGGCTTTAGCTTCGTTTAGTTTTTGTATAACATAGGGCTCAGTCACAGGCAACGTAGATAGTTTTTGAAATTCTGCTGTAACAACATCAGTAGAGCTTGACATACAAGCATTGCTAAGAGCCTTAATTAAGAGCTGATCTTGGACAGAGAGTTTACGATAAAAGGTTAACAAAGAACGCTTTTCTTTTCCATCCAAAAATATAACATATAAAACAAAAAGAACTAAAATAACAACTACCCCCAAAGATAACACAAACCCATTTTGGCTTATCACTAAAGTAACAGAGGACCAGGATTTTAGCGGCTGCCAATAGCTATTAATAGCTTTAGCAATTGAGATATGCTGATTTTCAATATCATCAAACGTAACTACGTTGTCCATATAGGTGATGAGACTTATCATAACACTTTTTGATTGGGAAGTGCCATTTATGTTAAACACTGCTGTTTGATACCAGTAAAGAACAGCCTGTGATTGAATAGCATTATTATATTGGAAAACAAAGAAACGTCCAGTCATTGGCGGATTATCATAGAGTTGAACATCATGAAGAGCAAACTGGGTCACTTTTGCCGGATCACCCTGACTGAGAGGGAAATTGATAAGACAGGTTTCCCATCTATGCTGCGTCATTAAACTGGTACCTATTTGCATAGCCACCCATATTGTATTTTTTGAATCATCATCAGGATGATATGTATAAACTATTGCCGCATCATTACCTGAGACGCGTTCATATGCAACATCTCGATAAGAGTAATGCAAAGTATAACCTTCAAGCTCTGGCAACACCCCGTTTTGATCGCTTACTTGAATACCTTGAGGGGCTTGATATAAAAGTTCAGCCGGCCCCTGAGTTAATGCAAAAGTAGGGGCTTGAATAGACAACAACATAATAACAGCTATAAAAATGCCCATAATTTTTGCTATATCAAGCCGTGAGAGTTTAATTTTTGGATATTTAAAAAGTTTCCCGCACGCATTACAAAAAGGCACACTAAGACCATTTGGCATCGGAGTACAAACAGAACAGCGTGCAAGGGGAGCAGGCTTTTTGATTATTTTTTCATTTATACCTAGCAGTATAAGTGTGCCGATAAACATGAGCACCGTTGCACCCATTGAATGAAAGATTTCAAGAGCCAACGCTTCACCATAATTGTAACCTATTAGGAGAATTACGGTAATTCTTATGATGTTTAATAGCAACATAAAAGGAATACCTATTACAAAAATGAAAAGTTTGTTGCGGAATTTACCTGCTGTTAGATAGGCAATAAATATGGCAAATATGGCAAAACCAATTAAACTATAGATACCAGAACAGGCTACACCAACATTAAAGGGTATCAAGGTACTGTCAGGCCGAAGAATAGTTATTATAGGACCAGCATTATCTGCACTCAATGTTGCTTGAACGCCCAAAAGGTTAGTGAGCCCATTTGATGCCCCAGCACTAAGATTGGCTAATGCGGAACCCACACCAAAGAGTAACTCAGAGGGAGGCGGAGTTAGAAATATTAAGAAAGCTATGGGAAAAAAGAGATGTTTTAGGGTTTGGGGGTTAAAGAGGATAAGAATTAAACCAGCAGTTAGAAAAGGCAGAGTAGCCATGTGAAATTCTAGGGGCATAAAGGAGTAGCTGCCATACCAATATGTTAGTATGGCAACTGCGCTCAGAGTTGTGCCTACAATGAGACTACAGTATTTTTGGAAGAAATTTTTGCTACCCTCAGGAGTTAGCAATGTTGCATTAACCATTTTTCGTTTTCGATAGAGCAAAAAAACAAAAAGAAAAGGAATAGCAAGTATGTGAAATGTTGATTCTGTAACTAACGCGCCAGCAAATATTATACTGAAATCCTGGAAGTATAGTGCAAGCACGGTTATAGATATAACCAAGGCTTTTAGAGCCACAGCTAATCTATGATGCGTTAGTGCTGAACCCATAGCTGGAAATCGGGTTTCGTGCATGGATAACACCCAGACGATTTATGCGCGTTAGAATTTAGCAATAAACTACTCAATATATAATCCATATGGTTGGGAAACTTATTTTGGCCTGCGTCTGAGAACATCAACCGTCAAAGTTCATGGACCTCCGAAAACCTGTTTTAACTCCAACCCTCAATACACAACAAACTACCCGACCGCACCCACCCTCACCCAACAAACAAAACCAAAACACTTAACTAAAATAAAATCCCAAAAAGTATGGTATAGGTAACGTGTGATAAAACGTTTTACGTAAAAAACCATGAAATAAAACAGTTAACCAAAGAAAAAACACCAAAAACATACCAAAAGAGAAACCTGCCTACAAAAAACAAACCACAACAAACCCCCATAAACACCCAAAAAAGTATGATAGGGTATTGTTAGATAATTATCCCCAATCAAGCATAAATTATGACAAAAGTCACATATCCATAGAAACAACACGCTAACAAAGACTCACATCATACTTTTGAGAGGCTATTTTATTAAATAACCCCTTGGCGTTATTAGTGTTTAGCAGTAGAGCATGCATTTTGTTAGCAAGTTATTGTGACATTTATGTTTTAAGGGTTGTTTTTTGAATCATTTAGGCAACGCACACTTGTTTTAGAATCGACAAATAATAACGCCCAAGGTCCAATAAGTTTTATTGTTTAACTATGCATTCATAAATATGTATTTAGTTCGTGTGGACACAGATGTAAAGGCAAACATTGTCCTATTTACTAGTAAAAACAGCACAAAAATTTAAATTTTAACAAAAAAGGAGCAGATTCAAAACGTGTTTTCAGCGAGAACCAAATACATACCAACCTGACGTCCCGCTTTTTAAGCACACCACATTTTATTGGCCACAGTTAAACGCCTGTTTTTTAATTTTAAGCCTTTTTTATAGGGCGCGATAAATTATCCCATGTGCCTAAGTTAAACACACCATCGAATAAAATAAAAGCTTCTATATAACATAAAAAGAAGTCTAAAATGACCATTAAAATTTTATAATGTACCTAAAAAACGAGAATTAAGAAACCAATATTGCAATAATGATTTTTGTTATCTACTTTGAAGGACAATTAGATGTTAGACACATGCTACCCCTCAAAACAGCGAAAAATCAAATACAACAAAAAACAGAATAATGAGTTCTTAAAGGTGTTAAAACAGACAGTATTATAGAGCAGAATGAGAAATATCTCTGGGATACTCTCTGAATGCACCTATTAACGCAAGAAGTACGGTGAAGATAAATAGACTAAGTGCTATGGATGTAAGGCTAAGACCCCAAGGAGTATAGTTGAGAATTATACCCACAATAGTTACAAGTGCTATGCTTAAGCCTATGCTCAGGGTTATACGTTCTATTGTATCAAGATTTTCGGTGGATGTGACAATGGGCAGTTTTTTAGGGTAGAGAACTTTTATGAATGCGTATCCGGGAAGCAACATTACAAAGATTAGACCCACACCCTGCCGCAGATAAACCAACGGGTAGACGTCTTTTGGGATGATAAATACCGCCACAGTAGCTGTTATGGTAATACCTATTGTTAACCAAAACCAAATTGTATTTTTTAATGGAAAGTAGGTTTTTTTGGCAATTAATTGTGTTTTGGGGGTTTTGGTGAGAGATGTTTTATGCTCTGTTTCTATCTGGCAGATAATGTCGGCTAATTCTTCTTGTGAGAGGAGGTATTTTTTTTGAACGAGTTGTATTAATTCGTCGGTAGTGGCAGGAGTTTTGCTTTTTGCTATGTGGGTTATGTAATCTTTGAGTTTAGTTTGGTTTTGTTTATTTGTCATTTGTATTGCCTGCTTGGTTTATTCAGGTAGCATTTGGAAGATTGTTATAGATACCATTATTAAAAATAGCAACCCTACGATATAAGCAACGGTTTTGAGTTTAACTCTATTTAGGGTAAGGTTTGTTTGGCCATAGTAGGATGAGGACAATTCGACGGCGATTAGCAGGGTTATTGCGCCTACAGCAAATAGAAGAGTTAGGTCAGAAAATAGTAGGGGAGGTAGCTGCATTATTATTCCTCAAGGAAATGGTAGGTGATTTTGGTTGTTTTTCCAATTGTTTCTTCGGCATTTATGGTTACAGGTTTTCCAGTTACTTTCGATAGTGCACACGCAAGTGCGCTGGTTAGTATACAACCTATGGAACCGTGTATTTGAGGATATTTTTGTGCTTGGTTGCATTCAGTAGTGAATATACTGCCAGTTATTTCAATGGTTAGTTGATTATTTTCTACTTGTATGGAGATGTTTTCGGCAATTCCAAGTTCTTCTATTAGCAGGTGGGGGAGTTGTTTTTGGAGGGCTATCAGGTCCATTTTTGTGAAAGAAGAGCCGAGTTTTTGTTCCATTATTTTTATGAGGCCATATCCAGGGGGGGTTAGTAGCATGCCGTCTTTTTTTGTTGTAAATAGGGTGTTTGTTGTTTCGTTGTTTGTGAGAATTATTTTGTTGGTAGTTTGGGGGATAAATATTATGGAAGATTCGGGGTCGGAGAGTTTGTTTGGGGGGAGATATATGCTTTTTTGGGTATATTTTAGTTCAGTGAAAAGTCGGTTCAAGTTGTCCATGTTTGATGTGTTTATCGCTGTGATAAATGATATAGGAACATATTTGGTGGGTTTAATGTAATATAGAATGGCTCCCCAGAAACTAATGGTTATTCCAAGGATGGCAAGGAAGGATGAAATATAAAAGCCTGATAAGATGGTTAAGAATATGCCTGAGGCTATTACTATCGGAGGTAATAATGTTTGAGCTTTTGTCATAGTCTACACTTTATGCTGGTTTGGAATTTAATGTTTTAGCATAATTTTGGTTTTTGGTTTTATTTAGTGTTTGCATTTACTTGTGGAGTTTGGCCTAACAGACAGAGCTTAAATTGTTGTTTAATACTGTTCAAGAATCAGACTGCATAGAACCTCTGATAAAATTCACCACGACCACCATAGCAGCAAATGAAGAAATGTTAACTGTAGTGTTTATTGATATTGTTTTTTGACTTTTGCATGGTCTGAGATGAGATATATGCGATGTAGAGGTCAGGTTCTATTAGTTATCTGCTTAATGTTTGGGGGGTTTTTCTGAACTGCTATTGGAAGATTTTAAAAATTGTGCTGTAGCTTTAGCGAAAACGTATGGATAAAATCTGCTCTTTTCTTGATTTTATCGGATTTTTGCTAGTTTTTTGACAGTTTGGAATGGTTTGTGGGATATATGGAGGTATTTTGATACATATTTTGGGAGACTTGTAGGAATTGAGGAGTGCTAAATGTTTAAATACCGTGGATGTTTTTTGTTTTTAGAGATTTTTGACAGTTAGGGTGTTAAGTGATGTGCCGCTTTGTGCTTTGTAATCGTTAGATGTTGTTTATTATAGAGAAAAAGATTGACAGGTTAATAGGGTCCTTAGTGTTTTGAGCTGAATTATTTGTGTGTTATTTAGAGTTTATTTGAGCGGTATGTTGCTTTTGTTTTCTTTTGTCGGGTGTACAATTATTTGATGCACATAGTTTGTTTAGCATTTTGTCTGTTGAATCGTTTTAGTGTATAAGTTTAGAGGTTATTTCGAAACACACAATCCCCATAAAATTGTAGGTCTTTAGAGTAAAGACATAACATGAGTTAATTTTCTACCCACAAATCACCAAAAGTGAACAAAAATGATCAAACCCAGCAAAACATTCTACATAACAACCCCAATAATCATCATACTATTATTAGCAAGCTTTCTTAATACAGAAAACAAGCAACCAACAACCAACCCCCAACAAACAACCAACCCCCAACAAACAACCAAAAATCAAGACATCACCATCACAATTACAACCCCTCCAAACAACATAACCAACAAAAACTCAAACGATAAAACAAACTCAACCCAACCAAGCAACGAAAATAAATTACAAGTAGGCATAAACTACCTCTCAAAGTACCACCTATATTCCTCAGAATACACCAACGATGCAATCCTTGAAAGAGATTTCTCAAAATTTAACCGCGATGGAATAAACATAATAAATCTAAGCCTTTACTGGTACCGATTAGAAGGAAACACCAAAGGAAGCTACAATGGAACCCTGCCCGACGGTTCCATTTATGGCGACACATTTCTAGCAAACGTTAAACACATCATAACCATCGCAAACCAATACGACATCAAAGTCATGATAACATTTCAAACCCTCTGGGGTGAAGACAGTACATGGTGCACCCCTGACTACGTAATCGATCCGGTCAGCGGAAACAACATTGGTTTAGCAATCGTTAGAAGCACAGAAATGAAACAAGCATTCGTAAACATGATCAAACATACCACATCATACTTAGCCAATACCCCCGGCATCTGGGCATGGGCAATCTTAAATGAACCATGGTACTGGGGTAGAAACGCAACAGAACATGACTTTGTAACAAACAACAGACAAACCCAAAAAGAAAACTTTTTAACACTGTTCCAAGAACTATCAAACATTATTAAAACTCAAGACGGAAGACTAGTCACTATTAGATTCTGCAACGTCAAACCCTACTACGACGAATATGGAACACCTGCCTTGAAAAATATTTTCAGGGAAGATTGGGAATTTGACAACCGACTCTTTAATTCAACCGATTTCATCAGTTTCAGTGCGTATTTACCAGACGAGCAGCTCCTAATACCCTTATGGAAAAACATGACTACAACTAACATTAATACAAGCCATGAACACAACAAAACAATTGGCATAAGTGAAATTGGTTGTGACAATAATGATTCCAACATACAAGCCGCCTGTATACAAGAGAGCATACAGTTTTATCAGACATTACCAGTTGGATTTTGCTTAGCATGGTATTGGCAAAGCGATAACACTACACCAGATACGTTTGGGTATGGTGGATTAGGCTACAATTTATGCGCAGACACCAAAACAGGTGACGCAAGAAGTGCATATAATGTGCTAATAGCGTCAATCACTCAATTTTTAACATAATCAAACACCAAATTAAAGCTACCACAAAACAACAACACATGTACTCACAAATAAACAGCTGTTACCTTATCTTCAAGCAACAGATGCAAATAACACGCTGTTAGATACGAACTGTTTTTCCCAAAAATAATTTCACGCCTTGATTAATGAGCAGGGTTAAAGTTAAAAATAAACGAGAAATAGGGTTATAGAAAAGCATGCAACAGACAAGGTAGCGGTAAGATGAGCTACAACAGCCTAAAAATAACGCTCAAAGATTCAAACAACTTTATGCACAATATAAAATATTTTAACCTATGCAAATAAGCGTTTATTGGTCAGATTTAACACTTTACAATGTTTTTACTGTTTTAATCACATATATTAAATTTTTTTTGAGAATTCAAGTAGTAAGATAATCCCAAAGGTGAAATTATGGCCTTTCGCTATTTTAAGTGGGCGCACCCATTCTTCCTTCTTCAAGCTTGCTATGTTCTCCCTCATGTTCCATACAACATTATACTGCAACGAAACTTATTGGCTCTACCCACCTGATTTGACGAATAACCAAATTTTTCATACACACAATTCCCACCCACATAACCCTTGAAATATTAAACGGAGCTAGAAACAAAAGCAACTCCTCCAAACACAATGCTACGCACTCCAAACACATATGCAAGAACCTCACCAAAACGATGATCTATTGCATGCCAAAGCCAACACTGTTGCTTTTTATCACAAACATAGACCCGCTAGCATCCATCTCAACCTCTTCAACGCAAACAAGTTCAACAGGGATGTCTGAGGTATTTTATGGTTTTAAGATAGTCTAGATTTACTTGTCGGTTCCAGTTTGCTTTTTTTAGTGTTTCAATAACAACATCTGTGCTATGTGGAGTACTTGGGCAATATCACGGACTTCTGAGCCGTTTGTGGACATTTAAGGATGTGGAATTTTGTTCCTGGTTTGCAGGTGTGGTATTTGTAGTCGAGTTGGAATATTGTGCGTGTGTAGTCTTTGTTTTGGCAAGCGTAGTGTTGTGTTTTGTTGGGTTGTTTGTCAAATTTTATGACTTTGTGCTTTTGCAATATGGGCATTTCACAGGTATTGATGTCATGTATATTCACTGTCATTTCACTCCATTTCTCCCTATTTTAGTATATCCCTAAACTTATGTCGAACACTACCCAATTTTAGACTGATGAGTAGTACTTTTTGTACCAATCTTCTGCTGCAGTAAAATTTCTTTGTTCACCCGCAACTATACCCAATTGATGATAAGCGCCGCCTTCCGCATGAATATCATTGTATTTTTTTGCTACTTCAATGTTGTTTTTGTACAGCTGTTCTGCTTCTGTAGGTTACGAGTGTGCCAAGTATAACTGGCTAAGGATGCTGTTAGTGTCAGTACAGCTTTTTGCTGACCTATTTTTTGAGATAAATCCAACGCGTGATAAAAATTTGTTCCAAATAGTGTAAAAACTAATTGCTGATCATGTAATACTTTATTGGTAAATGTGCCTACCAAATTAGCCATCACGTTTACAAAGGCTTGTTTGTCATTTTTTTGCGCTGGATGAAGTCGAGACAGACATGTACGCAGAACGGGGTGAGTCTGGCAGGTGTTATTTCCGATAGTGTGACAAAGTCCTGCGTTTTCCAGTGTGGTAAAGCACTTAGTTACTTACATTCAGCAGTTTGGAAAAAAATATTTTGAATTATTTATATTATCGATTGTTGTGTGTTTGTGATTATTTTTACAATGATTTTCTTATTTTTTCGAATATTTTTTTGAGCATGATTTAATTTTTGGCTGTTTTAGGTCAAACTGCCGAATGTAAGACATTAGAGCGAACTGACAATTAAAACAACAGACAAAATGTTACAGCTCAACAACCACGAAAACAGCTTTTTCGCAACCACTAACCTACAATAGGACACAAAACAAAAAACAAACACAGCCAAAATCTTTTAGCCGCAAACACCTCTAACATAAATCCGGCAAACCAAAATCACAACAAAATCAAGTTACTTTTGTGAACACAACAACTTGATTGAGTCCAAATTCAAAGCTGCACTGTTTTTCTAATTTGAAGCCAAACGGCGCTACGAGCCGTGCCATATCACTTACAGAATAAGAAGCATGTGCAGACGTTTTATGCTCTCGAACAGCTTCAAAACTTGTAAGACCAAAAATCGCCAATATATTGTGAATAAATTCCCCGGTGGGCGTAGCTGTTGTTATGATTAATTTTCCACTACATTTAACTATCCCTGAGAGTTGCCCCAAGAGTACTTCAGGGCGTTTTAGGTGCTCTATCACAGCGATGAGCAAAACAGTGTCAAAAGTTAAGGTTAAAACTGGTGAAGGTAAATTTTGTTCGTCTACATTTACCCAAAAAAAGTCTAATGAAGGATAGTTCTTGATTAAAACAGTTATTTGTTCCTCATCAGTATCAATCCCAATATAGCGAACCTTGCTTTCTTTGGGAAAATAGTTAATTATCTCTGCAGGCCCACAGCCGACATCTAACACAGTACCAGAGGCTAACTTACTGACCACTAAGGATCGCTTCTTTCTTAGAAAATCGGTTAGAGGTATAATTTTTCGTACAATCGAATTTTTATTTATGATTTTTGATGTAGCTATTCGATACAACATACCACCGCAGTTTTTTATATAATAGAGTCTCACTTTTCCGTGTTTCTACAGCAGAACCACAAATTCTTCCAGAACCAGAAATACCTGTCAAAATATCCAGCGCAACACCGCTGTTTAACCAGAAATCCAATTAGCATCAAATTATCAACACATGTAACCCGATAGGTCCAACATAGACACATCAAAAACTCAAAAAGAACATACCACTAAACATTGCCGTAAAATTTAGAAAGCAGACTGCACAAAACTCATAAATTCACCAACCACAACATACAGCAATAAATAAAGAGGCATATTTTTTCCAAAATAATCCCATTGAAAACACACTACAACACACTAACCACACAAACAACCCCAAACACCACACATCAAAAAACAGGAACAAATCAAAAACAAACAAACTCAAAAGCACCTACAACAACACACAAAAAACAAAACAACAAAAAACACACACATCATCTAAAAACAATCCCAACAACTCAAACAGACTACCAATACAAAACCCCACCCAAATATAAAAAAACTGCTTAACACCGCGTATTTCCATACAAAATTTTACAAAAGAAAATTTGACAACGCAGGGATACATCCTTCAGACATACGTAACTTAGATGATTTTTCAAAAATTCCGACAACTACAAAGGATGAACTAATAGAATTCAATCATGATTTTATTGATGACCGTTTAGATATACGCAGATTGATACGCTCAAGAAGCTCTGGATCAAGCGGTAAATTTGTAGACTTATTTTATCATGCAGATTCTTTTATCATACAAGAACTACACGTTTTGCGGATGATAAAAGATCTGTACCCAGAGTATTGTCCAACTGACAAAGAACTTTTGGTGTATACTTCGGAGTATCCTTTCTCGTCTATATTTGGCTTTTACAAAGTAATCTATGTTAACAACTTATCTATTGCGGATACTATTCTAAATACTATACAAGCAGTTAACCCTTCTGTTATTGCGATTTATCCGTCTGTTTTAAGAGAACTGCTAGACAAGAGTGACAATAAATTATCTTGCGAAAAGTTAAAACTGATTTTAACAAATTCAGAACAATCCTCGCAATTGGAAAGGGATCACTTCGCAAATATTTGTGGATGTACAGTTCTTGATGAATATTCATCCGAGGAGCTGCAAAGCATTGCATATCAGTGTAGAAATTATCAGTATCACTTGGTTCAAGATTGCTCATATATTGAAATTTTATCGCCAAACTCGGATAAAAAATTAAATATGGGCGAAGATGGGGAAGTAGTCGGAACTAACCTTACAAATTTTGCTATGCCACTCATCAGATATCGCCAACAAGATTTGGCTAGTCTAAACGATAGTGTCTGCTCTTGTGGAAAAACAGCTCCGATCATGAGTTCGATTTCAGGAAGGATAAATTCGTCTTTTAAGAGAGCCGACGGTTTGATTATTCCGTCAGGAAAAATTCTTGATTGGACGTATAGTTTGGTTTTGTCAATGAATTTAGGAATTAGAGAATTTGAAATAGTTCAACAAACATTAAACGATATTGTTGTCAATATTGTTGTAACTGGAAATTTCAAAATCAATCAGGATGAAAGAATAATTATTGATAGTTTTCGTATGATGTTCGGAAATGATTACCATGTTTCAGTACATATTGTTTCAAGTATTCCACGGCAAAAGACTGGAAAACACATACCTATCAAGTCTTTAGTGTAACTATGAGGTACAGTAAGTCCACTTACAAGTACAACATCAATTAAAAAATATATAGAGAATATTATTAAAGAGCGGGTAAGTAAGTCAATGTATACACCGTTTTTTAAGATAGAATTAGCAAAGTGAGCAGGTCTCATATAGTCGTTGGTCGTTTAGTTGCGTGGCTATTTCCTGGATTGTGTAGAGGTTTGGGTCAATGTCTGTGGTGTAGAATATGAAAATTGCATCTGATGCGAAGTAGCCTTCGTTAAGCTCGATGTCTCGGCCGTATTTTTCAAAGTCAAAATATTCATAAGCACTAAGACCGTTGCCTAACTTGCAGTGTTCCAAAGTATTTTTTAGCTCAGAATTAAGTTCATCGACTATGATGTAGCCTAGTTTTTCTTCTTTACTGCCCCAAGTATTAGCATCTATCTCAACATAGGAAATTTCATCGATTTGCTCACACGTGTTTAGTATGTTTAGGGTGTCTTTTAGTCCGTTGGCACTACAGTATGCTGCCGCGATTGTTTTTTCTGTTTCACTCATCTGCTCCAACTTTACAGCTAACACGTTAAGATCATAGAGGTTTTCATATTCGCCAAGGCTAAAGTCGGACTCATAATCATGGATACCATACTCCTCATAGCGACAATTTAGACCAACTTGGTTTTTTAAGAATGCTTTGATTTCATTGTTTGATGCTGGGAGGTTTAGCCAAGCGCCACATAGGTCACCTTCGTGGTATTTGCCCAAGTTGGCAACATAGACTCTAAGTTGGGGGTTTGTTGTTTGGGGTTTAAGTTGTTTGGAAAAAATTTGTTCACACATATTTGTATGTCTCCTTTGTTTGTTTTGTTTGGTTGTTTGTGCTTCTGTGGAATCTTGAGGCTGGTTGGATGGGCAGGTGTTTGGTTATGGTATTGTTTGAAGAGAAATGTGTGGTTTGGGTTTGCAGGAGTTTATTGGTTAATTTGGGTTTGTTTTTGTGTTTGGTGGTGTTTTCCCATTATGTTTTGTTTAAATAAGCCGTTTTTGGTGTTTTCCCGTTTGCTGTTGTTATTGTTTTTTGTTTTTTCCCGTTTTGCTTGTTTTTCTGTTTTGGTAATGCCTGTTTTAAACTTGTTTAGTTGTAGTGGCTGCAAATAATGGTTTATTGATTGTTTTGTTACGTTTTCCCTTTGTATTTTGGTTAAATAAGCTGTTTTTAGTGTTTTCCCATTTTTAGAATTTAGAATTTTTAATAGTAAACAGAGGTTTCACTGAGAAGAAAAACGGGTTTTTCCCATGGATGCTAAATGTGCCTTAATGCCGGCCAGCAGTCAACAGACAGAGTTCCACAAAGGAAGCACCCTACTAATACATAGAAATATTTAAAACCCCAAAAACCCGTCTAAACACACACGTAAAATCAATATTCTTAGCCGCTAAGCTCCCACGTTCCGCCTTTGTTAGCGGTTTTCCCTTTTAACCGCCCTTGCTCTTTTAAGGCTTTAATTATACGATCAAGACTTCCTAACGGAATTCCTGTTTCTTTTGCAATCTGCGGCTTTGTAATCTTCAAATTTGCTCTAATTACCTCAAAAACTAGATTCTCTTTATTTATCACATCACTTATCACATCATCTGATGCGATATTTTCAAACCTAAAGGTAACACGCATAAAATAGCCATCTAATTCAAAATTATCCGGCGTGTAAACCGCTAAAATCCGCCCCATTCCTGAACCGATTTCTTCAACCAAATCTAAATCATGAAAAATTTTCATAAGCTCACGATTTCTTGTTTTTGTATAGCCCTTAAAAAAACGTTCCGGAGTTAGCCCCTCAGGCAGACCACCGTAGGAAGTTATTGTGAATCTATCAGAAAATATTTCAAAAATAGGCGTTTCACCCTGCGAGTAATCATTATGTACAAAAGCGTTAATGATTGCTTCCTTTAGGGGCAATTCAGCCACCAAACGCTTATTCTCCCGCCCTCGATAATGCAGACGTGTCTGCACCTTATTTTCAACGTCCATTTTGTCCAAAACTTTATACAGTGCACTCACCAAAGAGCAATTTCCAAAATCAACATTTTCTATCAAATCCACTTTATTGGTTCGGGCATATTTTGCCAAACGAATAGAAACGTTGTTTTCGTCCGCAAGCATATAGGCAAGAAAATTAGGTTTTTTGTCAGCAGTTAAAAGCTCCAGATTTTCCATAAAAGTTTCGTCGTTAAGCGTTTGTTTCCGTTCGTTATAATAGATTTTCAACTGGCGAAACGTCAAGTCACTATGCTTTGAAGGGATATTTGTAATGGAGGTATTCACACGTCTGTTCATCATATTGTTTATCATGTTTTCTTCCATCGGCTCAGAGCTGATGCCTATGCGAATATAGCATCCCTTTTTGCTTCTTCCGTATTCCCTTATGTAATACGGCGTTTCGCTGCCTGCTGAAATTGTGATAACGATTATGGTTTTTTCGTTTGCCTTTTCCGTTTTAATGTCAAAAAGACCTAACGTTTTTGGTAAAATGTTGTTTTTAATTCGGTCTTTGATTTTTAGCTGAGATTGGTCAACATCTTTGACACCTACAATTTCTCGCGCTTTATTTACACCAATAAAAATCTGACCGCCGTTAGCGTTTAAGAAAGCCACAGCTTCACGCTCAAATTTGAACTTGTTATCACCCTTATTATCGTCCAACGCACTCTTGTATTCAATTCTATCGTTTTCAGGTTCAAATTTCATAACGGCTCTTGCTCCTTACTTTTTCAATGTTTTGATATCTTGTCTATTTCTTCACGATTTATGAGGTTTCTCTTATGCAATTCTTTTAGCACACCCGCTTGAAGCTTTACTCTATTGAGGCATAATCTGACAGTGTAACCACTCTCAAATTTATAATTATTATAGTTTATCAGCTTTAAAAATTCAACCGTTTTTTATTTTTGCTTTCAGGATAGCACAAACTGAATTTAAAATATGCAGTCTTGTACTCTTCAAAAAA
>JAISPR010000066.1 GCA_031274765.1 Nitrososphaerota archaeon | reverse complement strand
TCTCTTCACCTGCCAAATCCACATTTTTAGTAACTCGATAAAAAACGCCACAAGCATTAAGAGCGCTTTACCCTCAGCTATGAATCATTTCAAAACTTTTAAAACAACCAAAAAACAACACTTAACACCCAAACTAAAAACACCCCCAAAACACCACATAAGAAACATTGTGCTATGCAACCTCTGGTGGGCTGTGCCACTATTTTTTCTTTTGATTGCAGGAGTTTTGGGATGGTTTAAACCTCTAAACTTTATCACTACACTCTCTACAGCAGATTTGGTGCCGCCTGTTTTATCGGCGGTTTTAGCGGTTTATTTATTTGTAGCTTTTAAAAAACGTCATCCTGTAGTGCTTTCCACTTTTGAATTATCTCAGATTATAGGCTTACCTTCAGCGATAGAGAAACTTCCCGTAGCCCTTGGCAAAGTACCCATCTCACGAATGCAACTAGGCACCAAGCAGACATTAGATGAACAAAACCAAGTTTATTACTTACATGGATTTCTTGATGAGGATAATGATGTTGTGGTTTGATTTTTAAAATCCCTGCGGTTTAGTGGTGATGTGTATGTCGTTGTTGATGTGGTTGCCGTTTGTTTTTACTTTAAGCGTTTTAACTTACGCATGTGTGTTTGATCTTAAGGAGCGTCAAGTATCTAATCGGGTGTGGCTTTTTGCTTATCCCATAGGATGCCTGATGACAATAGCAGTGGTAGGGTTTGGCTTGCTTGAGAGTTCGGTTGTTTTAGTTTCGGTTTTTGTTGTGATGGTTTTAGGGGTTGTATTATTCTGGTCGGGTTTTTATGGTGGAGCCGACCTAAAAGCCCTCCTATTTATCGCCATAACCACCCCCACAATCCCATACACCCTCAACCCAATACTCAACCTTCCACCTTTACCTTTGATTTTAACAGTATTTTGCAACTCCATCCTGCTAAGTTTGATATGGCCTCTATCAATTTTCAGTTTGAACCTAAAAGATGCACTAAAAGGCAACAATATGTTTGAAGACATACAACTTACCATACCTCAAAAAGTCAGATTATTTTTTACCGCAAGACAAACCCCAATAGAGAAATTGGAAGGTCTGCGGTATTTTCCTGCTGAGCACATAGAAATTCAAAACGGACAACCAACCCGAAAACCCCTACGACTCATGAAAGCCGAAACAGACACAACAAAACACCTAAACAACCTAAACGTCCACAAATATCAATACAAAAAAGGTGTCCTTGCCTCACCCACCATACCCACCATAGTCTTCTTCACCATAGCCCTTGCCATAGCACCTTTAGGCAATCTGTTCTTCTGGGCAATCACCCTATTATTAGGAATAATATAACAACAATTGTATAAAAACAAGAGCAAAACACACACACCAAACATCACACAAAAAGAAAAAGACAAAACACACACTATCCAGACGTTGCACTCAAACATACACAAACCCAGTTAGTAAAGTTTTTAGCCACTAACCCCTTATACTACACAAAGATTAACAAACAAATACAACAACACCAGCGACACAGATTCAAAAAATAAACAAAAAAATCTAAGTAACAAAATCACAACAACCTACTTGATTTAAACTCATACAGACACATGCTTTCTTTAAAAGCCACGAGGTTTAGTGCTATGGAAACTCAGACAGTTGAATGGAAATCAAAATGGGAAGAAAAATACCTAAAATGGATATGCGGGTTTGCCAATGCCCAAGGTGGAACTATAGAAATCGGCAAAAATGACAACGGCAACATAGTACCCCTAAAAGAACTAAAAAAGCTCCTCACAGATTTACCAAACAACATCAACAACACCCTAGGAATCATAGCAGACGTAAACCACATAAAAGGCAACAAGAGTGAGTATATCCAAATCGTAGTCAAGCCGTCTCCAACAGCTGTCACCTACAAAGGCATCGCCTATTACCGCACAGGCACTACCTTACAAGAACTAAAAAGTTCAGCACTACTTGAATTCATGATGAAAAAACAAGGCATAACCTGGGACAGCACTACAATTGACAACGTTACCCTTCAAGATTTAGATAGTGAATCTTTTAGAGAATTTCGCAAAAAAGCAATAAAAAGCGGACGTTTATCATCAGATGATTTGAAGGTTACTGATGAAGAGTTGCTGGATCTGCTTGGGTTAAGAGTTAAGGGTATGCTTACTGTAGCGGCGGTTTTGTTGTTTCATAAAAACCCTGAAAAATTCATACTTGGTAGTTACGTTAAAATCGGATTTTTCGTTAACGACAGCGATCTTAGATATCAAGATGAAGTTTATGGCTCTTTAGTAATGTTGCCTGATAAAATTATAGAGCTGCTTTATTTGAAGTATTTTAAGGGTTGGATTACTTATGAGGGCTTAATTCGTGTTGAAAACTATCCTGCTCCTCACGAGGCTATGCGTGAAGCGGTTTTAAATGCTCTTATTCATCGCGATTACACTACGGGGATACCTATTCAGATAAAAGTTTTTGACGACAAAATCATCATATTTAATGACGGAAAGTTACCTGATGAGTTAACTATAGAAGAGTTGTTAAAGACTCATCGTTCCTTGCCACGCAATAAGCTTATCGCGAATACAATCTATAAAACAGGGTTAATTGAGCAATGGGGCAGAGGTATTGATAAAATAAATCAGGGTTGCATTGAGTATGGACAAGAAATTCCCAGTTATGAAAGTCGGGGTAATGAGTTTAAGGTTACATTTAAAAATACTTTTTATATCGAAAATATACAAGCAACAAATAATCAGAAGAAAAATGTCGGTGTAAATGTCGGTGTAAATGTCGGTGTAAATGTCGGTGTAAATGTCGGTGTAAAAAAGACGGAGCAGGCTATACTTATGTTAATAGCTGAAAATTCGTATATTACACAGGAAGAAATGAAGTTAAAGCTTGGTGTTGAGCTTAGGACGATTGAGCGGAATATTGCAAAGTTGAAAGAGAAAAAATTGTTAGAACGTGTAGGTAGTGACAAAGACGGCTATTGGCGTTTAAAATACTGACTGTGTTTTTTCTAACTTGTCAGCTTTCTATGTTGATGTTTTTTGTTATTTTGTTTTTGGTTCATCTCATAATAGACATGCTAATGGTTAGGGTATGTACCCTAAAGGTTAGCTCAAGCGTTTCTCAATAACTTTTTTCTCTACCAAATCTTCGTAAAACTTTTTCACTGTCGTCTTCAGTGTTTCTTCGTTTGCTATTCCTGAGCAGACCATTTTGCCTGCAAGAAAAACCAAAAACGTAGCCTTAGGCTCCACAACTTTACAAACGGCTGCAGGAAACTTGTCCGGCTCATAAACCGCATCAAACTCACTGGTGATTTGCTCAACCGAAACCGTAGCCCCAGCCAAATTCACAGATGCCACCATGTTTTTTACACAACACTCAAAACAACACGTATCTGAAACTAAATTTTTCTCTTTTAGTAGATTTAGACAAGTGGTTATGGCTTCTTCTGCTTTGGTTTTGGTTTTTGTGCCTGTGCAGACAAATTTGCCATTTCGGAAAAACAAAAACGTGGCTGAGGGCGATTTTAACTTAAAGGATAATCCGGGAAATCTCTTC
>JAISPR010000143.1 GCA_031274765.1 Nitrososphaerota archaeon | reverse complement strand
AATTGTGTCCGACCCTTACAACGACTCAAACCAGTTAGCTCTCCCGACCAAACAAAACCCCCTATCTGAACAGTTTTGGACAGTTTTTCGCTATTGCGGTGATTTAAATCGAGATTGATTTCGGCGTTTTTTTAGATTTTACTTTTCGGTTTAAACCGTCGATTTAAAGATTTAAACTGCTATTGTATGATAAATCGAGTGTTTGGTGATTTGTGTTGCGTGCGGCGACTCAGGAAAAGCTTGCTTTGGCGTTAAGCTGTGGAAAACCTAAGAGTTCGAAAGAGCTTACAGTAGAGTTGCGGCTTAATAGTGATATTGTGGAGAGTGCACTGGGTCGTATGTGACAGAGTTTTAGGGTTCTGCGAAGTGCTAAACTAGTGGTTTGTACGGATAAGTCCTTTAGGGGTCGGTTGGGTATGGTTGCTAATGTGCGTCAATATTATACTGAGAGTGTTTCAAAAAGGATGTGCACAAGATCCCAGAACTCCTCACACACACCATAACAGGAAAACAAACAAACAAACAATCAAATCAACCAAAACAAACTCCCAAAACCACACAAACCCTCCAACAAAACCACACAAACCCTCCAACAAAACCACACAAACCCTCCAGCAAAACCACACAAACCCTCCCACAAAACCACCCACACCAAACCACTAACAAAAATAATTACACTCCACCCCATGCACCTCGCCTACGTTTAAACCAACAACACAGACAAAATCAACTCCACATACACCACCCAATTATCGACAAAAAAATCTTAACATTCAAAGCCCGCAACCTGTCAAGCATTTTTTTAGTGTTTGGGCACTTCGGTTTCCACATTCCCAATCCACCAACTCTTTGGTAGTTCGACAATACGCCTTCCACACCCAGACTTTGTTTTTTTGATCGTAAAAAGTGCCACATCTCATCAAGCTCAATTACAACTTCGCTTTGTGGGGTGGGTTTTTCGTAGGTTTTGAGCGCAAATTTTTTGTCTTATTCTGAGCTCTCTTGATAGGCCTAAAATCGCTCACCGCATCTGCCTTGATAATAACGTCCATCTGCGCGTACTCCTCCATAACAACGTTGTACATCTGCATGACAGATTCCACGGCAATCACGTGCACTCCCACGGGAGACGCAAGCGCCGTTCTGCCGCTTATCAACGTAACCTCTGCACCGCGATCCGCCGCCGCCTTTGCCAGAGCATAACCCATTTTGCCGCTAGAGGATTGCTGATAAATCGCACCGCATCAATATATTCACGCGTCGATCCAGCTGTCACCAGAATTTTTTTCCCCTTGAAATCTTGTGTATAAAAAATTTTAGCAATAACGGCCTCCACGATATCGTCCACATCCGCAAGAGAGTCGCACCCTTCCGTTCCACACATCAAGGAGTCATACACAGGTTCGATAAAACTATAACCTAAACCCGATAAAGTCTTAATGCTATTTTGCACCGCCGGATTTTCATACATATTATTTATTGCCATCGCAAAAATCACAGGTGCCTTTGTTGCCATAATTGTGGCGCTGATAATATCGTCCGCAATACCTGAGGCAACCTTGTTGATAATATTCGCCGTAGCAGGTACGATAATCACGACAGCTACCGTTTGAGCTAACGAAATATGTTCAATCTCAAAATGTTTCATGTGAACTATTTCAGAAACAACCGAATTTTGTGAAATGGTCTCAAAAACAAGCGGTATCACAAATTCAGCCGTTGTCTTAGCCAGCATAACATGCACATCAGCGCCACTTTTTTTAAGCTTACTTACTACAAGGGCTGCTTTATATGCCGCTATACCCCCACATACACCGACAACGACAGTTTTATTTTCAAGTATTATAATTTCTACATTCTGTCCTACGCAATCGTAATTCGCATTCTCAAATCTTAATTTGGGCAACCGCAAATATACCCTACGTCATATTTTGTATTTTTAATATTATATCTTGTATCCTAATGGTTATTTGTCAAATCAGGTGGGCAGAGCCAATAAGTTTCGTTACGGTATAATGTTATATGGAGCATGAGGGAGAACATAGGTAAGCTTGAAGAATGGAGAATGAGCGCACCCACCTAAAATAGCGAAAAGCCATCCTAATACCTTAACTTGCTGATTTTGTAAGGTATAATTCTTTAGATGAAGCGATTAAGCACTATTTCTCTGTCAAGTGCTTCAGCTTTATGTATACTTTATGTACAACAGTTCAGCCATCAGGTATACTCAACCGCATATGCATTTAACTATATCCCGTAAAAAACGCTTCTTTTGCTCAATTAACCCATAAAAGTCGCCTGTTCCGTCCCCAATAGCGCCACATTCACTAAACGCCTAAAGCACATCTTTAAGTAGTTTGCCAAACAATACTAAAAAGTGAATAAAATGATTAATTATTTGGCCGATTTCCTTAGAAAATTGATGCCTTATCAAGGCAGTTTGATTAGAGTTAAGACTATAAAAAAGTCGGGAATTTAGGATATAACGTCACTTTCATTTGTAAACCGCTATGTATAGCGGTTTTTCTGCAAAATTATGGTTTATGGAATAAGGCAAATAAGAATAACACTACGTGTGAACTATTTTGCTGTAAGAACATACATAGCGGGAACCTGCTGAGTAGTAACCGTTATTTTGAGGCGTTTTTTAAAAACCAAACGTATTTATCAAATAGTTTCCACACTTGTGTATAAATTTTGCGGGAATTTAGGAACTTAATGGCTACTCATAAATGCGACATATAACAATGCCTAAGGTGTGTATTAAACGAACTCGCTTATTTGCGTTTTTTAAAATATACCAACAAACTTATGCTCATAATAACTATAAAAACTATGCCAATGGTCATCAGTAGTGTTGTTGGAAAAGTTTCTGGTTCATTTCCGTCTATAGATGCCGTTGGAACAGGGGTTGATTTCTCATTGGTTTCGGGGGCTCCAGCGCCATTTGTAGAGTTAACTAAGGGGTTATTATCCGTAAAGGGAAAATCAGACCAATCAGTTTTATCATAGTTGTAGGGGGTGTCCCAAATACCTGTGTGTTCTATTTCTTTAGCATTAGGATACAATGTTTCATAATCGCTCCAATAATTCCTATCGAAAACAAGTTTGCCATACAAAGCAAAAAATATCCTGCAATTGATGAAATCATTTTCAGCTACAACGTTCTCGCCAGAATAATCTGCAGATATTGCCGGCCTACCATCAATGAAAACATTATGTTTGATTATATTCCCTTTATCGCCGCCATCGTTTCCTTTGATGTCTATTCCACCCCCTTCAAAGATGTTGTTGATAAAACTATTGCCGTTTGAGGAAGCAAATATGCGGCCCTTATCACAAAAGCGCACATTCTTCACCTCAACATTGCCCTGAGCAGATGGAATGGCAACATTAGACTCTTTTCTCAGATCTATTCCGTTTCCATTACCTTTAAGTGCATATCCGGCACCATCAATTATAATGCCGCTTTTCTCAACTTTTATGATGCCAAAAATATCGCTTGTAAAAGTGTAAACATTTTCTTCCCGTTGAATCAGCTCAGTTCCCTTAACCCTTCCATCAGACATAATAGTTATGGATGAATATGTCTGAGCGCTTGTCAAATTAGTAGATAAACAAGTAATCATTGTTGAAAATAACAATGTAAAAAGCAACAACGATATTCCTACGCGCTTAATGAGTTCAAATTGTGATTTACCTGATTCAAACCCCCATACTTGGTTACGCGCGGTCCTTTTTAAGTCGATATGTACCCTTTTTCTACTTAACACGGTATACGAAAATGATGAACTATCATATAAATACATGCACCTCATAGCCAGTCAAAAATTTGATATTTAATAAAAAAATAAACACAGCTTTATTTTTAACAGCGATTTGATTTGCAATTATAGTGGAAAACATAAAAAAAATGACTAAACTGTCCATCTAGTTTTTTTCTCCTTTTCCCCTAAGGGAGTGTCTGTAAATAAATTCGACATTTTATTTTTTGTTCGAACAAACAGTATAATCCCACTCACCACACAAACCACCCCTCAAAACATTCATCAAACCAAACTCCTCACCAACCACCCCACCCCC
>JAISPR010000140.1 GCA_031274765.1 Nitrososphaerota archaeon | reverse complement strand
GTTTTTTTTGTTTTTGGTGTGTGGTTGGGTGTTTTTTGTTGTGTTTTTGTTGGGGGTTGTTTGTGTGTTGGGTTTTAATTCGTTGTGTTTTTTTGCTCAAACTGCCGGGGGTAAGTATTGATTTTAGTTTGATTTTGCAATAGGGTTCAACTAAAATATTGCTTGTGGTTGTCGCTATTTTTTATAACCTGCATTTTTGCTGTAGAACATAATATGTTATATGTCGAAAATAAAAATTATGGCTCATCCAACACATAAAAATAGAATATGATGTACAAAAAGCAAATGTTGTGGAATATAATAAATATGTGCATTGAAAAATGATGAATGATTTTTATCTTGCATATTACAATTTTGATGAAAATTCCGTGACAAGCAACTTATCAACAATCACATCCACAAGTTCAAGTTTCCCCTAACAATTAAACCTGCTCAACAGTATGACCTGAATTCCTGTTTTTTAAGCACATTACGGGATTTTAGAGACCATTTTAAACTTATTTTTACGTTTAAACAATGTTAACGGCTTTTACTTTATTCGCTTATGTGCCTAATTTAGGCACATGAGACAACTTGCCGATCGCTATAAAAAGCCTTAAAATTAAAAAACAGGCATTTAACTGGAGCTAATGCAATGATGTGTGCCTAAAAAGTGGGGTGTGAGGTTATAAGGCGTTTGCAGACAACTCTACGCTCTCACTTGCTGGATTTGTTAGGGCGAATAGGTTGGGGCCCATTGTGCATATAAAACAAGCTCAGAGCCCACAACATAATCAATAATGCCGCTATCTTCTATCTGAAAAGTCTGGTCTGGAATACAAAAGCTTCCACTCCCATCCGGGCGAGTGCTCCAGCCATAAACTGCATAACCCACCCGTACAAGCTCTTCCAAACTCTGGACTGTTACCCTATCGGTTTTGGCATAGATTTGATTATCAATTGGAACTTTTTCAGCTATTCCTCCATTGCTATCATAGCGTATTGTGTATTGTTCAGGGGTCTTAACCATGACTACACAACTTGTTTGTAGTCCATTTCTAGTTGTCACCTCAATCACTGCTGAACCCACCCCAATCGCACTTACTACTCCTTCTGTAGTCACGGTTGCCACTGAAGTATTATCACTGACCCACTCTATGCTCCTATCAGCTGCATTAATTGGTAACACCTCTGCATGTAGGGCAACAGATGCCCCAACATTTAGCACCACAACAGACTTGTCTAAGACCACACTGTCTGCCACTACAGGGACTTTCTCATCATTGCCCACTTGTACCTCAAAATTTATCTCCCAATTATTATACTCTACGGTAACAGTTTTTGTACCCTCTGTTCCAAAATCATAGCCTCTAACCACAACAACGCCTTCTCCATTTCGTCCATACATCAAATTAGGTGCAGCCACAAAACTGCTCACTGTCACCCTATCCAACTCCCCTTCTCCATAATGCACCCCCAAAACTAACCCTGACAGATCCAATGCTTCTCCCACCTGATACACCATCTTGGCGGGCAAAGCTTCCACATCTACATTTTCAACTGAAACCTTGATCAGCTCTATATTATCCACCAAAAGCTCTGAATTCAAATCCCCCTTCCATATAAAATGCATAACTCCAAAAAACTCGTTGGGCGTAGTGAAAGTAAGAACCTTGTTAACCCAGCTATTTTCAGAGAAATAGAGTTCATTGTGAAACTCAAACTCATCAGTGGTCTCAAGACGATATTTTATCCCCACATCACCTACTCCTTTAGCCCAAACACTAAACCGATAGGTTGTGTTGGGATCCAAGGCTAAGGTTTGTCCAATACCCCCTGCGGTTCCAAGGGCGATGCGTAGAACTTTTGTGTCCTCCCCGGAGGTTTCTTCTATGTCTTTGTTGTTAACAACCGAGGTTCCAGTCCCTCCCCAATTTAGCCATCCTGTCAGGTCATCTTCAAAGTTTCCATTGATAATCAAGGGGATGTTATTATCAAAGTCCTGAACCGGAGCATATAATGCGTTATGGTTGTCGTCCCATACAAGGCCTCCTACCCAGGTGAGATTTGTGGGTTTAATTCCGTCGGTTCTATCAATGGTCCATCCGCTGCCATCTCCTATGGTTGTGAGGGGGAGGCCTTCTTCCCAAGCCCAATAGATTCGGCCTATTTTGTTGGGGATGGCTAAATCATACATTTGTTTAACGGTTTTGTGTTGGGCAACGGTGTGACCTACCCCAAATTCTCCAATGATGAGACATAACTCTCGGGTTTTAGCATCATTGAAATAGTTCTCTAATCGGGTTTGTCCATTGGCCCAGGCATCATAAACATGGAGAGAAAACACCAAATTGTCGTAGCGTTCATTTAGAATTGGGCCCATGCGTATGATGGCACTATCAAAGGAGGTGCTGCCCCCATAGTAGCTATTGGCTTGCCCCCAGTTGTGATCATTTAAAACGATGAGATTTTTTGCACCCGTAGCTCGGATGGCTCCAATTAATATGTCGTGAATGTTTAGCCACTTCAAAGCAGATTCTTCAGAATTATCAATGCCGGGCTCATTGATGACATTGAACCATACATAAGAGTTATTTCCAAACCGATTGGCTTTATCCACCCACCAGGTTAGCATCTCAGAAAAAGACGGCACATAGTCATCCCATCTATCGATTTCGCCTCTCCAATAGCCCTCCTCAGTTGGCCACACGCCTGTCCAGTCATGTAATTCAAGCATCACCACCACACCTCTAGAGGTAAAGGCATCGATTAGGGTGTCAAGGTCTGCTTTGTTGTAGTCTTCCCAACCCCAACCCATGGAACCATACAGCCGTACGGTATTGAATTGCCATACATCTGCAATTAGAGGGGCATTCCAATAGGTTGCACCTATATAGTCTCTGCCGGTTCCTCGGGCATTGATGCCTCTAACAATGAACTCTTCCCCGTTTGGATCGATTATTTTTGTGCCCTCTACTCTAAATGCTGTTGGTTCTGTTTGGTTAGAGATTTCTTGGGCCGATGTGCTTATGTAGGGTCCTAGCGCGCTAAAAGTTAGTGAAAAAATCAGCAGCATGAGTAAACCCGAAGCTATTGTGGGTGCTTTTTTGTGCGGGTGGTTTAGTTTAATAGAAAATTTTGATTGGGTTTTCAATGTTTTTTGTTTAGTTGAGGTGGTGAAGTTTTTCATATAATTATCCTCTTTCAAAGTTTAGTGTAAATCATCACGCTATAGACACAGCGATAAACCAGATTCAACACTAAACTATATAAAAATATCAACGTTAACCCTATATATAGAGATTATCCTTTTAAAACCGCAAAACAAACCCCGCCCATGCATCACACACACCAACCAAACAACGCCTAAATTAAACCCTCCAACAACATTCCTTGTCGCCCAAAATAATTTTTCTGTTAGTATTATCTTCTATCCACGGTGCTGTCAAAAAACCATAGGCGACCACCGAAAACCTATATCTGTCCAAAAATCACCTGATGAAAACCGTGTAACTATGTTGCTTGGTTTTTTGAAATGGAGTTTTCGGAGGATGCCCATAGTTGCAGCGGCCCTCAAACAACCTCAAAAAGTTGTCAAATTCGAGGTGGTCAATAAATTTTGTTGCGCATATAATTGTATGGGCCATAAGAAGAACATAACAAGTTTAAAAAAACAATGTGGACATACCCACCTAAAATAACAAAAGCCGAGATATTTTGCTTACTGCCTATGATGAGTGTTTTGTGAGGTGGCCGGCGCGGATTTGAGTGTTGCCCTTAGGTCCCCATACCTCGATAAGGGCCAACAATGTAGATGCCTGCGGCATTGTTGATGCTAACGATTTTGTGTGGGGTATGTTGTTCTGTTTGAGAGTTCTTCAGCTAAGTGATTGTTGGGTTGTTTTGTTGTCAATGCGCTGTAACAAAAGCGGTTAGAGGGCCCGGGTAATAGTTATTTGCTCAATTGGCGGCTCATACCAATCATTTACAAGCTCAACTACCTGTGTCTGACCATTTGATGTCAACGTAAGCCCAATTGTCTGCCCGTTACCTGTTTTAGTCGCCTCAAGGTAGGTGTATGTATCGAGGTAGTTAACTCCCGCCAGCCAAGTCTTAGCACCACTCAAAATTATATCCCCAACCATAGTAGCTTGCCCATCTATGTAGCCGCAATATTTTCAATTTCTAAGGGGTAGGAGAACCATACACGAAACACCCCGCCCAAATCGCATATATCCACAAAGAATACTGGGCCCTCCACAGATCTAAGTGCGGCATTCATATCGATAATGGCTTGTGTGAATATATGGGTAGCTTGCACAACAATCTCCACCGGATCATCTTTGCTGAAATGGCCGGCTTCAAGTCGCCTATACATCGCTAACAAGTCCGCATGAGCCTGACCCGCCATGCCCATAATGTGTTCAGCCTTCAAAACCGACTCAACACTAAACCCCGCAAACAAATCTCTGCGAAACATCCAAGTCTCAACATCATAATACGAATAAAACACAATAATCGTCTCATTGTAAGCATCCATAGCACCGATATCAACAATCACCCAATTAGCAGTTAACACAACATCGCCTGTGGGGCCCTCCAAGATAACCAAAGCATCCTCCACAGTCACCACCGAGCCATTAGCATACTCTACTGTCCAGCCTGCAAAAGTATACCCCACCTTAAAAGGTGCGACAATACTGAGCGGCAAATCAGCTGCCGTATATGCTCGGGGATTGCCATTTGGGTCAATGCCCGAAATTTGTTGATTTTGCTCTCCTGTTTTGATGAAGCGCCGAAGATAATTTTGAAGGAGCAACATTGGGTGGACTGTAAATTTTGAGTAGAAAAAGCTAATATATCACATGTGTTGCTATTTGTTTTAAGGAATTGTTGATTATGATGAAAAAATTAAGCGTTATTGTAATAATCACTGTTATTGTAGTAATACTTACGGCATGCGTATTAATTGTTAAACCATCGGTGATTGATTCACTAATAAATAATACATCAAAAGACCCCTCACCCGGAGCAACTGCAGGCATAACTCCCGGAACAACTTCAGAAATAACTCCCCCCCCTCAAACCAACATACTCGAATCTGCCTTAGACGTCATTTTCCTTGACGTAGACCAAGCAGACTGCATCCTACTAAAAACAGACTACCACACCATGCTAATAGACGCAGGAAACACCGGCCAAGACAAACTAATACTCAACTACCTAGCCGAATACAACATAACAACCCTAGACTACCTAGTAGCCACCCACCCCCACGCAGAC
>JAISPR010000116.1 GCA_031274765.1 Nitrososphaerota archaeon | reverse complement strand
AAATCGCCAACGGAGTTTACACTCCGATGAAAATTTCAATTTCAGTATTTTGATAAAGTTTGAAAAATCGCGGATTATGCAGACTTTTTAAAATATTCCTCTTTTGGGTGGCTAGTATCTATGGCGAATCGTGGGGAGTTATCAAGGGTTTCGAGGTTGGGGGTGTGTATGCCTTTTTGAATGGCGGTTACAGTTTCTCGGTTTGTTCCCACATCGTCACGGGCATTCTGATAAAAGGTCATACGGCCCTCTTTCGGAAGACGGCCTTGGTTTTGGGCTCGTTGCCAATTACTAAACGCCACCTCGGTGGGGAGAGACTGCAAATGACGCTTAACCTCAAATCCAGCAGTTCTTGTGTTCCTGATATTTTCTGCTAACTCTGGATAATTACCTGCAACATACCCATTATACACCTCTTCAGCCGACTTTTTATCAAGCTCACCCATAAAGAAAGCACTTGATTCAGGCGTAGCCGTTGGAAGAACATCGCCTGACGAATTCTTATACAAGGCTGCGCTAAGTGTTGATCCTGCCCGATTGCTCAGAAAGTCTTGGGCAGGCCCTTTTTGCATATTCATTGAACGAGTAACTGTTAGACCCATGCCACGCATACTCATGGATCCCATGCCAAATCTGCCCCCACCCATCATGCCACCTCCACCACCTCCAAGAAAACCAGTCACCGCCCCAGGCACAGCCCCAGACACAAACCCCTCACCCGCCTGACCCAACATCTCCGTCTTAGACAACCCTTTTCCTGCTAAGCCCCCAAGCCTGCTTGCCATACCTGCACCCCCACCTAAAAGCGCTCCACCCGCCATACCCATGGCAGCACCTGCAGCAGTACTAACTGCTCCCCCAACCATGTTCGCAGCAGCCATACCCAACGCACCAAACTTACCCACAAACACCGTAGACATGTACGCAGCAGCAAACAGAGTAATAATCGCAATCAAAATCTGAGTGAGCGGGTTTAGACTGGTTGTTATGAGTATCTGATAGCCGAAGAGAAGAATTATGGAGGCCATGATGCTAGCAAACATAAACCCAACCAAATCTTGTATCAACGTATCCGCAAAATGCTTAGTCAAAGGAATCAAACGCAGAACAAGAAGCAAAGGCAGAACAGCAGCCAAAACACCAACAAAGAAAAGTCTGGTCACACCCATAACTAAAGTCAGCATGAGCAGGGAGGCAACAAGCATAATGAGGATGCCGGAGAAAAAGAAGCCCGTGAACGGATCTAAATTGGGTAAGGGTACGGTTCCTACTCCACCAGTTCCATAACCAACTATAACATCTATAATGTTGCCTGACGAGATCAAAAGGCCTGACCCGCCTACATCGGGCCAGCCTACAAAGAGGTTAATTGCACCCGCAACAGCATTATACACGGGCTGGCAAGCAAAAATCAAAACCAAAGTAAAGACGCTGTTCATTATGATGTTTGATGCGGCGCCTTCATTCATTATTCGGAAATTTTCAAGTACATAGCATATGGCGGCTATGATTAGGACGATGGCAAACATTGCAAGGGCGATTGTTCGCATAAGGCCAAACACATAAGATATCGGAACCCCTAATTGCTGCCCAATAGTCCCCCCACTACCACCCGGCGTAGTTATCAAAGGCAACTCTAAAAGATACGAGTAAATACCTTCTGGCCCACCAATAATCACAGAAAATAAAGTTGACATGATCACGGGTGTGGCAAGATAAATAACAAGCATAGTAATAGTGAAAAAAGCTATCAAAATCCCGGCGTCCACACCCAAAATAGCTCGTTTAGATTTCAACCTGTCAACTATATTTTGGAGTTTTTTACGCCCTTGCGTGTACCAGTCACTAAAATTCAACAACTACACCACAAAGAAAGAGCAAGCAATTTTAAAAACAAGACAAACACAAACTAAACAAGTATTGTCGCCTTGTTACAACCTTATTTATAGCCTCACATAGCTAGATATATACGTACAGCAAACATAATTAGTATGAACAAAAAATGTGAGTTGCGTATGATAATAAACATATTAACTCAAATAATCTTATCTGGGCTGGTGATTGTCAATGACTGAAACTGTATTAAATACAAAAACTTTGCCTGAGGCTTTGTCCAAGTTAATTAGAACCGAAAAAGTAAAAATACAACAAACTGATGGCGAAATTCGCCTCATACCCATACAGGAGCCAATTGACTATATCAGCGAATTACGTGGTTTACTTGCTGATTATCCTCAGATGTCGGTTGATAAATTTTTAGAGCGAAAGCACGCTGACAAGGATCTTGAATAATGAACACTTTTTACATCATGGACGCTTGTGCGTTAATTACTGTTTTGGATGCGTTTAGCGTTTATTGTGTACTCTGAGTCTGTAAACATAAGGCATAAATTTACATTTGTACTCTTTTATGATGTCAGTTAATAATTGCTTTAGCATGTTCACTTGGTTGATTGAATTGAAGTTTATCAAAGAACAAGTACAAAAACGGAAATAGCAAGAGGCTAATTGCTTATGAGAAAGCAAAGAGTGTATTTGGAAACAACGTTGTTTAATTTTTATGTTGATAAAAGTAAAGGGTTTGCGCATAAAAGTACTGTTGCGTTGTTTGAAGAGATTGCAGCGGGGAAATATGAGGCGTTCACCTCGACTTATGTGACTGAGGAATTAGAAGCCGCAGAAGAGCCCAAACGTGATAAAATGCTACAGCTTATCGCAGAATATGGTATTGCAGTTCTTGCGCCATCGGATGAAGCTGTACGTATAGCTGATCTTTATATTGCAGAAAATTTGATTCCTCTAAAGTACCGGATGGATGCTTTGCATATAGCGGTATCTACGGTGAATGATTTAGATATGATCCTTAGTATGAATTTTCAGCATATTGTGAAGCGTAAAACTAAAATTGGAACAGGTACTATTAATGCTTTGAATGGGTATCGTGTAGTTGAGATTTATTCGCCTATGGAGGTTATTGAAGGAGATGAAACCAGTTAGCTCTGTTGAGAAAGAGGTTAATCAGATTCGTTTGCGGATTTATGAGAAAACCAAGGATATGTCGCCTTCGCAGCTTACGGAGTATTATCGTAAGAGTGGGGAAGCTTCTGCAAAAAAATATGGCTTTAAGATTGTTACAAGCGCAAAAGAAAACAATATAGCGATAACGCAGTAAACGTTTCATGTTTTCCTTATTGTAGGGATAATATTTGAAGGATAAGGTTATTGAAGAGTTGCATCGAATTCGTGAAGAGAATTATGAGAAACAAGGATTTTCTCTTGAAGAAAGGTTGACAAGGGTTAATCAGGGTGGAGAGGAATTTCAAAAGCTTGTAGATAAGGCACGATAAGAAAAAGAGCCCCTGTGGAAGTAGCACAACCCATGTAATTTCTGATTTACTAATTTTTAGTTGAGTGTAACCCTTTGTTTTGCGGGTTTATTGTTTTGCTCGTATCAGATATACTGCAAAGCTTATGATGATAGCAACAATAATAATTGTTAAGAGGTATATTGTGGCTTGGGTGAAGGGGATTTCCCATTTTGGTGTAGAGTAGGGTTGTACTGTGATGATTTGGTGGAATGTGGTGCCCCAAACATTTGTAGCTTCCACGTAAAGTAGTGCTTCGCCTTGATTTGTTAGGGCTACTGTTGTTTTGTCTTTTTGTATCGGGATTTGTGTTTGTCCTTGGAATCCTAAAATGTCTTCCAATACTGCGCTATAACCTGTGTAGTATTTGGCGAATTGTTCATGTTCGGGTGACATTTGGGTTTGTTGTTGTGGTAGGGTTAGTTCAACTGTTCTAAGCAACTTGAGATTAAGTTGGTTTTTTTGGAGGTTGTTCCAGTTTTCAGTGGGCAGGTTTGTGATTTGGTAGACTGTTATGTTAGTTAAGCCGCCAAGTTCTTTTGGGGCATCTATTTGTAGTATGGTGTTTTGGGGTGAATCAGATAAAATCGTTACTGGTAGGGGTGAGTTTGTGTCGAAATTTAGGGGTAAGTTGTATGTGTTGTTGTTTTGAAAGTTTATTTGGGCAGTTTTTTGTAGATTGATTTTTTGTTGGTTGTCTGCTTGTATTTTGAGGTTGTAGTATAGGGGGCTTGTGCGTTTCAAGCTTGTTTCTATGGTGCCTGTGCCTGTGAAGGTTTGAGCTCCTGAGTCATAAAGGTCTTCCATTGCCATTTTGAGGGCTACAGGGTCAGAGGTTTGCTCTTCAAATTCTGAGTGCAAAATGTCGGTGGTAGTGATGTTTAGCGCAGATTCAAAGGCAGCATTTATGGTAATTGTGTTATCTATTGTCCATTTTTGAAGGGTTGAATCCCACTTATATGCTGTCATGTTGATTGGTTTATCAAAGAATTCGTATTCGCAGGTAAAGTTGGCGTCAAAATATCGCGGGGTGCCAAAAAGGTTGCAACCAATTGTTAGGTTATATGTGAGAGTGTTTGTGAAATTTTGGTTGGTGATTTCTTTGGCTACTTTTGGGTCTAGTTGGTATTGGAGTTTTGCATAACGTTCTTGAGCGGTGAAGTATTTTGGTGTTGTTGTTAGGTTTGTTAGGGTTTGATTTTTACCTACACCTGTGTCTTTGGCGATTTGCTCTATGTCTTTGTTATGGACATACATGGCTGTAACAGTGTTTCCAAAAGGTGTAGTGGTTAGGGTTCCGTTTGGGGAGTTGATTTGGTCTAAGAGTTGATTTTGCAAATCTTCTTGATTTACAGTTTGAGCGTCAAAGTTTGGGTTAATTACGGGTGGGAAGGTGATGCTTGCTTGCCACTCAAACCACTCAAAACCCGAACTATCTGCTGGCAGGGTTTTTGTCCAAACATAGGTGTGATTAGTGTTTGCTTCCCACAGAAACGTTTGCGGTAGTTCACTATTTAGAAAACTTTTTCCATCAATAATTAGAACTGGTTGGTTGGTTTTTGTGTCTATGCCTTGTGTTAGGAATTGGACGTTTGAGGTTTGGTTAAGAAAACTACTTACGGTGAGGTTTGGGGTTAGGGTTTGTTGCATGTTGTCTGTTTCAGGTATTTTTTGTGCGTAACCCGTCCATGTGTAATCGTCAATTATAGCACGTTGGTTAAGATTATAGTTTGGTCCGTTGCCGTCGTAGCGTACAATGAGGGCAAAGGGTTTGTCATAGCTTGAACCGCTGCCTGTTGGAATTGTGTAAGTGAGTGCTACGGTGAAGTGGGGATCATACTCTACAACTTGAACTCTCCACGCTGTCTCCACTGTTACAGGTGTTGTGGTGTTTTCAGATACAGAGAAACGGCTACCATGTACATTAAAAGAGAAATCATAAGTTCCAGCAGCAGTTGCAGAGGGCAAAACTTCAAAGGAGCAAAAACCAGTTTCCGACCTAAAATTGCTGCGGTCAAACATGTTAAACGCCAAAGTGTCATAGTGGACCTCTACTTTTTCAAAAGTAACCTCTGCGGCTAATTTGATAGTGTAGGATAGTTCAAATTTGTCATTGGGATAAAAGGTGCCATCCGCATTAACCGCAGGATAACCATACTTATCCAAAAGAGGTACCAGTTCAATGCTAATTTCTCCCTCACCCTGCCCCGTCTGCGCAGATATCAACCCTAAGAAAACAGACAACCCCGAGAAAACCATTAAAAAAACCAGCAAAAAAGCCCAAACTTGTTTTGCAACAATTCTTCTTTTCCATAATCCCTTAAACCTATGTTTATTCAAATATTACACCAAAACAACAGGGTACAGAATTTTAAAAACGCCCACTTAGTTAGTCAACTGTGGTGCAACAGTTTCTTTTAAAGTCAGGGAATGTTAATTGTTGATGTAGGATGTCGTTAGTTGAAAGCGAGCATTGGGTTGAAGTTAGACCTCTTATTACTGCCGAGTTGGAAACATCAAATTTTGCCCCCATAATAGACGCATTATATGATTTGGCTAAGCCGTATCGTTTTCTTGTGGTGGATACTTGTGATAAAAAGGTTTGTGATCGTCGGTTGGTTAGGTTTTATTTCCAATTTAAGGATGAGCCGACAAAGAAGCAAATGTCAAACATTATCCGAGCTCTGTTAGATGTGGAAGTGGTGGCATCTGATTCGCCAGTGCAGCAGTACAGGTTTAGGGTTGATTTGGAATTAGCAAAAAACTATGCTCTGCCAATAATAGTGGGTAGTCAGGAGAAAATACAGGTAAATCTCATAGATCGAATTGTTGCATCCCTCGCAGGCACAGATGCGTGTATTGAAGTTACGGCCATAGCAGATCCTAACGCAGTTTTGGGTGTGCAAAAGTATCTCTATGATAAAGTCAGCCGCAAATCAGGAGTAGGTAAGGCAGTTTTTGATCCAATCGTTGATTTAATAGGTGAGGCGGTAGCGGGAAAAGGCTCAAATGAGCCTGTTAAAGGAAAAATGGTGCAGCCCAAGATTGACCCTTGGGTTAAAGAATGCCTAAAACAAGGCGAGATGAAACTTGCCAGCAAACTTTTCACCTGCCAAATACTAATCAAAAGCAACACCTCACAAGGCACTCGAGTAGTTAAAAATGCTCTACCCGCCGCTATGAACCACTTTCGAACCTTTAAAACAGACAAAAAACAACAACAGCCATCGCCTGTGAGTGTTCTTAGAAAACCCCCAAGATATACTTTAAGAAATAACCTCCTTTGCAATCTATGGTGGGTTATGCCGATTGGTGTTTTATTGCTTGCAGGGCTTCGGGGATTATTTAATCCGCTAAAAGTTACCTCTTCAACCCTTACCCTTGATGTGGGGTTTCTTGTTTTAGCTGTGTGTTTAGCGTTTGGTTTGTTTGCGGTCTTTAGGAAACGCCAGCCTATTGTACTCTCTACACCGGAATTGGCCCAAATAATTGGTTTACCCACAGCAGTTGCAAAACTTCCAGTAGCCCTTGGCAAAGTACCCCCCTCAAGAATGCAATTAGGCCACGAGCAAACACCAGAACAAAATAACAAAAAACCGTCCACAAATAAAGAAGAAGGACAAAATAAGCCCCCTTAATCCCCTTAAACATCGGCTACCGGTAGTTCTTGAATACGAGCTGTCTCTGTTATTTTTTTAAACCGCTGCATGTTGGAATGCGGTTTATTGTAGTTTTACGAAGCTTTATAAGGTTAAAGTAGGATATTCCTACTGGTGATTGATGTGAGCGAAGCTGAAGTAACAACAATGAGTGAAAAAGGCCAAGTTGTCATTCCCCAAGTGATGCGAAAAGAACTAGACCTAACACCAAAAACCAAACTCATAGTTTACAGAAAAGACAACCTGCTTATACTAAAAAAACTAGAAATCCCCGACCTAGTTAAAGAATGGGATGAAATATTTGAACAGATGGATAAAAAAGGCTTAAAGCTATCTGAAAAAGAAATCCAGCAAGAAATAGATGCCTACCGAGCAGAAAACAAAAGCTGAATGTGAATGTTTCGTGTTGTATTTGACACTAACGTTTTAGTTAGTGCTTTAATCTGTGAGGGTAAACCGCGATCCCTCTTGCGGAGGGTTGCTTTAAAAGAACTCATAATGGTTACGTCAGATTTGCTTCTAAAAGAGTTTGAAGGGGTTATTCGAAGACCAAAAATTAGAGTAAATGCTGATCAAATCAGCAGGCAGGTTTTTGCTTTAAGGCAGATAGCCGAAGTGGTGGATGTGGTTTCGAAATTTAATGCGGTTGAGAGGGATTTCAAAGATAACATGGTTCTTGAGACGGCTTATGATGGGAAAGCTGATTTTATTGTTTCAGGGGATGATCATTTATTGTCGCTGGATATTTTTAGAGGCATTAACATTGTTAGTGTTAAACAAATGCTTGCATATCTTGAAGAAAACAAGGTATAGAACAAACTTTTAAACATTAACAACGTTTTAGAAACTATTGAGTTCCTAATTATTGTGTTTTAGTTTGTGTGTTGGTTGTAGATTAGGGGTTTTTAAATTTCGGTAATTTTAAAACTGATTAGTATGTTGCAACTATTGGTGTGGGTACCGTTTGTCTTTGCTGTAGGTGTTTTGGCCTATGCATCTATTTTTGATTTTAGAGCGCGTGAGGTTTCTAATTGGGTATGGCTTTTTGCCTACCCCACAGGGGGCGTAATGGCTCTTACAGGTTTGGTGTTTAGTTTGTTTGATGTGGGGG
>JAISPR010000092.1 GCA_031274765.1 Nitrososphaerota archaeon | reverse complement strand
CTTGGGGGAGACTGTCCATAAACTAGATTTTTTTGTGTTTTTGGTGTAAATGGGCGGAGAAAATCAGTTCTTTTTTTGTTTTTCTGGGATTTTTGTTAGTTTTTGGACAGTCTGGGGGGGATGTGTAGTGTAATTGTTTGGGAGGTTATTTGTCAGATCAGGTGGGTGGGGTCAATAAGTTTTGTTGCAGCATAATGTTGTATGGAACACTAAGGGAGAACAAAGAAGTTTAAAGAAGAAAGAATGGGTGTACCCTCCTAAATAGCGAAAGGCCGTTTGGATATGTTAATAACCTACTATTAACCTAAAAGTTGTTTTAGAATATTTATTTTCTTTCTTTAATTATTGTATAGAGTATTAAAAATTATCTGTTAATAACATATGGATAAAAATTAATTTCAGTCAGAATGATTAATGTGACAGCAGAGCGGATCCCAGGGTTAGAACTAACCTTATATTCGAGCCAGAAACGAAACCAAACGTAAACCATAGGGACCTAAAATGCTTAGCCAATCATAACGAAATAGATCTACGATTGGTGTTTGAAGGCTTATTTTTAATGCTACAAGCCCATCAATGGCCCCAAAAAACCCCAACTCGGCTTAGCACCTTCCAAAAACAAACCACACTCAAGGATAATTGTGTCTGTTGCCGACCATCAGAAATTATATTTGGCGAACGCGAAAACAAAACCATACACAAATACTGCAAACCTGCTTTGACAAAATCTCACACCCCAAAATAAAATTTTAGGACCCCTCAAAAAACACCCCAACCATAACCCACCAGCCACCACCCAACAGCTATCAAAACAGAATTTTCTAAAATTTACTACCTGTATGTTGATGGTTTATAGAATTCTTTTAGTTTGTTGGATTCTGCGGACAAAATAATGTTGTTAGCAAAACTCTACAATCCAATTATGTATCTCTAACAAGACAACCTCAACTGAAATACCATTGGCGCTCCCTTGAAAATTCTCATAGAACACCACAACAAAAACTCAAAAACAAACCCAAACCACCTCCACACACGCCACCCAAACACAAACATTCCCATCAACCAAACCCAACCCAAACACCTCCGCGCCTGTTTACCACAAAAAATAAAACGCCCCCTCCCGCCCATCGCCCAAAAACAACAAAACAAACACCCAACACTCCAACCACTCCTATCTGCACAACAAAAAACTTGGCGTCCAGAGCTACACACAAACCCTCAACAATCTTTTACGCCTAAAAACTCTTCACAATAAACATAAACAAACACCAGGCCCATACAAATTAATAGACCCCTGCACAACATAAAATAAACGTTCACCAAAACACACACTATTTCGAGCCAAACAAACATAGGAGCAGTTTTTCACCAACTCTAAGAAAAGCACCTACCGCAAACAGCCGCACCAAAAAAAATTTCTCAGCGTCGAGCGGATACAAACTATCCGCACACCATACCGCATCAAGAAGAGAATACCCACCGCACCCTCTCAGGTCCAACTATAGGTGGTTTAAGAGTTGCAGCATCAACAATATTTCCAACCTATAGCTAAAATACGTGACACCGGAGTTGTTTATCGATAACTATAGCAAACAGTTATTTTTTGACACTTCCAGTGTGATGACCATACACGCCAAAAGAAAAAAGAGTTATCTCGCTGGTGGAACTGTCAAATGATGTCCGGTTGGTTTTTGGAGAAAGGGTTTAAAAAATTCCTGATAAAGCTTGGCCGATTTGTTTTAAGAATTCAAGGATTTTGAAACAGATAGTTTGAGGTTGGGATAAAATCTACAAACATAGTTACCTTATAACCAAATTTGAATATGGTGTATGGTGAATTATTCAACTATTTTGTAAATAGTCAAGGCTAGAAGGGGGGTTGATTTATCAAAAACTAATTACAACAAGACGGTTAGGTGGATTTTCGCAGCATTGATTTAGGATGGGCTGTTTCCATAGGTTAGGATGAGTTTGCTTGGAAGGGTGAGATTGGTTGTGTGGACAAGAGTGTTACTACACCAATATAGATCCATTTGGTTGGATATTTCTTTTTCTTTATTCCAAACATTTTGGTTTGACAAGCGCAACATCCATTGTTTTTATATCAAATAGAAAGTGTTCCCACAACCACGATAGGAAACCGGCCATATAACCCATTGCAACCCAACCTTTGCCAAAACACAAAACCCAAAACACAAAACAACACACCACAACCCAAAAAATCCAAATTTTCACATCATAAGCGTTGTATTTGTAAGTTTATCTGTCTCCGCCAATGTGTTTGGCTATCAACTTTCCAGGCCATACTTTTCAGTGCTTTTCTTACCACCAACAAAACAACCATACAAACTATAAATAACCACTCAAAATTCAACCACAACCAAAACACCACCAAACACAACCAACAAAAAACAACAAAAAACAACCCACCAACAAACCACCACACCAACACACAGGGCTTTTTAAATCCCCAACCCTTTTATCATCGTGAAACCATGCTTGAATACGAAATCATTATCGAAAACATTGTAATAACTGGAACCTTTAGCGAACCCATAGACCTAAACACCGCAACCACCCAACTAGAAAACTCTAAACGCAACTGGAAACGCTTCCCAGGCCTAATCTACAAACAAAAAACCCCACCCGCAACATTTCTACTCTTTAGAACCGGCAAATTCGTATGCACCGGAACAAAAACCCAAACCCGAGGCCACACCGCCATAACAACATTTCTTGAACAACTCAAAACAAAAAACTTAGTTTCAAACAATTGCACCACTACATGGGAAATAAAAAATCTGGTCGCCACAATAAATATCGGAGGAGTCTCCATAGCCTTAGAAGAATTCATCAACCAATTCGAATCCGCCCTATATGAACAAGAAAAATTTCCCGCCGCCGTCTACAAAATGGAAAAAACCAAAGCAACCTTTCTTGTTTTCCTCACAGGCAAACTAATCTGCGCCGGCATAGCAAACGAAGAAACCCTAAAACAAACCATAAAAACATTCTACGACCAACTTGTAGAAAAAAACATCATAGAAAAAAACCTAACTCCATAGCAAGCAGCATCACACCTCCCAAATTATTTTTTCACCCACATACTGGCTGAACCAAACAACGCGGGGCTACAGTTTTCACTCACAAACACTATGCAGTGTACCAATATAGAATAGTTTTTACCAGCCAGATGCACTATGTGCTACGCCTGAATTAAGATGACATTTATTTTCAAACCTCAAAGAATCTGCCAATCAGGTATATAGCTAACATACATTTGACCTGCACTAAATTAACTATGCTAAGGAACTGTATAAAAATAATTTGTAATAATAGTCGGGAATTATATGTATTTTTAGCAAAAATAATTATGCCTTATTTTTGTACAGTTCCTAAATCGGTACCTACCAAACACACTATGAAAATAGGGGTCCTTGCTAAAAGCCATAAACCAACATGCTACACGTTATGCCACAAGCCGCTTGAGTTAACAAAGGGCTATAGAGATATAGTTCCAAAAAGAGCCCCAACCCAGAAAAACAGATTCCCAAACAACGCCGTGCCCAGAGCCAAAGTAAAAAAACATATCGCAGGTATTGTTGGAGAGGCAAGCACCCCGTTTTGATATAGCGCTTTGTTTGCTTCTATGATAGCCAGCTGGTTAGACAAATCAGCTTCAGCTCGAACAAAATGACACAGTTTTCTTGTGGGGTTACCCCCTTGCAGCACTATTTTTTCAGCAGGAAAATATCGCCAACCCACCATGTCCAACGGTACTTTCCTTGCAGTAAAAAGCACTAACCCTTTTTGCACAAAAGAAAGGTTTATCCCTTCAAACAAAGGGTTTGCTTTGAGAATATCTTTTAGGTTCAATATAAAAATTGATAGGGGCCACACGGCAGTTAAAAGAGTTGCATTAAAAAACACAACCAAAACCGGAGCCAAAGCTAATCCGGGAACAGGATTAAAAATAAACGGCAACCTTGGAACCGTTAACCCGATAAATATGAGCGCCTTAACATCTGCCCCGCCATAAAAACCCAAGAAAAAAAGAATCACCCCCAACCCTAACGCACACCCAAGCGAGACCAAAACAGCCTCCACACCCAACAAACCCCACCCGACGCCCAAAAAAGATAAACCACCCCCAATCGGATAAGCAAACAGCCAAACCCTATTTGAAACTTGCCGATGCTTAAAATCAAACATAGCCGCATAAATTAAAACGCCTAACCCAAAAACAAAAGAACCCCACATCAACAACTGCAACATATTTATCAACACTAAGAGTATGCAACTTTAAAAATCAACTCAGCAAACAAACAAATAACAACCAACACGCTATGTAACGACCCACTTTAACATAGAAACCAAGGTTTCATGTCAAGGGAACATAAAATACAGTCTTCAGCAAATTTTCCAAACTTTGACTTTAAAAATGGCCCTGAAGAGTGTTTGAAGGAAATTCTAATTTATACAAACTATCTGAGAATAAAACAAAATTAAAAGAGCTTCACAAACAGGTGAATAGAACCAATAAGTTCCGTTACAATATAATAGTTATATGAAACATAAAAGAAAACATAAACAAGCACAAAGAAGAATAAGAACACCCATCCAAAATAGCAAAGACCAAAAAAGTAGTTGAGAACAAAAAGGGGTTGTGCGTATTGTTGGACACAGCGATAAGGATATTAAATAAGTATAGAGACACAAAAAATGTTGACAGATAGATAGAACAGAAAAGATTGAAATTTTTAGGGGTAACAAGGGTAGAGGGGTATCTTTACGGCACAGGAAATGGTTAACTTTCTAGTTTCTCCATGACAGAAAAATTACTTTCCAAAGATAAGCGCGGCTCAGAACCCAGCTGCATCCTTGCAAGAGGAACCCTACCCAAAGGAATAGATAACTTTTCAGTGGCCGTGGGCAACCCGATTATTTGAACTAACTCTTGGGTACAAAGCACAATCGGATAACGCTTTCTAAACCCCACAAATAAACAAACCGCCAAAACAGCAATCAAACACAAAAACACCCCCTCACCTACCTTAAAAGAAGAACCGATAAAGTCTAAGGGATCAAATAACCCGCCAACCGTACCAAACAAAACAATACCCAACGGTAACCCCCACCACAAACGACAAAAAACATTATTTCTCAAAACATACCTAGAAGGGGCACCCAGAATCCCAGAAATCCCTTGGAGCTTTTTTTGGGTTCTAAAAGTTCGAAATTGATTCATACACGCAGGCAACGCATGTCTGAGCGTTTGAGCAGTTTGGACACAATTACTTCGAATAACTATTTGACAGGTAAAAAGCTTGCTGCAAAGTTTTAATTTAGCATCTTTTACACTTTCTCTAACGTCTGGATCAAATTTAGAGGGCCCTTGAGGCTTAGCTGACCGGGCAGAGGAGGGTTTTTGAGAAATTGTTCCCACTAAGTTAAGGCCTTGATTTAAACATTCTTTACCGATACTTGGAGCGGGATGGATTTTTTCAAAGAGATAGTTTTGTATATTTAGAGCTGCGTTTGGGTCGGCTTGGGCTACAATTTCAATACAGCTATCTGAACCAGCAATAGAGGCAACTAATCTATCGATAAAATTGAGAGTATGCTTTTCTTGCCAGTTAATTATGCTCAGAGCATAGTTTTTTGCTAATTCTAACTCCAAATTAACCAAATAGCTTTGCTCAGGCGGGTTAGTCGAGGTGACTTCCACGTCTATTAGAGTTTTTATAATATTTGACATCAGCTTTTGGGTTTGGGGGTCTGGAAACTGGAAAAAAAACCTAACCAACTGACGCCCCCTAACAAGGCTATCTTTTGTATCAACCATCAAAAATCGATAAGGTTTACCCAAGTCATAGAGTGCATCTAAAATAGCTACAAAGTTTGCCGGTCCCAATTCGGAAGTTATAAGCGGCTTAACCTCAACCCAACAGCCTCCCACACCGCCACCACCATCAAATACACCCATAGTTATCCCTACTTCTAACGCTCAAACTTTAAAAACACTATTTCAGACTGCACAAAGCTTCAATAAAATTCATCACTCCCCAACATACAACAACAATTAAGGATATGCACTACCTGTAACGGTAATGATGCTTGTTTGATTTTTGCACCATCTGATTTATTATTCTCATTCATGACTAATGGTATTGAAAGTGTAGTTTTTCTTATTGTATATTATATGTGTTATTTTTTAATATAATGCTGATGCAATATGCTTATGCATCAGCTTATCGGTTTCCTCTCTGACCCCCAAGTGCAGAGTATCCTATCAAGTACTATAATATCTTGTGGACCGCCTATTGTAAAAAAAATTTGGGGAAAAGTCAGAGAAGTACCTGTTGAGGAGCAACTACGTAATCAGTTAGTTGACTGTTTTAAAGCGGCATGGAAAGACACTGCTAAATACAAAAACTGGCCAGGGGATAAAACCGTCGCAGATAGATTTATAGAAGAATTAAAAAACATTAACTGCATCAATAACAGTGATGTTATTCGTCAAATTTTTCAAAAAGTTACATCACAAGAGATAGTTGATGCAGATATCGAATATTTTGAAGAAAAATTCTGCTTACATAGTTGTAAACCGGAACATGAATTACTCTGGAAAAACCATGTACGGCGGTTTTTTGAAAACAAAAATAAGTCAAGTGTTCCCATGTCCCCAGAATACACATTGACTCCAAACGCCCCTCGTTGGGACAAGCAGCTTATTTTTGGTAGAAAAGATTTCGTTGATGTCCTTTGCAAGGAACTACAAAACGACACACCGCCTATACAGTTGACTGGTATGGGCGGTATTGGTAAAACAGAAATACTCAACAAAATATATGAATACTTTATAAAAAAGAAAGAAAACATAAATCGATATTTTAATCATATTGCCCTGTTACACTACGTTGATTCCATCGATAGTAGTTTAACTACTCAAATCACCTGTCTGGCAGGAAAGAATATAGATGATGCTTGGACATATATGCAGAATTTATGTAGCGCTACATCCGTACTGTTTTTGATTGATGATAAACGGGAAAAAAATCAGAACTCGATTCAGGAAGATGAATCATTTAAAAAATTGTTTACCCTAAGGGCAACTGTGTTATTTGCTTCTCGAACATTATTTGATGGCGAATATTTTAAGGCTATACCGGTTACACCGCTCCATATAGAGGATTGTGTGCAAATCTTTCAAGCTCAACGCTATTTGGGCAAACCGGCACCAACTTTGACAAAAGACGAACGATCAATAATTGAGGACATGATAGATAAGCGGGCAGGGTGTAGTGCATTTATTGTGCGCCGTTTTGGAGTGTTAGCGCAAGCGGGCCTTACTCGGTTGGCCAAAAAATTAACGGAAGAAAATTTTGTTAGTAAAGGAATTAATGACGAAGAATCACAAAGAGAAATCAACAAACTGTATCAACTAAAAGATATCAAAACTGAGGCTGCTCAGAATTTACTTGAGGCGTTTGCTTTATTTCCAGATATTCCCCTTTCTCAATCAGTATGTGTCCAGTGGCTACAAAAAGACGCTAACATAGATGAGGACCAATGCAGTCATACATTAAACGATTTGTCCAAAAGCACTTGGTTAATGGAACATATACAGGAAGGCGGCAGAGAAACATCTTATTCTATGCATCAGTTGGTAAAGGTTGCAGTGACTGCACAAACAACCATCACTTTTGATAATCATCGTAAGCTATTGAGTCATTTATTGGAAGCGATTTCTTGGGATAATACAGATACTTTTGTAAAAACCAAGCCATACATAGATTATGCGGTCTCTTTATCCCAGTATTTCTATAATGGCCAACATGTGGTTAATACGGATTTTGCAATTTTGATGAGTTGGATTGGACGACACTATGAGGATATTGCGGATTACCCTAAGGCGTTAGAGTGGTATAACAAAGCTCTAACCATAACAGAGAAAGTGCTAGGCAAAGAACACCCCGACACAGCAACCACCTACAACAACATCGCATGCATCTATGATAGTCAGGGAGACTATATTTTAGCGTTGGAGTGGTATATGAAGGCGCTAACCATCTGCGAGCGGGTGTTGGGTAAAGATCACCCCAACACTGCTATTACTTATAGTAACATCGCGAACAGTTATTTTAGTCAAGGGAATTATGTTGAGGCGTTAGAGATGTATGGAAAAGCTTTAGCCATATTTGAGAGGGTTTTGAGTAAGGAACATCCGTCTACGGCCGTTATACAGAAAAACTATGAGGCATGTCTCCAACAGTGCAATTGCTAAGTTACATCCCTAACTTCTCATTTTAAGTAATATGGATGTTTAGAGCGTTTAGGAGCTCATTGGTTTTTTGAGCACCCTCATTCAAATGTCATTGATTATCAATTTTAGCCTTGAAAATATATTTCAAATAAGTCAAAAATCACCAGCTAAAAACCTACTCAATACCCTTGTTGACCGACAAAAAGCAATGGATAAAATCCTTAAAACGATGATAAATCAAAAACGTACAAGTAAACAACGGGTAAAAACAATAAGACGTCCGCTCACATGCTAAAAATACTCAACCCGATTGTGTAAAAGTTAAAAAATAACATCGCTATACGTTATAGGTAGCACATACTTTCATCTGTTGCTATATGTTGGGGTTTTGGTGAATTTTATCAGAGTTTTGCACAGTCGACCCCCGTCATTTTTAAGAAAAAAGTACAACCCATAACAGGTTATTCCATAATTTTCAATTAACCCGCACCAGAATATCTGAAAAATAACAAAAATTTGGAAAAACAAGAAAAGAACCGCTTTTCTGTCGTTTTTGTCAAAACACAAAATCTATTTTTCAGACAATCGCTATGGCAAACTGTTTGGAGTATTTCTACCGGTCACTAAATTATGAGTTTTTCATTTTTTTCTACTAAGTACCCGGGTTGAATTGTCAAAATTCAAGCCATACATATTTTTCAAACCATACAAAATATCTAAACCAGAGAAAGTATTCAAACTAAAAAACTCTAAAAAATCACCTGCATAAAAACAATTATTTTTAGTAAAATGCTACTGAGAATAACCTGTTTTTCACAAAAAAGTCCATCAAAAATAGATTATAGTAGAAAAATTGAAAAACTCACATAAATTATAGGTCAAAGAAGGCTATAGTTGTTTGGGTGTTGGTTGTTTTTTTAAATTTTCATCAACAAGTTTGTAGGTGTAGTGAGGGAATCTTGATGTTGGTTGGGAACATATTTTATAAAATCAATCCACAGCCCAGAAAATATAGAAATAGACCAGATTATAATAAGGGGTTGATTGTTTTTGGGGTTTTTTTGGTGGTTATTTTGGGGGGTGTCGGTTTTCCTTGTTTGCTTGCGCAAAATATAGTTATAGAGGGTGATGGTGGGGTGGTGTTAAGTGTTGTGCCCTGTTTTGATAGCCAGGGTTATGTGTCGATGAATGCGGATGGCACTTTTTATCCGGAGGATAAGTTTGAGATAAGGTATAGCTTAGAATTGTCTGTGGCAGCTGGTTTTGAGAGTGCGGCAATTGTTTATGATTCTGGGGTTTTTTGTATGGTTGATAGTTTTAGTAGTTCCATTGAAGGGGGTTGGAGGTTTGAGGTTTTGTCTTTGGTGCCAAGTGGCGTCTATCTTTTCAGAGTAGAGTTTTGGGGTACTGCAAGTATGGCTCAGAATAAAACATATCCCTTAATGTTAGCCGTTGCAGAGTTAACGGTTCAGGTTGTCAAGTATGAACCTCACTTCACGCCCACTCTTGCGTATATGGTTCCATCTGGCGGGGGTTTGAGTTATGAGCAACCATTTACGATTATTTTACGCTATGAGGGTAATGGACCAACCGGTAATCTTAATCAGCGGGCAGTTATTGACAAGTTTACTTGGACGGGCTATGCTCAGAAAATTCCCGACCTCGATACCATGCAGCAAACGCTCACCCCAGACCTTAGGGTGACTAATTTTTTTAACCAAACCTCAAATGTTCAGTTTTTGGCTCAGGGTGTAGGGGAGGATAGAGCCCAGCAACCTGTTTTGTGGGTTGATGAGCAAGCCTATTTGGCTGGTGTGTTGCCTAAAACTTTTCTTTGGGAAACCAATTCAAATCATAGCTATACTTGGGCTCCAAATATAGCCGCACCAACAAGAAACGGTGATATCGAGGAGTGGTTTGAGTTGCAAGCAAGTATTGTGTTTCCGCCAAAAATAAACCCCTCTTTGCAGGCTAACCAATCAATAAATCAAATGACCCTCCAGGATCAACTTGTGGAAGAAATTAATTCGCCAAGTGCAACGCTAACTGTCACTCCGTTTGGAAATACCGTTATGGCCATATATGCACACAATAGAGCCATCGATTTGTTTGCTAAAGCCACCGGGATAAGTAGAAGTCAGAGCTTAATGTGCCTTCAGCCAGTGCAATATTTTACAGCTCAAACACGTTATGCAAAAATCCAATACCAATTAGACCAAACAGTTGCAGCTCAAATCACCACTGAGGGGTTCACTAATGCGCTTTATTATAATTTGAGTCTTGGATGTGAACGGTTTGGATCCTCGAGTTATTTTGAAACCAATTTTACCACTCCCTATGAGTTCTATGATAAAGTGTTTAACGCCACAGCATTCAAATGGAACCCTCTTCTCCAAACCTGGGTCACCGACAATACGGTTAGCATAACAGCAACGTTTGAGTCGGCATTTAATTTTACCGAATCCGAGCGTTTAGGGGCCAGTTTTGAGGAGCAAACAAGCGATAAAGAAACGCTCACCCTGGCCACAGCTGATCTCTATGACGCAGGGCCCCAAACATTTAGGGGTACCGGTAACATTGAAGCCGTCCTAAAACGCACAAGCCCCCTCTACTATAACCTAAAAATAGAAGCCAAACAAATTGTTTGGCAACAAACAATCCCGCTCAACTTTGGGGATAATCAGCCCTACACTCTTGCCCTAAACTTTGATACTGCCGCCCCGCTTCAAGTGGATATAATTACAGATGACCCTCAAAGCACCCACCTACAACTCAAAGCCCCCTTTGAGTTGGGCGGTTTAGCCAATATAACCATATATGCAGTCACTGGGACAACAAATAAAAAAAGCCTTGAAATACAACCCATAGATAAGCCCTCACTAAGGATGCTTAAAACGCTGGCCTTAGTTTTGCCCCAAACACAACCCCAAAGTCTACTTGACTATCAAGAAACCTATCAAACAATCCAACAATACTACCCCGGTTACAGTGCAATTTCTAATGATACGTGGGGGTTTTGTGGCCAAACCCAACTCGTAGTGCCCAAAGACCAAACCGTAGTAGCCCTAACAGAACAAAACCAGGCCTTGCTCTATGTTGAGGCTACAAATATTTGGGGCACAACATTTCATCAAAGCTTAGCAGTACAGCCATATGTTACTCCAAGATGGGCAATCCCATTCAACCAAGCCACACTATATCTCTTGGCACTTGTTATTGTGGTCATACTTGCAAATTTTGTGCTATATGCACTACGCAACCAATAGCTAACTTAGCTATTGCACAAGCTGTCAAGTGAATAGATTATCTTCAAGGGGTTCTCCTGTTTTTAAACAGTCGGGTTTTTTTGTTGTGGTGTAGCTATTGATTTCATTTCGTTTCTTTGGTAGGGAGCTTTGTAGAAAAGTTCAACCAATAATTGCTATGTTTAGAGCTAAGCGGGCTTTGTTGGGAGTGGATGCAGGTATTTTAATAGCTTTCTTTACAGTTACTATGCTTACTATCTATCTTGCTGCACCAGCGATTATGTCGACTTTGTTTAGCATTATAATTGGGGGTCCAAACGGGATATATTCCTATCTGCTTGAGCTTCCCCTGATAACTGCACCGCCCAGCAGCGGTGGAACGTTTGGACAGCAATTAGGGGTACCTATGCTCAAAGTGTTTGGGTTGATGCAGACCATCGCGTTGGCTATGTTTGCGGTGGTTTTAATGGTGGCAGCCATATGTTATGTGTTAGAAAATTTTCGGATAATGAATGAAGGAACAGCCGCTAATATTGTAATGAATAGTGTGTTTACAGTGATTCTCATATTTGCTTGTCAGCCTATTTACAATGCTGTGGCTGGGGCCATAAACCTTTTTGTGGGTTGGTCAGATGTAGGCGGGTTGGGTCTTTTAATTCCTTCGGGCAATACCATAGAGACTATTGTGGGGTATGCTACAGGGGGTATTGGAACAGTTCCTTTGCCAAACATGGATCCTTTCACAGGATTTTTCTTTAGCGGTATTTTAATCATGCTGGTTGCCTCGATTTTGATGTTAACTCTTGTTATGGGTGTTACTCGGCTTTTTTTTACAGGGGTTTTAGCTGCGGTTTTGCCCTTGATTTTGGTTTTGCGTCTGATTCCGCTAACCAAACACTTTGCAGATACATTACTACAGGATTTGGTGGGGTTTATGTTTGCAAGTGTCATGGCATCGATTGTTCTTTTGTTTGGTTACCAGATTCTCATATCAACCAGTCTAAATCCATTGACCCAGATTTTAATAGCTATTATTACGCTTTTTGCGGCTGCGTATATGTCCACAGTGTTTGTGGGTAAGTTTGGTGCTTTGGGGATGGCCGCGGCAAATCTTGTGGGTGGCGCGGTCACTACTGCTGCGGGTGCAGCTCTTGGGATGGCCGGGGGAGCAATATTTGGTGGAGGAGGAGCTATGGCGAGTCGGCTTGGAGGGTTAGCGGGTAGGGGGTTAACTAAAACAGAGATGCTTGAGCAGGCGGGACGCGGTTTTGTGTCGGGTGCAGTTCCTGGTGCGGTAGGTGGGTTTCTTTTGGCGGGTGGCGGAGGCGGGGGCAGGCTTGCTCTTGGAGCGGTGGGTATGCGTGGGATGGGACGGGCGGTTATGGGTTCTATGGATGCGCAAAAAAGGGTGACGCAAGATTTCCTTAATAATCGGGCCGGTTCCACTCTTGGGGCGGTGTTGTATAAGAATTCTGCGGGGGATGTTCTTCCGTCAGCCACCCCAGAGACGGGGGCTCTTTTTGTGGAGGGGCTTGAGAAGCAATCAAATGAGGACATATATCAGGGGTATGTTGGCAGTAATTATCCTGAGATAGCAGAGGTGCTCAGAGAGTCAAAAAGGGCGGGGTTGGAGGTTAGGCAGCATTTGTTGTCTCTACCTCCCGAGGTGGCGTATAGTAATTGGAATCGTGCTCAAACGCAGGGGAAGCTGCCAAAAGAAGGACGGCTTGTCTTTTATCAAAACGCACGTGATGAGGTGGGGTCAAATAGAGAAATCGTTACTGCTATTCAAAAAGGTATACATATTCCAAATCTTGAAGCTCTTGATGCATCACCAAGATTTGCCTTAGACGTCTTTAATACTGGAACGGTGACCCAGAAGGGCTCGGTTGCAAACGCCAAACTATTTGCAGGTATAGAAAAATTAGGTCCAATAGATAATAGTTACCAGAAGGTTAATCGCCGCAACAATAACTTATTTAGTACTGCTTCACCTCAAGTATTAGGAAAAGCACTCTGCCAAACATCAGGGGTGAAAATGACTATCAAAGAGCAGAGGGCCTATGGATATGCTATGACAAAGGTGCGTAATGTGATTGTTAAGCGAAATCCGGCTTTGGCCTCAGATATGGCGCATTATGTTTTGGGAAATGGAAAAAACCAACTGCGCAGCTTGATGGGTGATGAAAAATTTACCGCCCAGGCCATAGAGAATATGGAGACCCATACAACAAGTGCTTGGTTGGCTAACACGCTAAATATGAAACAGACCGATGTAGCCTCAGCTGAGGGCTTATTTAGCACTAAACTAAACGCTCCAGACAAACCCCTTATGGAGACTTCAATTAAAACGACCCCTCACAAATCAGCAGCTCAACCCAAGGTGCTAAACACTCGACCAGTGGATATGGTAAATATGCAAAAAAGGGCCCCTAAGAGCAATAAGCAATAATTGCTCTGCTGTGCAGTGTGTAGTAGGTTGTTGTCTGGTTAGACGGTGTTCAAGTAGTATGTTTTGTTTGTTTGTTGTTTTATTTTGTAGTTGGTTTGAGTTTGGTGTTTATTTGGGGGTTTGGGTGTTTTGCAGTGTTTTATCTCGAAATAATTTCTCCACTCAAACAATTTTACGACTCAACACGTAAACATTCAACCAACACAATAATCCGACAACTTTCAAAAAACACCACACACAAAAATATGACAAACCCAAAAAAACAAAAAGGGGCCACCCACCAATAAATAAAGGTCAGGCAGGATAACACCAAAGTATCAGCGTGTGCCCCAGGTTTTTTCTCGATAAATGGTTACCCAAGAATAGAAATACAATATTGTGAGGGGTATCATTAAGATAAATAAAAATGTACGGTAAAAAAGGTCTTTAGTAGTAAAACCGGGCACTAACATTTTGCAGGTAAGCGCTGAAAGATAACCTATGAGTATGTAGCCTACAAGGAAAATAAGCAGAGGCGATATACTGTTAATCAGCATAAGAGCTAAAAGGCTAAGAAATAACACAAAGGGCGAAAAGATTGAAGCTATAAAGGTAGTGTAAAAAAACAATTTTGTTGTCATAGATTTTTTAAAAAAGATTTTGAAAGCAAACATCAAGCTATAAAATGATCCTCGGCCCCATCGAAGCTGTTGTTTAATAAACCCGTTCATAGTGGGAGGAGCTTCCGTGTAAACTATGGCCGTGGATTGGAAAACTGAGTTACCACCAAGCTTTAACATCCAAGTTGTTAATTGAGCGTCCTCTCCAGAGAGACATCGGCGTCCTCTAAAGGTTTCAGTTAACCAATTTGGCAAAACTTGCAACACTTTGTCTTTTCTAAACGCTGAGAGCACACCTGAACAACAAAGAACAATACCAAACAGACTTTCGGCGCCCTTACGAAGACAAAAACCATCGGTATACCAGACTTTTTGTAGCCGTGCAAGAGTGGTGTTGATTTTTGGTTTGTGCTCATTAGAAACTATAGCATTGCCACTAACACAATAGACGGTTGGATCTATGAGGGGTTGAACAAGATTGGTCACGGCATCTGTTTCAACTATAGCGTCACTATCTATGCTGACAATAATCTCTCCGTTTGCATGTTCGATACCATACGCCATGGCGTGACGCTTCTTCATGTTTTTCTCTAGTTTAAGAAAACGAAACGCTCCATTGCTTTTTTCTAACAAGTCAGCAACTATGTTTGGAGTGTTATCGGTGCTGCCATCGTCCACAACCACCAATTCTATTTTGTCTTTTGGATAATCAGAGTTTAGCACCGCTGAAATAGCATCCACTATAGCGGTGCCTTCGTTATAGCAGGGCATTATTACGCTAACGGTGGGTCGATAGTTCTTATCCGGTAATGGGCGATATTGGTGAGAGTGCACAAATCCAAGAGCTAAATAGGGCGTAATTATAACCCCATAAAACAAAAGTACAATATATAACCAATGAAAAGTGTACGTTACAAGACAATAAACGTACATAGTCAATAGTAACAAAATAGACACAAATAAATTAAAAAATAAAACAGAACGGTATTTGTTGCTATGCATTAAAAATTAAACACCCTCACGCCACAAATCCTCTTTTCTTTGGTAGCAACCCGTCTGTAACGCCTACAACCGCCAACACTGCACTGACCCCCAACACGATACACATCACTAGCACAATTCTCCAAAAAGACCAGAAGGATTCTTCATCATCATTGCTTGACCCACTTGAAGTTGGGGTTAGAGTCGAACTTGGGATTGAACTTGGAGCGGGAGTCAAACTTGGAGCAGAGTTTGATTGTGAAGATGTTGTTCCGCTTCCGCTACCACTACCGCCGCTATTCCCACCAGAGGCAGGTGTTTCGGTCCATATTGCATAAAGTATTGTGTTCCCGGTTATTATGAAGGCCTCGCCTTCGACACAAATTCGACTTGAGGTACTGTTTACTGCCCAACCGCTAAATGTATAACCCGATCGGGTCATGCTGCCTTGTCCAAGGACCGTTACAGTTATACCAGAAACATATGGGCTCCGGGGATCTGTTGGGGCATTTACACCACCATTAGCGTTGTAAATTACCGTATAGGGTGCTAATGCGCTGTCTATCCATTGTGCTGTGATTTTAACATTGTTTACAGGCATCACAAAAGAGTCCCCACCAAAATAAATCACTCCATCATAGCGCCAACCAGCAAAAGCATACCCCTCCCTAACCGGCACAACACCTGAAACAACAACAGAAACACCCGATTCATGCAAATCAATATCAGGACCACTTGAACCACCCGCAACATCATAAAACACAACAAACGTCGGATTTGCTGTCCACTGAGCAACCAAAGTAACACCCGCACTGGGCATCACAAACATTTGACTCCCACTATAGACAACTCCACTATAGAGCCACCCAGCAAAAACATACCCCGCCCGAACCGGCACAACACCCGAAACAACAACAGAAACACCAGCAACATGGAAGCCAGTAGCAGGACCAGCCGAACCACCCGCAACATCATACAACACCACAAACATCGGATTAGATACCCACTGAGCAACCAAAGTAACACCATCAGTAGGCATCACAAAAGAGCCCCCGCCAGAATAGACAAGTCCATTATAGAGCCACCCAGCAAAAACATACCCCGCCCGAACCGGCACAACACCCGAAACAACAATACTATCACCAGCAGCATATGGCGTGTCATTGTCAGGGCCATCCGAACCACCCGCAACATCATAAAACACATAAGTGGGTAACTGTTCTGCCGTCCACTGGGCAACCAAAGTAACACCCGCACTGGGCATCACAAAAGAGAGCCCGCCAAAATAGACAATCCCACTATAGAGCCACCCAGCAAAAACATACCCCGCCCGAACCGGCACAACACCCAAAACAACAACAGAAACACCCGGCTCATACAAGCCAGTATCAGGACCATCCGAACCACCCGCAACATCATACAACACCACAAACGTCGGATTAGATACCCACTGAGCAACCAAAGTAACACCCGCACTGGGCATCACAAACAAATCCCCACCACTATAAACAACCCCACTATAGAGCCACCCAGCAAAAACATACCCCGCCCGAACCGGCACAACACCCAAAACCGTAACATTAGCACCCGCAACATACTGCGTACCATTAACAGGACCACCCGAACCACCCGCAACATCATACAACACCACAAACGTCGAATTTACTGTCCACTGAGCAACCAAAGTAACACTCGCATTGGGCATCACAAAAGAGCTCCCGCCAAAATAGACAACCCCATTATAGAGCCACCCAGCAAAAACATATCCCGTTTTTGTTGGTACAACACTTGACACGGGTACTATGACGCCTTGTTTATATTGGCCTCCGATTGGACTGTCTGTGCCGCCAGTTGCATCATAGGTTACGGGATAGCCTGTGGCTTCAAGAACAGTGTAGTTGAGTTCTTTGCTACAGATGGTGCAGGTCACTTTGATGTAGCCATCTTTGGTGTTTGTAGCTGCGACAGTTTCTGTGTGTTCGGTGTGGCCAGCTAATGGGCCGTTATCTTTTTCTATGTGATGGAGAGTGCATTTAAGGCAGGTATAGGTCCAGTATCCATTTGTCGTACAGGTTGGGTTTGTGTATACACCGTCATCGTCATCCCATTGGTGATAAAGAGAGCCCGCATCGGTGCAAGGGATACGTAGTATTAATCCGTCGGGGATGTCGTTGGCGTCTTTGATTTTGTTTAGTGTGATTATGTCATTCATCATTGTTTGTATGTCACGTGTGTTTGTTGTTTTAGAAAATTTTTCGGCAATATCCCATAGACTATCATTGGCCATTATGGTGTAGGTGTGTCCTTTCCAATCGCCTATACTGTTGCTATATAGTTGTCCGGGGTTTGTTTTGCCTAAGAGTTCTGATACAGTTACTAGATCATATCCATCGGCGATTAGGTCAGGTATGGCTTGTGCTAGGGCATCTACGGTTGGTGCATATATGTCGTGGCAAAGGATAATAGCGCCATCCCAGGCTTCGTTCATGATTTGGTTATAGATAGCGGTTGCGTTTAGAGTTTCCCAATCAGCAGAGTCGATGGCGCAGAGTATGATTGCGAGTCCCATATCTTTTGCAGCATTTATAACGTCGTCGTTATATGCAAGATATGGTGGGCGGAACATATTAGGATGGATGCCTGTTGCGTTAAAGATGGCGTTATTTGTGTTTTTCAGGTCTTGTGTAAGTTCAGTAGGAGTAAGGGTTGTGAGGTCGTTATGGTTCCATGAGTGTCCAAAGATGTCGCATCCTTGTGTGGATGCTTTTGCTATCACAGAGGGGTATTGACTTATTTTGGATCCGAGAACGAAAAAGGTTGCTTTGGCGTTATTTGCGTTTAATATGTTTAGTAGTCGATCTGTTTCTGTGCTGGGTCCATCGTCAAATGTTAGAGCAATCATTTTGTTGTTAGAAACTTGGGCAGATGTAATTGTTGTGTCAGGGATAGTGCTCCAGATAAGGGTTAGTCCCAGTAGCATACAAAGAAATAGGCTCATAGTGCGTTTTTTGACTATTATATTTATCATAGTTATTACCTTTGTTGCATTAATGATGTTGTGTAGCATTTGGTTTTTTGCAGTTTTGAGGTGGATGGTGTGTTAAGTGAGGTGAATAGTTCCATGTTCCATGTGTGGTGTTGTGGCGGTTTGTTATATAAAGGTACATCGCTATCGGTGTGCTGATGCTGTGAGAACCGCAAAAATGCAGAATTTAGGGACTGATTGGGAAAAGTTTCAGATAAATTCATGTGTTCAAAGTGCAACCAGAAATGATCAAGATTCATCAACATGGCACCGATTAACGATTTGTTTTAAATAGTCTCCAATAATAATTATGTCTGAACAATTATTAAAATAACATGATGTTTTCATAAGAAGCCCAGCATTTTTTGTTAAAAGAAAACACACATCTCCATCTGAAGCCACACACATCCATACCCCACCATTTGCTCCATATCCAATTGCTAACTACAGTCTCCAAAAACCAGTCATATTAATTTTACGCCCATTACAAAGAACAAGCACCTTCAGCGCAAACTAATTAACCACACCAACCACCAACACCACCACCCAACCCCCAACCAAACCACCCAAAACCCAAACCACAACACACAACACACAACACACAAACTACCCCAACAAACACTCACTCACAACAAAAAACAAACAGATAACAACTTACGACTTACATTCGACAGTTTGAGAAAAAAATACTTTGAATTGTTTATATTACCGGTTGTTGCGTGTTTTTGGTTATGTTTACAATGATTTTCTTATTTTTTCGAATATTTTTTGAACATGATTTAATTTTTGACTGTTTTAGGTCAAACTGCCGAATGTAAGTTACGAAACCATACAATTCCCCAATTCAAACCGAACCGTTTTCACCCAACCCATAAACTCAAAAACATACCCATGTTTCATAAATTATTGCTCAACCACCCCAAGGAGGCGGGTAAACCGCAACAGATGTAGAAACAATTGATAGTTTAATTAGTCAGTAATTACATCGAGAGGTTACAAGGGGTTTATCAACATGATGATACGGTATATAGGATTACTCAGAGGTTTCTGAGGAATTTTGAGGTATTGCTTTAACCCGGATTGAACCTTGGGCTTGAATTATATTTTAAATTCAGATGGCCTTTTGCTATTTTAGACGGGTACACTCATTTCCTTCTTCAAGCTCGCTTATGTTCTCCCTTATGCCCCATACAACATATACCGCAACAAAACTTATTGACCCCACCCACCTGATTTGACAAATAACCATTCAGATACTTTTTCGCAAACTACCACGAACTATTCCCAAATATTTATTACACGGCACTTGTGAGATTAATTTTTATGGATACTTACGATATTTTAACATATAACTTCAAAACATAGAAAAAAGATCAATCAAGCAAATTTGAGGGTTTAAAATAATTATGAAAAAATATTTGATAGCTACTATTGGTGTTTGTGATAATTGGTTGTTAGGTGATGTACGCAGCATATTTTGCCTGGTCTTGTTCTATAGAGATTAGATGAGGTATTAGCTCTTTGACTTTTTTGATAAAGTGCTTTGCATACCAGTGTGCTTTTTGGTCATCAACAGCATCTAAGTCAGTGGCTATATCATAGAGTCTAAAGAGTTCAGGGTCGTTTATTAGTTGGGTAACGGTTTGGACAGTTGCAATATCAAACTCTATGACTTTTGTTGGGGGCCATATGGCATGAAGTCCAAGTTTACTGGCTAGGGCATTGTATGCTGCTTGAACAGCAGCAAAGGCTCTTAATTCTGCTAAATAGTGGTCAGCTAATCTGAGTTCCCATTGGATGTAGGTTTCTTGACTGTCTAGGTTACGTTTTTTCCCTGTTAGTATATCGGTTTGGAGGTTTTCTATCATTGGGTCATAGTTAAAGCAGGTGATGTAGTATTGTTTTATTTCGGCATCGGTTACACATAGTTTGATGATTTCGCTTGCTATCCAGCAGGTTACTTGGTTGCCTTTCCATCGGTTGTAGTCATATATGTTGTTTAGATCGTTTATGTAGCTTTGTAGAAGGAATTGGTGTTGTTTTTTTGGGAGAGTTTTTTTGAGTTTTTTTTCGACCGCTTCGTAGATGATTTGGGGGATTTGGTAAAATATTTCGGGGTTTTTTTCGTCCATTTTTTTGAATAGTGTTTTCCAAGGGTTGGGGTCGTAGTTCATTTTTTTGACTATGTGTTTGGCTGTTTTTTTTAGTTTGGTTTGAGTGGGTTTGTCGTTTTTCATTTTGGCAAGTACGTAGTCGTGTATTAGCCAGGTAGTCCAGTCGATGTGGGTGTGTTCTCGGAGGTAGGTTTTAAAGATTTCTTGGGCGGTGAGGTTGGTGTAGAAGTATTTGCCTGGCATGTATTGGTTGATTATGTATTTTTGGGTTTGGAGACTTGTCCAGTCAAGGGGGTTGGGGTAGGTTTGTGTGTGGCCGCATTGTGTGCATTTGGTGGTTTTTGTTTTTTCGTCAAATTCGAGTTTGTTGTTTGTTTTGGTGCATTTGTAGCACCAGTCTCGGCTATCAGTCCATACACTATAGAATGAGTCGTTAATTGTTGTGTTAGGGTATTTGGTTTGGGGGTTATTCATTTATACACCTCCCTTTGGAATAAAGGTGTTTTAACCATAAGGTTTGATCTACAGAGCCCAACTCTACCGCTTCAAGCCCATCAAACAAATCAAATGTCTCCATCCAAACAATGCTCAAAATTAAAAAGAATAAACTGTAACATAGACAAAAAAAGAAATAGGAAATAGAAAAAACCGAGCTCATACAATAACTTCCAAGACAGAGAGATTGAGAACAAAATTAGCTAACCAAGAGTCAAATAAGCCAGGAAATTGCATCTCAGCAGATAGTTCCAAGTAGGGTTGTTTCCCTTCAACAGTTCCAATATCACAAAAACCCAAGCCATTATCAAAACACCTCAAATTAACACGCTCACAATTCGCCCCAAAGTACACTTGCTATTTGAAAAATAATCTATTTTTGAGTGTTTGGGCGGATTCAAAAAAAGAAAATTTTTGGCCGTCTCACCCAAGAGCCCAATATCATATTCTACTCCAAACATTTCAACAATACAAGCTATCACCTCACCCATACCGATGCTACAGTCAACCAGATCCTGTTTTAGCTGCAACAAAAAATCCGTAACCAAACCCACTTGACCCAAACTTACACCTTCAACCACCCCGCATAGCTTCCAAGGCAGATACAGATTAGAATGCGTACACAAATACGGTCTATGCTCAAAATATGTTGGTGCGCAAGTATAAACTGACCCAGCGCTAAACTCTGATAGCATCACACAAGTATCACTACCTTGATCCCGATTAGAATACTCTCCAGCATAGCTTAAGGGCCCATTTAAGACAGAACCTATCCAAGGGGTTGTATTTGCATTTCTTTTTATGTTAACAACATATAAAACCAACATACCCAAGGGTTTATCTAAGACTTTATTTAGCAGTACACCTTTGCTTTTTTCTACAAATATTATTTTGAAATATATTGCATGGATCTGTTTTTGTAGGGCCATCATATCTATCACGGTTTGATGAATTTTTAAATCAACTTTGCATACTATGCACTCTACATACCACCTTGTAAACAATATGCACACCAAAAACGCAAAAACCCTACAACTAAACCACCCCAAACAATCAACACCTAAAACAAAAACCACAACATCCAACATAACCCAATAAACAACACAACCACCAATTTAGAAAACAAACAACCCGCCAATTCAAGTTATCAAAAAACACACACAAACAAAAATTTAACGCACACCAAAAAACTTTAAACCAATACTAATTAACAAACACAACTAACAATACCAAAAAACAAATTCCAAACACAACCAAAACAACAATATAAATCCAAACATCACAACACAAAACAAACAACACCCAGCACCAAATTAACCACCAAACTAACCCTCAAACAAAAAAACCAAAAACAAAAACACAGTTTTCCCCCATCACACCAAAACACAAAACCAATTTTCAAACAACCACCCACAAAAACAATCAACACAACAAAAATACAAATGGCGACCTCCGAAAACCTATATTTTTCCAAAAATCGTTTGCTAAAAACCCACCAATTGTGTTGTTTGGTTTTCTGAAATGGGTTTTCAGAGGTTACCAAATAACCCCCCAACAAAAAAATAACTCACCCACACACCAAATAAAACCCAACCCACACCAAAATTGACTTTTAAAAATTCTATAACCCATATCATCAGGTCATTATATGCATATAAATAAAAAATCAACAAACCACAAAATAATTTTGAGTTGGCCAACCTTTCTTAACAACCACCACAATAAACCCAACACCAAAACAACACCTAACCCAACAAAACACATTCCAAACCAAAAAATAGAAAACCCAAAAAAAGATGGCGCCCACATTGATAACACTACTAACTATACCACTAACTGATATATTACCAGTAATCATTTTAGTACTCTCAACAGCATTGGTTTTCCATTTATTTTTCCCCTTAGTTAGATCCGAGGGCCCAGAAGAACAAGCCAGAGCACAAAAAGTACTAGTTGGATGCATTATCGCAGGAGTCCTCATGGCCATTGCTAAACCCATAGCTTTCTGGGTTACCGGCTGGAACTCAACAATGCAACAAGGTCTACCAACTGAGCTAATTGGAGCAGTTGACAACCTACTCCAGTTACTAATGTATATTGGTGTTGTAGTAGTCATTGCAGGCATCATCTATGGCGGCATACAACTAAGCCATATCAACCCAAAATCACAACAACCACAGTAACATGATACTAAAAGATCTGCTAATACTCCTATTAGCTATCCCGACTTTTCTTTTTTTATCAACAACCCTTCCACAAATTCAAGGACTATTTTTTGTGCTGTGGGTTTTTTGCTTGGGGTTTGATTTGTGCTCAACCTATGAATTCTACCTTGAAAATCCAGCGGATTTTAGAAAAAATGAGCGCAACAAAATTTTTAGCTATCTTACAACAAAATTTGGGTTTAGAAACGCAGGTATTATTTTTTCAATAACCTTTGAAATACCCCTGCTGGTGTTTTTTTCTGTTCTGCCGCTACAAACACTATATAGTTACATGTTTCCAAATACCATAGGGTTAACACCTTGTGTTATGGCAGGGTTTGGCATATCTGCAGTGGGTCACCTACAAGCAGCACTCAAAAACATATCGGTTACTCAAAGAGACAGAGTTTGGCTCAAACATAGCAGTAACAGCTATGTTTAGGTTAAACTCTGTCACGCAAAATATATTTTCTTCGTCCATCATATTTACCCATACGTTCTCGACAAAAAGCATAGTTTTGTAGAGTTAAGCCCAGTTTGGTTGGGTTCCAATGTTTGTCAAATTCGTTTTGACTAATAAATTTCTTGGCAGTTAGAGTCCAGAGGGTTTCACGGATTTGGTTGAGGGTCACTTGATTGTGACCCATATTGTAGAGATGAGTTAGGGTTTTTTCTATGTCTTTGGGGTCGGTTAGGGTTTGTTTTTCGGGCAAGTTTTTTGCAACTAATCGGCCAGGCAGGGTTAGGCTATAGAAGAGATAGCCATAAGCTTTTGGAGAGGGGAGAGGAGAGTTTTGTTGGGTTATAAGAATGGGTGCGATTAGGCCTTTTTTAGTTAGGCGATAGAGGGATTGTCTTAGGGTTTGTTCTTGGCGGAATTTGGTTTGATATTTTTTTGGCAGGGTGCCATAGTTTATGTCATAGGTGTTGTAGAGGTCAAACCAAATGGGGTTGGGTTGGCCGGTTGGGGTGTCGTTTTTTAGCATTAGCTGGAGGATTTTCTTTTCATGTTTTCCCAGTTTAGGCAATCCAGGTGGCCTCAGAAGTGTTTAGGTCTAAGTGGCCTTCTCTTGGGGGTTTGCATCGGCGGCAGAAAATTTGTAGGTTTAGAGTTTCAATGTTTTCTACGATAAATTCGTGGGTTGTGCTGCATTTATTGCAATATATTTGATAGGTGTGGGGATGAGTATCTGCGTGTTCATAGAGTTGGTTTTGTTTTTGAACTAAGATGGTTTTGTTTTTAAAGTTGATATTGTAGTGTCGGCCGCAGTCACAATCACAGCTAACGGCTAACAGTATGGCTTTTTGGGTTTCTTTTTTAGCAATTGGCTCAGAAGCAAAGGGGGGGTTGGTGGAAAGAGTTGGGTTAGGTTGTAGGTTTTGATTTGGGAAAAAATAATCGGGGGGTGGTTTGGTGTTTGGAGTTAATTGGGGCAGAGGTTCTTTGGGGGTTGAGAAGGTCGGATTTTTTTGTGTGAGATAGGTTTGGGGAGGCGATATTTGGGTTGGGATTTGGGTGGATATTTGGGGTTGGGTTTCTTTGTGAGGAGGAATTTGATTTTTCTGTATAAAAGGGGTCAGGGCTTGCATTAGAGCGTGTGTTACAACAGGATTTTTGAATCGTTCAACTAAACTTTCTTGTTGAGTGGGAGGGAATTGTGAGAGCAAATATAGATGTTCAAGGGTGATTTCGGGATGCCGTTTTAGAGCTTCTTCAAGAACGGGTTTGACAGATGAAATCAAATCACCCAAAGAGAAAAGCCAATCAAGCTCACTACCAGAGAGAGCTTCTTGATAAGCAACCTTTAGGTCTATGCCTTGGTCTTGGTCTTTTTTTATTATATCATAGAGTTTAAGCCAATTTAACCGGCCCCGCCAACGATTATAACTAATACAAAGAACCCGTGATTGGAGGTCATCAGCTTCGCGTTCAAGAGCATTTATAGTTTGCCAGCCAAGCTCTTTTGCAATTCTCCAACGATGTTCACCATCAACCAATTCATACCCTCCAGGGGTTTTTCGAACAACAATGGGCAAAGTTTTCTCAGGCCCATCATCACTCATACGCTGTCTAAGATTATGCCATTCCAGGGTGCCCAGAAAGTTACAATTCCAAGCATTAGCCCGTATATGGGCAAGGTCAAGTTTTAACACAGGTGGTCTCCTTGAAGAGATAACAGCTAAATTTGAGAGCCGCACATTCTTTAGGGAGTTCAGGAGCATATTGTTTACAGGTTTTTGTCAACTCAGATAGACGACTGGTTCCAATATTTGCTACTTGAGCCATAGTTTTTAGGCTTAACTGATTGGCTATTAGTTCATCAGCAGCCAGCAGTGCAGAAGCAGCAATCAAGTTTGCTTTGCGATTTGTTAGAATGCCCGGGTTTGCTATTATGATTTGTATTGCGTAACTATTAATTTTATTTGCATAGTTACTATCCAGAAGGTTGTTTTCAAGTTTGGAGACAAGCTTGTTTATGTGACCTGTTAGTAGGGTGGTGTTTGGGATTTGGGGTTTATTTTTTATAAAGTAGCTAGCTCTTCTTTGGGTTTTCATGAGATTGGGAATTTTGTAGAGAGGCTGGAGTTTTTTTAGGTATTCATCAGCACTTAGAGGGTAGTTTGTGAGTTTTATAGCGGTCCAAATTGATAGGGTGGTTAATTCAGTTCTTGTCAGACGAATTTGAGAGTTTTTTTGCTTGTTTGTGATGCGGCGTAGTTTTTGCATGTAGGTTATGGCTATGGTTTCTATGGTATGGGGGAGGTTTAATTTTTGGATGATGTGATTGATGTCGTGGGCTACGTTTAGTTCGGTGCGCTGAGTGGGGGCGATTTCGGTACCAATACAAAGACTGGTGTAGGCTATGGGGTTAGTGGGGTTTGTTTTGGGTATGCGCTCGGCGGGTGGGGCAAATTCTGCGCTGCCCAAAACTAAGCCGCAGGTTTTGCAGACTATTTCGCCATTTTTGTTATCAATGAAAAGATGGGTGCTGTGGCATTCAGGACATTTTTCGGTGAGCATTAGGGATCTCCTTGGTTATTGTCGGATTTGTTTGGTAGGGTTGGGGGATTATTGGTTGGGGGGTTGGTGGACTGGCTTGCTTGTGGGTTACGTGTTGATTTGGGGGTTTGATGTTTGGGTTTGGAGGTTTTTGGGGTTCTTTGAGTTTGGTTTCTTAGAAAATAGGAGTGAGAGAAAAAATGCTTGGGAGGTTTTTTTGTAGTATTCATAGAACTCACAGATAGGGTTTATACTCTAACATGTTAGCTGCCACAGTATTATTTGAAAAAGTTGTTGTCTTGGATGGTTTTGTGGATTTGTATGAATTGCCGGCGCTTACAAAACAACAAAATACGAGTCAGTTCAACATCATCAATGCAGGGGTAATCTTTTTTAAAGCCTATTTTGCCAGTGGTTACCCGAATTTCAATTTTTCCATCTCTATCAATTAATTGATAAAAACCCAGTTTTTCACCGGTATATGTTTCAAGAATTTCCCATTCTTCAACAAGGTTTACCATTCTTTCACCTAACCAGAAATTAAGCCTGAATTTAAAAACCCTCGGGCACCTCTTAGGAAACGCCACAGACAAGACCCCAAAGAGTTTCCTTCCAAAGCCCCCCAAGGAAACTACAAACAACCTACCAAAATAACACTATGCAAGCAGCATAAACATATATCCCGCACACAACAATAGTCATCAAGGAGCCGCGCATGCAAAAAATTAGAGAAGGGTTAGGTAAACTAGATTTTGCTCTTCTTAGACATTTCCACACAATCCGCACAGGGCTAAGTATTGGAGTGGCTATTCTGTCAACCGGTATTGCCGTATTGATGCTTATAAAACCCCAAATATTTGATGCAACCGTCCAATACATAAAAAATGTCCACGACCGTGGCAGCGCAGGTATGATAGTTCTACTTGTCATAGGCACTATCATACTTACCGTCTTAGGATACGTAGAACTCTACAAACACCTAAAAAAACAAATCCAAAACAACCACAAACAACACCACATAAGCAACCAAAATAACTAGTTCATCAACAACAAAATAAACAAATAATATCATAAAGCAGTTTATTTACGTATCTATTTAGCGGCAAAACATACAGCAATATCAAGGTATCCCTCGATTGGGCACAAAAACGCAAGATACCCAAATGAGCTTAACTTAGCCAACATTAGGGTTAAACTTTGAAAATATAACAGTATTAGCTGTGATTGGATAAGCAAGTAAATGTTATGAGAAACTCGTTAATATCCTGTGCAGGTGAAATTTCATGGTGGACAACCTGAAGCTGAACAAAAAATTCTTTGTAGCGTTGGGGTTAGTTTTTGTGTTGAGTTATTGTTTGTTTGACGTAACTATTCAGTCGTAACGCAGGGATTCAACCCCCAACAAAAACACAACCCAACCAACACAAACAAACACAAAACAAAACCTCACACCAAAACAACACAACAAACCCAACCACACAAACACAAAC
>JAISPR010000087.1 GCA_031274765.1 Nitrososphaerota archaeon | reverse complement strand
CTTGGGGGAGACTGTCCATAAACTAGATTTTTTTGTGTTTTTGGTGTAAATGGGCGGAGAAAATCAGTTCTTTTTTTGTTTTTCTGGGATTTTTGTTAGTTTTTGGACAGTCTGGGGGGTAATTTTTGTTAGTGTTTGGTGTGGGTGGTTTTGTTGGGGGGTTTGTGTGGTTTTGGTTTGTTTGTTTGTTTTTGTGTTGATGGTGTGTGTGAGGAGTTCTAGATTTTTGTACACAATCCTTTTTGAAATACTCTCCATTTTGGAATAACAACAGGCTCAACCGCACCTGTGTTATTAAAATGTGACTCAAGTTGCTTATAGCGTTCATCTTTGCCTCGTTCATAATTTTGCCATACCGTACGACAACAAACATCTGCCAACTGAATGCCGGGAATAATTGAAGAATCAGAAAAACCAATAGTGTTCAAAATTCTATCCAATCCCTCAACAACACTTAAAGCCGGGTAAGAATAACCTCGTTCCATCCCAAAAATTCTTAAACCAAGAATCATTTCTTGAATTAATGACAACCTCCGGAAACCCCATTTCAGAAAACCAAGCAACAGAGTTACACGGTTTTCAGCAGACGTTTTTTGGAAAAATATAGGTTTTCGGAAGTCGCCTAATCTATCTGTTTTTACCTTTTCTTGATCCATCATTATAATTCCTACACTATTTGTTTGCGATTTTAGAAATGAAGAGAAACGGGAAATTGTTTCAATAATGCCGCACTGTTTAGGCGTTATGACATTGAATCCATATCTTTCTTTTAGTTTGCTTTTATCTATAACTGTGGCAAATATCACGGGTTTTAATTCTGTAAAAAGTTCAAAAACTTCATTTGCCATTGCAAATCGTTTTTCAGGTGCTAACGAACTGTAAATGTTGGATCCTCTGATTAAGTCATGATATACCAATTCAATGTGAGGATTGTAGTGAGATGTGGTGATAGGTGTTTTACAAGTATTCGTCTTACTTTTGTTTGTGCTCTTAGATCTGTGTTTGCTGTAAGGGCAATGCCTGCGTTGACATAATATTTTACTGTGGATTTTCTATAGGGTGTGCACCAGCCTGTATCTCCGCATGAGTCTAAGTATAGGGTGTAAACATTGGTTCAGTAGTCATTGTTGTCACTTTGTTATTTTGTTTTTATGAAGTAGGTTATAAAGCTTGTAATGATTGTGAGGGTAATTATGGCTGTAAGGTATATTGTGGTCTTGTTGAAGGGTATTTCCCATTTAGGTGTTGCGTAGGGTTGTACTGTGATTATTTGGTGAAAGGTTGTGCCCCAAACGTTTGTGGCTTCTACATAGAGCAGTGTTTCGCCAGAATTTGTCAGGGTTGTTGTTGTTTGTTTTTTTCGAATATTTTTGGACATAATTTATTTTTTGGCTGTTTTAGGTCAAACTGCCGAATGTATGTTATAAGTGTAAATGTGTCGAGTTCCGAGCACAAGTATACACATTAACCCTGTTTCGCTCTTTAACATTTAAAAAACTATTTGTTCAGAAGGCTTCTACGCTGGGAAAAATTTATATTTAAAGATTTGATTTTGATTCCCAGTTTATTGCTAAAAAAGCTGGAAAATTGGTGAAAAATTTATGTCACAAGGTGGCGGAAACATACCCGTTCTAGTATTAAAAGAAGGCACAGGCAGAAGCACTGGCCGCGAAGCACAGAAAAATAACATCATGGCTGCTAAAATCGTTGCTGAAGCAGTGAAAACCACCCTTGGACCCTGCGGCATGGATAAAATGCTTGTCAGTGGCATGGGCGACGTTGCTATAACCAACGATGGAGCAACTATCATGAAAGAACTTGATGTACAGCACCCCGCAGCAAAAATGCTTGTTGAAGTCGCCAAGGCACAGGATAAAGAAGTTGGCGACGGAACAACAACTGCTGTCATCCTTTCTGGTGAGTTGCTCGCAAAAGCCGAAGCGCTTCTTGATAAAAACATTCACCCAACAGTCATCATTGAGGGTTACAAAAAAGCAAGCGAAAAAGCTCAAGAGATTCTCCAAACCATCGCAATGCCCATAGCGTTTGAAGACGAAAAAGCCCTCAAAGAAGTCGCAACCACTAGCATATCAAGTAAGAGTATAAACGTTGCAGTAACACACTTCGCAAAAATTATCGTAGACTCTGTAAAACAAGTTTCTGAAAAGGTCGGTGACAAATACACTGCCGATATTGACCTTGTTAAAATTATTAAAAAACACGGTCAAAGTCTCAACGAAACCGAACTCGTCAAAGGTATGGTTTTAGATAAAGAAATCGCCAGTAGCGGCATGCCTAAACTCGTTGATGGTGCAAAAATCGCTTTGCTTAACGCCAAACTCGAAATTGAAAAAACAGAATTTGACGCAAAAATCAACATTGAAAGTCCTGAGCAGATGAAACTGTTCCTTGACGAAGAAGAACGGATGCTAAAAGATATGGTGACTGCTGTTACCAAATCCAGTGCAAACGTTATCTTTTGCGAAAAAGGCATCGATGACATGGCCCTACACTTTCTTGGAAAAGCTGGTGTAATCGCAGTTAAAAGTGTTAGTAGTAGCGACATGGAAAAACTTGCCAAAGCCACAGGTGCCCAAATTGTTGCCTCCGTTAAAGAACTTTCAGCAGATGTGTTGGGTAAAGCTAGACGTGTCGAAGAAGTTAAAATTGGTGACGATAAACTCCTCTATGTTCGCGATGCCAAAAATCCCAAAGCTGTAACTATTGTCATCCGTGGGGCATCTAACCATGTTATTGACGAAGCTGAGCGTAGTCTCCATGATGGTCTTTGTGTTGTTCGAAATGTCATCGAAGACTGCAAAATCGTTGCAGGTGGTGGTGCGCCCGAAGCTGAACTTTCAAAAGGCCTCAAAGCTTTTGCAGTTAAAGTTGGCGGAAGAGAGCAGTTAGCAGTAGAAGCTTTCGCTGAAGCCATCGAAGAAATCCCTCTTACTCTCGCAGAGAATGCAGGTCTTGATCCCATAGACATTATGGTTGCTTTGCGTGCTCAACATGAAAAAGCTGACAGTAAAACCTTTGGTATAGATGTCGACACAGGTAAAATTGTGGATATGGTACCCAAAATGATAGTGGAGCCGCTTCGTGTTAAACAGCAAGTCCTTAAATCAGCTACTGAAGCTACTAATATGATACTTAAAATCGATGACTTAATTAGCATCAAAGGTACTGGTGGTAAAGCACCTCCAATGCCCCCTGGTGGTATGGGTGGTATGGGTGGTATGGGCGGTATGCCATACTAATCCGTTCTTCTTTTCTTTGTATACCTCGGTTGTTAGCTTTTTTCACAAAAGTTTTGATACACTCAATTTTATATGTTAATTATCTGTCGCGTTTTGGTCCGTTAAATAGTCTTATTTTTTAATGTGAACGCTAAGTTTTGTTCTAAACTGGACAATTGTTGATCTGTTGCTTATAATTATCTTTTTTGTTGTTTGTGGTTGTTGGTGGAGAAAATGTTGTTTTCTTAATCTGTTTGAGGGGTGGGTTAACCAAAAACAATTAAAGCATAACCCTAAGTAACATCTCGGGGAGTTCATTGAAACACCTAAAGATAACTGCCTTTGACTGTCCTGATGCATGGTTTAAAGCCCTAAGTGCTATCTGGAAAGAAGGTGATATATTCCGAGTTGGGTTTGGCTCAGAAGAAACTGAAACCAAAAAACTTAACCTAACCCTTGAAATTGCTCATCCCGAAACTCGTCCCATAGTCAGCGATAAAGCTCCTTGTGACTTCAAATATGTGCAGGGTTATGCATTAGAATATCTTTGGTGTGGTGAAAAACAGGACGATGAAACCTATACTTATGGTAGCCGTTTAAACCAACCCATCAACCAAGTTGAAGAAGCTATCAAACGTTATATGCAGGAGCCACAGGATCGTCAAGTCACTTTAGTCATTAGGCGTCCTGTAGATATCGAAAAGTATGATGTAAAGGGTAATAAAAGTGAACCGCCTTGCCTAAGTTTGATTGATACTGAAATACTTGATGGTCAGATGCACCTTACCTGTTACTTCCGTAGTTGGGATGCATATGGTGGTTTACCTGCTAATATTGCCGGTTTACAGCTTTTTAACGAAGAATTCGTATCAGAAATAAATGAACGCGGGGGGCTATCTTTGAAACCAGGTAAACTGATTTTTCACTCAAAAAATTGTCATATTTATCAGCGGCAATATGGTCTTGTGCAAAAACTATTAGAGCCGGTGGACAACGCAAAAAATCTGAGAATGGCAAAGACCCTAAAGCCTTTGTCTAACTCGTCTATCTAATTTTTTTCTCCGGGTATTTTGGTTAATTTAGTGGTAGTTATGTTTTGTTGTGTTTATGTTTTGACCGACTGTTGTTTTGAGTTTTGTTTGCTCTGGTTATTTTCAAAAAATGTGGTGTTTAATGTAATGAATTTTATTATGATGATGTTTTTGTGGTTATGTTTGGACTTTTATCTATTTTAATAGTTAACTATTTTAATAGTTAATCCTTAATACTGTTTGTGTTATAATTTACAGAGTTACAGGGTATGAACTGTAGTTGGGCGTCTTGGAAACTTCTCGAAGAATTGATGCTTGAACTTAAAAAATCAGGGGCCATTATTCCTCCCAAAGTGATTGATGACCTAAGAACTATCAAATCGATGACTGGGTTGGCATGTATGCGGTGTAGTGATGATGTTATAGCGAAAACTGTAGGGCTTTTTAGTGCTGTGGAGAGTTATTTGGTCACTGAGAGCCAGAAGCGATTTGATGCGCAACGGGTTGATTGCTGGCTTAGACGTCTTGAGGTGGCTAATTCAGAAACTCGTTTGGTGTCTGAGACGGTTAAGACCACATTTGTGGCAGGGGTGCCCAAAGACATGCATTGGTTTCGCATTGAACCTGTAGGTGCCTTGAGTGCAGACCAGATAAAGCAGTTATCCAAAGAACAAGATCTGTGGGTAGAGTCGCAAACTGATGGCCGATTGGTCGTTTATGGGTCATCTAAAAACCTTAAACTGTTTATCAAAAAATTGTATCAGAAAAACAGATGGTAACGAAAAATTAATTAGATACGGCACTTGTTGTTTGTTTCTTGTTTTATTTGGTTATTTCTTATGTGTTTTTGATAAATTGTGGAAAATACATACTCTGAACTTAAATGGGTTGATAGTGGTCGTGTTTTAACAGTTCCTTTGATCTAATTCTATTATATGCCCTGTTTTTGAGGCTGCCCATTTATTGCTCACCGCTATCATGTATTGTACACCAAAATCTTTTTATGTTAACTTCCTGTACGTCTTACCAACTGGAGACATAGAGGTATGAATATGAGGGATCGTCACCTCAATAGCTGGGATCGTTGGGTACAACTCTACTGAATCACCCAGCAAGTCCTCTAAATCATCAGAATTTTCAACACAAATTTTTTCTCTAAGACAAGAGAATAAACCCAACATACAGGAGACTACGTGTAAATATGACTAAAATCAGCGGTGCAAGAGCACTACTAGAATCCCTTGAAAAACATAAAGTTGATACCATCTTTGGAATCCTGGGCGGCGCTATCCTTCCAGTATATGACGAACTCTACAGCCATCCCCAAATCCGTCATATACTTGCCCGACATGAACAATGTGCCGCTCACGAAGCCGAAGGATACGCTAAAGCCAGTGGCCGTGTTGGTGTATGCATGGCAACCAGTGGACCTGGCGCTACCAATCTGGTAACTGGCTTAGCAGACGCCTACATGGACTCTATCCCGCTTGTCGCATTAACTGGTCAGGTTCCCACTTCAGGTGTTAATACCAGTTACATGATTGGTCGCGATGCTTTTCAGGAAGCTGACATAATTGGTATTGTTACGGCTGTTACCAAATATAGTTATCAGCCTCGTAGTCTTGCTGAAATTCCCGAGATGGTTAACAACGCTTTTTATTTAGCATCTACTGGCAGGCCCGGTCCTGTTTTAATTGATTTACCCAAAAACATTCAGACAGGGGTTGACGATATAGAATACACCAATAAAATTAACCTCCGTGGTTACAACCCCATAACTGAACCTAAACCCAGTAAAATTAATCAAGCATCCGAATTGTTGGCAAAAGCAGAGCGGCCCATAATTTTAGCCGGCGGCGGGGCTATAAGTGCTGGTGCATCTGATGAATTGGTGGCAATGTCGGATTTGTTGATGGCTCCGGTTGCAACCACTTTTATGGGTAAGGGGGTATTCCCCGAAGGTCATCCGCTTTCTTTGGGTAGTATTGGTATGCATGGTAATCCTGCGGCAAATAAGCTAATAGATGAGGCTGATGTGCTCTTGGCTGTAGGCACAAGGTTTAGTGACCGTGCAACTGCTAGTCTTAGTACATTTGCGCCCGATGCTAAGAAAATCCACATTGAAATTGATAATGCAGAAATCAACAAAAATATCGAGGTTGATGTGCCCATCGTTGCAGATGCTAAGAAAACCCTGCAGGCACTGTTGGTTGCCACTAAAACTAAACTGGCTAGGGGGGACGGTATTGTATGGACTAAACGGGTCAAGGAAGCCAAAGAGCAGTTAAGCCCTCTGCTAAAGGATAACCCTTGTGATGTTGTGCCCAAACATTTGCTAATGGCGTTGCGTGAGTTGTTGCCCGAAAACGGCATTGTTACTACCGAGGTGGGGCAGAACCAGATGTGGTCAGCGCTATATTTTAGGGCCCTAAAACCCCGTACTTTTATTAGTAGTGGTGGACTTGGAACTATGGGGTTTGGGTTTCCTGCGGCCATAGGCGCCAAAGTGGCTTGTCCTGAGCGTCCTGTTGTGGACATTGCAGGTGACGGTAGTTTTATAATGTCTGAACAGGAGTTGGCTTGTAGTGTCAGCGAAAATATTCCTGTGGTTGTTATCGTTTTAAATAACAGTGTGTTGGGTATGGTGGCTCAGTGGCAAAGGGCCCTATATAATAGGCGTTATATGGCAGTCAATTTGGGTAAAACTCCTGATATGGTTAAACTTGCCGAGGCTTATGGTGCACAAGGAATCCGTGTTCAGAGCATGGAGGCGTTTAAAAATGCTGTTAAGCAGGCTTTGAAGGGTAACGTTACAACTGTTATTGATGTACCCATTGGCTCTGAGACAGATGTGGTTCCGTTTGTGCCGCCGGGTTGTGGATTACCCCAGCAGCGAGGTGATTACTAATGGAAGCAGGGAAAACTAAAGTCATATCTGTTTTGGTTGAAAATAAGCCTGGTGTTTTACATATGATTGCAAACTTGTTTCGACGTCGTAATTTTAACATCGAAAGTATAACTGTGGGTCCAAGTGTGGAGCCGGATAGTTCTCGTATGACTATAACTGTTAAAGGTGATGACAAAACGCTTGATCAGGTCGTTAAACAAGTTGCTAAACAAATTGATGTGCTCAAGGTGGTTGAACTCGAATATGGTGGTCTTGTTATGCGTGAGCTTTCTTTAATCAAAGTGGCGGTTAAGGACGCTAAAGAGCGCAGTGATATCATTAATTTTGTGGAGGTTTTTCGCGGCCGAATTGTTGATGTCTCTACTGATAGTTTAATTGTGGAGATCACAGGAACTCCTGACAAAATCGATGCTTTTCTAAATGTCATGAAAACGTTTGATATCCTCGAACTTGCTCGAACAGGTATAACAGCGTTGGGGAGGGGCACAAAATCGATAAGAATCAACGAGTAAACATATTTAGTGCTGTGGAAAGGCTTAATTGCCGGTTCTTAGGCAATTGCCCAATCCCTGTTTACTGTCTAATTTAAGGAATGAAGGAAAATGAACATAACTGAAAAAATCTTGGCAAAGGCTTCGGGAAAAAAAGCCGTGTATCAAGGCGAAATCGTCGATGCTAACGTCGATATGGTCATGATGCACGACCTAACCGGTCCCTTAGCTGTGGAGGCCTTCAAAAAAATAGGCTGTCAAAAAGTGTGGGACAACAAAAAGGTAGTTGTGATTTTGGATCATCAGGTTCCTGCGGAATCTGTGAAAGCTGCAGAACTCCACAAAACAATGCGCACTTTTGTTAGCGAGCAAAATCTTATTTTCTATGATGTGGGCAGAGGCGGTATTTGTCATCAGGTTATGCCTGAGCAAGGCCACGTTGTTCCAGGTGCAGTCATCGTTGGTTCAGATAGTCATACATGCACCTATGGTGCGTTTGGTGCATTTGCAACAGGTATAGGTAGCACTGAAGCTGCTACTGTTATGGCCACAGGTAAAATCTGGTTCAAAGTTCCTCCTTCTATCAAAATTAGCATCAAAGGCAAATTCAAAAAACATGTCTACTCAAAAGACCTTATTTTAAACATGATTGGTACCTTGGGCGTAGATGGTGCGATTTATTATGCCACCGAATTCACTGGCTCAACAATCAAAGCTATGAGTATGGCTGGCCGAATGACGCTATGTAACATGGCTGTTGAGATGGGTGCCAAAAACGGTATAATTGTACCCGATCAAACCACTGCTGAGTACCTATTTAGTCGAACTGGAAAAACACCTGAGATAAAAGGTCTGCAAAGCGATCCAGATGCAAAATATGAGCGCATCGTCGAATTTGATGTTTCTAAACTGGAACCCCAAATTGCATGCCCCAGTTCAGTGGATAATGTCAAACCCCTATCTGAAGCCGGTAACATACCTATAAACCAAGCTTTTATTGGTAGTTGCACTAATGGGCGATTAGAAGATTTGCAAATAGCTGCACAGATTATGAAGAACAAAAAAGTCAAAGCAGGGGTTCGTGCGCTTATCATCCCTGCTTCGCAGGAAATCTGGAAACAAGCTGACGAAGAAGGGTTGCTTAAAATCTTTACTGAAGCAGGTGCTATTGTTTGTGGTAGTGCATGTGGGCCCTGTTTGGGTGGACACATTGGTCTGTTGGCTGCTGGTGAGACTTGCGTGGCCTCAAGCAATCGTAACTTTATTGGTCGGATGGGTAGTACTCAAGCTAATGTTTATTTGGCTTCGCCTGCAACGGTGGCGGCTTCGGCTATAGTTGGTAGAATCGTTAGTCCTCTGGAGGTTGATTTATAATGGTGAATGAAATCAAAGCTAATGCTGTAGTGTTTGGTGACAATATTGACACTGATGTTATTTTGCCTGGCAGGTATTTAATTTTGGTTGATCCCCATGAGTTGGGAAAACATGCTTTGGAGGGTTTGGATGCAGATTTTGTTAATAAGGCTAAAGTTGGTGCTATATTGGTTGGGGGTAAAAATTTTGGGTGCGGTTCTAGTCGTGAGCAGGCGCCTTTAGCGCTCAAGCATGCTGGGGTTAAATGTGTCATTGCGGAATCATTCGCACGTATATTCTATCGTAATAGTATAAATATTGGCTTGCCGGTTATGGAATGCAAAGGCATATCTGCTGTTGTGGCCTCAGGCGATGTATTATCTGTGAATTTAGAATCAGGTAAAATCCAAAACTACACGAACATACAGATACTACAGGGAACAACGTTGCCGCTCTTTATCATGGAAATCTTGGCTGATGGCGGGTTAATCGAAAACCTACGCAAGAGGCTGAACAAAAAATGACTAAATACACAATCGCTCTAATGCCCGGCGATGGCATAGGTCCCGAATTAACCCAAGCAACCCTAACAGTCTTAACAGTTATTCAAACAAAATTCGATATAAAATTAAATATGGCTACCGCTGATGCAGGCGATATGGTATTTGAACAGCAGGGCATCGCTCTACCTGCCGACAGTTTGCAAACAATTAAGACCTCCCATGCTTGCCTAAAAGGTCCTGTTGGAGAAACCGCCGCCGATGTCATCATTAAACTGCGCCAAATATTTGATTTATATGCAAACATACGCCCCCTAAAAGCCTACCCCCACGCACCCGCCACTAGTCCAAATATCGATATGGTCTTTGTCAGAGAAAACACTGAGGACGTCTACAAGGGTTTAGAATTCACCATAGGCAACGACACCACCCTGTGCCTAAGAGTTATCACACGCAAAAACTGTGAACGCATAGCCAAAAAAGCATTCGAAACAGCTCGCTTACGTAATGGTAAGAAAAAAGTAACCGCCATCCACAAAGCCAATGTCATGCGTATCACCGATGGTATGTTCAAAAAAATATGTGCTGAAACCGCCCAAAAATATCCCGACATTCAATATACCGATATGTATGTTGACTCAGCATCAATGCACCTAATACGCAAACCTGAAGACTTCGATGTATTATGTACCTGCAACATGTTTGGCGACATATTAAGCGATGAAGCCGCACAGCTAATCGGCGGCTTAGGCATGGCCCCAGGTGCAAATGTCGGCGACGACTTTGCACTGTTTGAACCTATCCACGGTTGCGCACCTGACATCGCAGGAAAACACATAGCCAACCCCATCTCAATGATACTCTCCGCAAAAATGATGCTTGATTGGCTGGGCGAACGATACAACGATACCCAATGCCTACAGGCAGCCAACGCCATAGAAACCGCCGTAGTTAAAACCTTAGCCAGCGACCAAGTCGTTCCAGATTTAGGTGGCAAAGCAACAACCAAAACCATGGCAGAAGCTATCGCTTATGCCCTATAACAACAACCGGTGAAACCCATGACAACCCAACCCCGAACTATCCACATATTGGACACCACCTTAAGGGATGGCGAACAAACCCCCGGTGTCTCCTTAACCTCAGACGATAAAATCGAGATCGCCCAACAACTAAACAAACTAGGCGTTGACATCATCGAAGCGGGTTTTCCCAGTAGTTCTGAGGGTGAAAAAAAAGTCGTAAAAAACATCGCCAAATTGGGCTTAACATCAAAAATCTGTGCATTGTCACGCGCTAAACGTTCCGATATTGATGCAGCCCTGGATTGCGATGTGGACTTAATTCATGTTTTTATACCAACTTCACCAATACAGATGAAATACGCTGTTAACTTAACACCTGAACAAGTATTGGCCTCTGCAGTAGACAGCATCGAATACGTAAAAAAGCATGGCGTTAAATGCGAATTCTCCCCCATGGACATCACTCGGTCTGAGTTAACCTTTATTAAACAAATTTGTCATGCCGCACAAGACGCAGGTATGGACAGCTTAAATGTACCTGATACTGTGGGTATAATGATACCTAAAACCATTACCCAGCTAATAAATGAGCTAAAAAACATTGTCTCTGTCCCTCTAAGTATTCACTGCCATGATGATTTTGGCTTAGCGGTTGCTAACAGTTTAGCTGCCGTGGAAGCAGGGGCTTCACAAGTCCACACTGCAGTTAACGGGCTAGGTGAGCGCGCAGGCAATGCGGCTCTAGAAGAAGTCGTAACTACTCTACATGTGGTCTACAAATACCAGACAAATGTTAACACCCGTCTGCTCTATAGTACCAGTCGTCTAGTTGCATCGCTAACCGGTATTCCGGTGCAGGCTAACAAAGCTATAGTGGGCGAAAATGCGTTTGCCCACGAATCCGGTATTCACACCCGTGGTGTAACTGAGCAGCCCCTAACTTTTGAGCCCATAAGTCCTGAGTTGGTTGGTCGAACACGTAAACTCGTTGCCGGTAAACTAGCTGGTACACGTGGCATACAAGCTGAGCTATCGGAAATCGGCATTACCCCAAATGAAGCCCAGTTAGTAGAAATTGTAAAGCGTGTCAAAGACTTAGGTGACAAAGGCAAGTTAGTCACGGATGCTGATTTATTTGCGCTTACATCTGCGGTTATGGGTGAAGTTATTGGTGAGCAAAAAATCGTTGATTTATGCGACATGGCCGTAGTAACAGGTATAAAAGTCATCCCCACAGCATCTGTTCGTCTAACCTTAGATGGCAGAGAGTACGTCGCAGCAGAAACGGGTGTTGGACCCGTTGATGCAGTGCTCAAAGCTATTCAGAAACTAACCAGTAATCTTGAAAAGATCCGTCTAAGCGAATATAGACTTGAAGCTATAACCGGGGGTTCTAACGCAGTTGCCGAAGTTGTTATAAAAGTTGAAGACGAAAAAGGTAACATTGTTAGCGCTCGTGCAGCACGCGAAGACATCGTTATGGCCTCTGTTGAGGCAATGATAAATGGTATAAACAAGTGTCTGCTAAAGACCCGAAGTGGAAAACAAGGAATTAAACCATGATGGTAACCTACCAGGGAGAACCTGGTGCATACAGTGAGATGGCGGTCTTCAAATTTTTCGGTAACAAAGCAGAGCCTGTACCCTGTAAGGATTTTCGTAGTATCTTTGAATCGGTCAAATCTGGTGCTGTTCCCCATGGTGTAGTTCCCATTGAAAACTCAATTGAGGGCAGTGTCAATCAGAACTATGATCTCTTCTTAAATTATGACTTAAAAGTCTGCGGCGAAGTCGCTGTTAAACTCGCTCATGTTCTTATAAGTAAACCCGACACAAAACTCGAAGACATAAATACCGTTTACTCCCACCCCCAAGCGTTAGCGCAGTGTCGACTCTATCTTGAAGAACACAAATGGGAAATCATCCCCGCTTATGACACTGCCGGAGCTGTTAAACTCATTAAAGAGCAAAATCTTACAGACGCTGCTGCTATTGCATCTGAGAAAGCTGCCGACATCTACAGTATGAAACTCCTTGCGCGTGACATTGCTGATAACCCTTCTAATTATACTCGATTCTTAGTGTTGAGTAACCAAGATGCAGAGCCAACCGGTGATGACAAAACTAGTATTATTTTTAGTGCTAAACATGCACCTGGGACACTTTATTATGCATTGGGTGAATTTGCGTCCCGAAACATCAATCTTACCCGTATTGAGTCTCGTCCAACCAAAACAACTGCGTGGCAATACAATTTTTATTTAGACTTTGAAGGACATCGCATCGAGAGACGTTGCGCTGAGGCTATTGTTGCACTGGAAACATATGCAACTTTTGTAAAAATTTTAGGCAGTTATCCTCGTGTTATCTAACTGTATACTATTTTGTTTCCCTTCTCTGTTTCTTGGCTAGTGATAAATCTAAATTTTGTCATGAATTATTTGACTGTTTAAAATTTCACTCTTGGTGTTCTGTATATTTCGTGTTTTAGCCTAATCTAATGACTTTTTTGTACCTGTTGCTTTCTGAAGCTATTTTAACAAACACGCTTTATTTTGAACCGAAAACCTTATGTGTATATGTAACAATGAGCATATACAAAGAAAGGCGTCACCCATGGTACTATGCAAAAAATTCCAAGTCCCACTACCACAAAAAGGCATAATCACACGAAAAACAACCAAACACCAATACGTCTACAAAGTCCTAAAAACCTACCGAAACCAAAACAACCAACCCACCAACACCCGCACCCTCATAGGTAAACTAGACCCCCAAACTAACATGCTAATCCCAAACAACACCTACTGGCAACACTACCCAAACACCACCCCCACAATAATAAACACCCAAACAACAACAGACACCCAAGCAACAACCCTAAACACTCCTACAGTATCAACCATAGACAAACCCCCCAGACTGTCCAAAAACTAGCAAAAATCCCAGAAAAACAATAGAAGAACTGTTTTTCTCCGTCCGTTTACACCAAAAACACAAAAAATTCTAGTTTTTAGACAGTCTCCCCTCATAGAAAACAATAGACTCCAAATCACCAACATACTAACAACCCCTCGAACCCAAAAACCCAACCATAATAACCATCGCCAAATACATCCCAAGACAACATCCCAGAACACATCCAAACATAGTGCCAAACCAACACCCTAAACAACTCCATTCACCTCCCAAACCAGCTAACCACTTCACAACCATAACCCAAGAACACTACCTCTTTCAAAGCCTAACTCACCTACCAACCCAAAAGACAAAACTACCCACAGCGTTACCTCCTTTTTTACCTACTCCACCAACATAACAGGAGCAAAAGGGCTATAACCGTGATAAAAAACTTCCCCAAATAAACCCCGGATGCTACTTAGGACAAAAGTAGTTTGCCTGCATTCTATGTCACCTATCCAGATCCATAGTAGACAAATCTTATTTACCCCTCCATGATGGTCTACAATGAACTTTGGAGATTCAGACTGCGCAAAAGTCAAAACAATATCACTAAACATTACCGGTAATGTATCCGCTTCATCTGTTTCTGTATGTTGGGGGTTGGTGAATTTTATCGGAGTTTTTGCACAATCTGGATTTGAAAAATATGTGCATTTCTAATAGAGATTAAGCCTTATCTCGTCAGGGTAACGAAGAGGTGAAAAGTATGGAAAACTCGAAATTTGATAGCCAAAAACGTTGGTCGAAGCGATAAAATTACAAAAAAATGGCGTTATCTATCTACGTAAAATCTTTCAATATTTAACCTTCAGTTGACTGGAGCATCTTGTACATGATTTCATAGCTTTTGGTGTATTCACTGTCTGCTTTCTCCAATTTTGTTCGCAACTGTGTCACCCGTTCCATTAGAGCCGGGACATCTTTTTTCTTCATCAAATCCAACCACTGTTTAGCATTTGCGATAAACTGCTCCTCCATATTATCTAAATCAGCGAGTTTAGTCTGAATGTTGGCGTAAAGATCAGGGGTTTCCATGGCAACCGCTTCGGCTAACGTAAACAACATCCGATACGTGGTACCCGCTAACTTTTTAGATTCCATAAAACTCGGTTGCTCAAGAAGAGTTTCACAGGCCGCTAACCCCAGAAAATGCGGAAAACCCAAAACAATCCCCATTAATTCATCATGCTTCTGTGGGGTCATAACAAAAACATGCGCCTCTTCTTCTATGAGCCACTCCTTGAATTTTTCTGCGTAGGCATGTTCCTCTGAATTAGTGGGGGTTAAAACATAGGCCTTGTGAGCTACCCCACTACTGCCTGGCCCAAACACGGGGTGTGTCCCCAAAACCAGAGCTTTCTTTAAATACTGATGCATAATATTGACCGGATACTCTTTTATCGAACAGATATCCATAACTGGCTGTCCCACATGAATCGCAGGACTGATTTTTTTAACAATCTCCTCAAAACTAGAAATGGATACACAGATGAGTACCCGATCAGCACCCCAAACGGCAACTGCAAAATCTGCTGTTTCAACACCCAGCTCTTCTTTTAGCTTCGCAAGTTTTTCGACGTTCCTGTCCGCAAGAACTACCGTGTCACCTCTGGATTTGCAATATTTCGCAAACCAGATGCCCATTTTTCCTGCGCCAAGAACGGCTGTTCTCAAACGGTTACCTCGCAGATTTTATCTAAGGCTGTAGCGATTTGTTCATCTGGAGCGGTTAGACTGATGCGGAAGTGTTCTTGGTAGTCACCAAAACTTGTGCCCGGGGCAACTGCAACACCGCTATCCAGCAGATTTAACGTGAATTTTTCGCCATCTAAGCCGTCACGTTTGGGAAACAGATAGAATGGGGCATCTGGTTGAGTAAATTTGAAGCCCGCAACGGAGAGTTTTTTAGATGCAAGGTCAGCGCGTTGTTTGTATTTGGCTTTGATGCTTCCTGTGATTTCGGCTCGGTGCTCTAAGCCCTTTAGTGCTGCATCCTGGATAAAGCCAGGCACATTGTTTATGGTGATTTGATTGAGCTTGGTGATGTTGTCTATGAAGAGTTTGTTAGCAACAAGATAGCCAATGCGCCACCCCGTCATAGTAAAGGTTTTGCTAAATCCGTTGCTTAAAATATGCGGGCTGTCTGTGCCATAGTCAAGAATACTCTTGGTCGGGGTGAAGCTGATGGCACTATACACCTCATCGGAGAGAACAATGATGCCTCTACTGTTGGATATCTTAACAATACCCTCTAGTGTTTGGGGATCCATGGTTTTACTGGTGGGATTATTGGGGTTGTTTAGGATAATCATTTTGGTGTTTGTATCGATGAGTTTTTCAAGTTCTGCAAGGTCTACTTTCCAGCCAGTTTCCATTTCAGTGCGCAACAGTTTGGTTTTGACACCTAAGCTTTTAGCAATCAAATCATAGGCTGTCCAGTACGGTGTTGGAATGATGACGTTGCTGTCGCCTTTGAGTGTTAGAAACATTGAGGCAAAAACGCCCCATTTTGAGCCAGGCGTGATAACTATGTTTTCGGCTTTGACGCCATGTATTTCTGCGATTTTCTGCCGCAGACGTAATTCGCCATAAGAGGAGGAATATTTGGTTTTGCCCGCCTTTATTGATGCATACGCCGCTTCCACAATTTCGGGGGGTGTAGCCATGTCTGGGTCGCCAAGGTTTAGTCGGATGATCTTTTTTCCTTCGCTTTCAAGTTTTAGGGCTTTTTCGTTTATTTCATAAAGCATACTGGTGCCTCTCCGTTTAGAGTCCTCTATTGTTGAACGCTACTGCACATATTAACTATTTCGCGGTAAATCCGCTCAATTTGAAGTGGATCTAGTTTGAGTTGTTCTGCGTGGTTTTTGACTCTGCGAAAAACTTTTGCTTCCCGTAAATTGTCATATATTGGTTTGTCTTGTTGTTTTTTGAGTTCTCCAATGGCGCGGCATATCTCCATTCGCTGTTCTATAGCCTGCAGAATTTGCTCATCAATTACATCTATTTTTCCACGCAATACCTCTATTTTATCCAATTTCATGGCCTCTTAAGAATTTTTGAAATATTTCCTGAACGCATCAGATGATCCACTAATGTTATGGCAACAGCGGCTTCCACAGCAGGCACAGCCTTTGGAACAATACATGGATCATGTCTACCTTTGATGCTAATCTGAGTGTTCTCATAGGTCAACAAATTAACGGTTTGTTGTTCTTTGACAATTGAGGGTGTGGGTTTAATGGCCACTCGAATAACAATGGGCATACCATTAGATAGCCCGCCCAATATGCCGCCAGCGTTTTTGGTCACAGTTACTACTCTACCCTCCTGTATGCAAAAAGCATCATTGTTTTCTGTTCCCCTCAATTCTGCAACCCTAAAACCCCTGCCGAATTCAACACCTTTTACTGCCGGTATGCTAAAGAGCGCCTTAGCCAAATCCCCATCTAAGGTATCAAAGAGCGGCTCACCGATACCTGCTGGCATATTGAATGTAACACATTCGATAACACCGCCAAGACTATCCCCTGATTCTTTAGCCGCAACAATGGCAGCCTCCATTTTTTCTGCACATGCCACATCCAAACACCTAGTAGTTGTGGCATTACGGTTTTTTCTACACTCAAACAAAGAGACTTCTTTGTCACTCTTAATTAACCCAATAGCTTGAGTGTAGGCTAAAACCTCAATATCGTAGTGTGCGAGTAATTTTTTAGCAACAACCCCTGCTATAATAAGTGCGACTGTCATGCGACCTGAGAACCGTCCACTACCCCGGTAGTCATTAAAGCCTCCGTATCGAATGCGCGCAGGGTAGTCACTATGGGATGGACGCGGTAGATTTTTAATAACCTCATAGTCGCCGGATTGGACTTCTCTGTTCTCAACAATTATAACAAGCGGTGCACCAGTTGTGTAGCCGTTAAAGACCCCGCTCAAAATTTGGGGCACATCTTTTTCTATACGTGCTGAAACAATTTTTGGATTATCCGGAATCCGCTCTTTGAGTTCTTCTTCAAAATCTGTTTCTGAGAGCCCTAAACCCGCCGGGCAACCATCAATTAATACCCCCACGACTTTACCATGACTCTCGCCAAACGTTGTTATGGTGAATTCTCTACCTATCAAATTCCCCGCCAATGATATCTGCTCCTATTTGCTTTAGATGAATATAGAATTGTGGATAAGACTTTCTGATACATTCAGCATCTTGAATGGTGGTCTTGCCTTCTGCATGCAATGCCGCAACAGAGGCCGCCATGGCGATTCGATGGTCGTTGTGGGTGTTAATGACTGCACCCTGAAGGGGCGCACCTGTTATGCTCAACCCCTCCTCAGTTAGAACAATTTCTGCCCCCATTTTGTTTAGTTCCGCATAGATGGATTGCAATCGGTCGGATTCTTTGAATCGGAGTCTTTTTGCACCCAAAATATGTGATGTACCCTTAGCATAGCAGGCTAGAACAGCAATTACTGGAACGAGATCTGGGATGTCTTTTACATCTACATCGATGGGTATTAGCGGGTTGCCGGTACTTTGAATTTCAACCCCCAGGGGACAGACTTTAATTTTAACCCCCATTTTCTGGAGCACAACTATGATGGCCCTGTCACCTTGTATCATTTCATGATCTAAATTGTTGATGGTAATATGTGAGCGAACTATTGCTGAGGCGGCTAAGAGAAAGGCCGCTGAAGAAAAATCTCCTGGCACTTTAGTCTCTGTTGGCTTATATGTTTGATTGCCAGGAACTGTGATGCTGGTGGGGTTGAGGTTTACTGTTATGGCGTGATTGGAAAGAACTGTCTTTGTCATCTTTATGTAATCGGTGGATTCTAAATGTGAAGTTAGAGCGATTTCAGTTTCTAAACCGGCCAAAGGGCAGGCAAACATTAAGCCTGAGATGAACTGAGAGCTTATATCGCCTGCAATGGCTGTTTTACCCCCCGCTAAACCCAAGCCTTCCACAAAAACTGCATCTAAATTATCATATTTGCCCACACAAACATTTGCACCAAGAGCTTCTAGAGCTCCTATGAGGGGTTCTACAGGACGCCGCTCAATTGAACCTCTAAACAACAACGTCGAGGGACCCTCTGCAAGTGTTGCAATGGGCACTATAAAGCGCAGGGTTGCCCCCGATTCTCCACAGTCCACAGGCCCCTCTGGCGCTTTGAGCCGCTTAGCTCCGTGAATTATCCAACAATCCTTGTCAAATTGGACTTTTGCGCCAAAAGCACTCACTGCTCTTAGAGCGGCTTTAGTGTCTTGGGCAAAAAGAGGCTGCCAAACCTTTGAAACCCCCTGTGATAATGCCGCGGCTATGACCATGCGCTGAGTATATGACTTCGAGGGCGGAGCAAAAATTTCTCCATATAGCTGAGATGTTTTTTTAACAACAACATCAACCATTAGATCACCGTAGCTTTTTTGCTGTTGGGATAGGCTAGTATGATTTCCCCTTCATATTTTTGTAAGCTAACTCTTACTTTGTCGATGGCATCACTGGATGTGATAGCTGCTATTGCTGGACCTTTGCCACACAATCCCGCAGCTGTTGCCCCTGCCGCTAACGCATCAATGGCAATGGTCATGTCCTGATTAGATGCTGCCGAGTATGCTAAACCGTTTAATGTCAACGCATCCCAAATCTCACCCTGCATCGCCTTTTCAAACGCGATTTCAACCAGCGGCTTCACGGTTTTGAGCCGAGTGGTATCTGCATTGATAGTGTAGGCTTTCTGTGAAGGTACATAGAACAACACAGCTAACTCTTGGGGTAAAGTCATCTGTTTTAGAATTTTTTGATTTAAATTATCCGTTATGACTACCCCCCCAAAATACGAGGCACATGCATCATCAAAGGCCCCCGTGAGTGTGACCTGAGCATCAAATGCTGCCTGTACACCGATTTTTATAACCTCTAAATCATCAAGGTGCTTACCCAACGCTGCCACCGTGGCAAGGGCTGTTGCATTTGCCGCGGTACTGCTGCTCTTTAGACCCCTAGCGATGGGAATATTTGATTGTGTTCTTATCTGAGCCCCAAAACTTTTCTCTAAACCAAACCGTTTCATAACTCCCAGTGCAGTTTTTTTGACAAGCTGTGGACATTCTTCAACATCAGATAATATTTCCACTTCAACTATGCCCGCCTCACTGGTTAATTTAACCTCTGCTTTAGTCCACAAATCCACCCCAAACGCCGCTCCCCTGCCCAACGCAATTGCATTAACAATCGTTACCGCACCATGTGCCACCGCTAAAGCTCTATTGCTCAATTTCCTTGTGCCTTCCGTTGCAGATGACTAAATATTGTTTGTCGCATAATTTCAACAGGTGCCGTTTTTCCCGTCCAAATCTCAAAAGCAACCGCCCCCTGATAGATAAGCATCTCCACCCCACTAATTATTTTTGCACCTGCATTTTTCGCATCTTTTGATAGTTTAGTTTCTAAGGGATTATACACTATATCCATAACTGAGAGATTAGACCGGAGCAATTTTGGTGGAATGGGGCTTATGTCTGGGTGCGGCTTCATGCCTATAGATGTGGCATTTATGAGAATATCTGAATCTTGAAGATTTTGTTGAATGTCACTTGGCGATAGAGAGCCAACCGCAATTTTTTTATTAACCGACCTTTCAAGTAGTTTAGCCAGTGCCTGAGCATGCTTAACTGTTCGATTGAGCACAGCTAACTCATCGGCTTCTTTGACAACCGAATGGGCAATAGCTCTTGCTGCACCGCCTGAGCCTAGTAACAAAACTTTTCTGCCCTTTAGTTCAGCACCATTTTCTTTTAAGGCCTTAACTGCACCAATCCCATCGGTATTAAAACCTAACAGTAGATTTTCTTTGTTTAGTATTGTGTTTACCGAGTTTATGATCTGTGCCGAGAGATCAATACGGTCAAGATTTGCCATAACGGTGTTTTTATGCGGCATGGTAACGTTTAAGCCGCGGATGTTTAGGGCCCTCATGCCCTCAACGGCGTTAGCAATACCGGCGGGTTTTACTTTAAAGGCTAAATATGTATAATCCAATCCTGATGCTTCAAAGGCGGCATTATGCATAATTGGACTAAGGGAATGCTCAATGGGGTCACCAATGATGCCGCATATGCGGGTTTTACCTGAAATAGTCATGGCATTAACCCCAACAGTTTGTAGGCTAAACGCATATCTGCAATAGTCATTTGTCCGGGTGCTGTTTCATTACCTTGTTGAAGAGCTGCAAATGTAAAGTAAGCCCCAAATGCTGGTGCGAGCAGACGTGAAGTTTTGCCTGCTTCACCCATGCAAAAACACACCAATTTTGTTCTAACCGAGGCAAATGCGATGAAACTAAGAACCGACAAGTTATCCTCTATATGTTTGGCGGTTAACACAATTTTACAAACTGCCGCGCCAACTGCTATTTGTTTGTCAAGTATTTCTCCAAGTGCAGAAACACCCAGGATGCCGTCGAATTTGTGGTAGGATACTATGGGGTTAGTGCCTAGTTGTTTGAGTTTGGTAATGGTTTTGTCACGGGTTGGGTCAAAAAAGTCAATATCTACATATTGAAAGCCTGCTTTGGCCGCGTTTAGCAGGGTTTGTTGTTTTTCTATTTCTATGTTTGGGTTTTTTGTGGTTAGAGTGTCAAGTTTGTTGGTTGCTATTAGTGGGAGGGTTGTGTTCTTGGTGAGGGCTGTGAGATTTTTTGTTTGTTCTAAGTGGTCTAGTCGAATTTCGATAAGGTCTGCTTGGGATTGTTCTGCTTTTTTGATTAAATCTTGTGCTTCACTGATGGTTTGAGGGCGAATTGAGGCACAGATTCTGGGGTTCATTTTTCGATCACCGTTTCATCTGGCACCGAGATGCCAAAATGTCTGCCGCCTTTTGCTGCTAAATGTACCATCACCTCATCACCTGCTTTTAGTTCAGTGACGGGTTTGGAGCTTTTAGGAGTGACGATGCGAATGGTTTCAGCGTTTTGCAGAATAACTTTGATTGTTTTGTTTTCCGCTTCTGCTTCTATTAGGATGAGCGGGCGGATTTCTATTTTTATTCGGCCTACGTTGGTTTTGCGGGGTTTACCTTCCCGGTTTATGATTATGATTTCATCTCCGGCTTTGAATTCTTGGAGGTAGCGGGTGGTTTGGAGGTTGCCAAGGGTGTACATAGAGCAGGAGCCGGCATTTACCCGGAATGGTCGTGAGTTGACGTAGGGGTTTTCGTTAACTTCAGCTTCCACTAAGAAAAGCCCTGCACTTTGACTGCCCGATAGTATGCCCTCGCCTGGTGTCATCAAGTCACAGGTGTCTACGCAGACTCTTGCGCCTGTGTTAATGGGTTTGATGGAAACAATTTTGGCGGGTGTCATTTGTAGTTTTAAGGTTTCAGGTTTGATGACGGCGAGGGTTTTTAGGAGTTCTTGTGTATCAGAGGTTTTGAGTAGTATCCCATCTGTGCCCAGTTCAAGGGTTTCTATTGCAATTTTTGCCTCTTCGGCGTTGGTGACTTCGGCGATTAGTTTACTTTTGCCCCTTGTGCGGGCGATAAGGTTTTCTAGGGGGATTATGCGCCAGTTTTCTGTACTGATTATTAAGTAATCTGCGCCTGCCTGGGCAACTTTAACAATCAAATCCTCAGACGTTTTATCTTTGATACATATGCGTATGATTTTTACTTTATTTTTCCAAATATCTGTCTCGTGATTTAGTGTTAATATGTTGCTCTCTTGATTATCTGCTAAAAAGAAGGCCTTAGCATCCTTGATGACTACATCAACATCCTGAGGCACCTGCAAGGATACTTTGCCTGTTACATCCAGCCAGAATTCTTTCAAACTTTTTCACCCAGAATTTTTTGTGCCTCTGTCACCAAAACACCCTCGTGTACAATTGCCCAAAGTGCTCTAGTAACTGCGGTAGGGTTTTCGCATTGAAACACATTACGTCCAATGGAGAGTCCCGCCGCGCCGCCTTGGAGTGCATCATAGGTGGTCTGTAAAATTTCGTTGGGCGACTCACATTTTGGACCCCCCGCTATAACAACTGATGCCGGACAACTCTCAGTTACCATCCTAAAAGTATCTATACTGCCCGTATAGTTGGTTTTGATGATATCTGCACCCAGTTCTGCACCGATGCGAGTGGCATGTGCAACAACATTAACATCATGCTCATTTAGAATTTTGGGCCCTCTTGGGTACATCATAGCTAACAGGGGCAATCCATAGTGTTCACATTCTTCACTAACCTTGCCTAAATTTGCAAGCATCTTGTCTTCATCTTGGGCCCCTATGTTTACGTGCACACTAACCGCATCAGCACCAAGACGAAGAGCCTCTCCAACACTGCAGACTTGAACTTTACCATTGGGATTGGGCCCCAGATTTGATGCACCGCTTAACATAACAATTAAGCCTGCATTGTCAGTGTCGATGCGTTTGGCGATACCTTTATGCACCAATATGGCATCAGCTTTTCCCTTGACTAGCTGGTTGGTTATTGTTTGCATGTTACCTATGCCTTGTATGGGTCCAATGGTAACCCCGTGATCCATGGGGACAATGACGGTGCGTGCGTCTTTTTGCAAAATTTTTTTAAGTCTGCGGGTTTTGCCAACGTTCAATTTTTTTCACCTTAATGTGTTTTTAGAGCAGTTTTAATTAACTTTAATGCTTTTTCTTGCTCATTCCAATCTACAAATAGTAGAATACTTGATGTAATAGTCAAAATACCGCTGATATTTATGCCGTTAACGCGGAGATCTTCGCTTATTTTGCCGATTATGCCATGAGTTTCTTCTAATCCAATGCCGCTGGTTTTGATGAAGACCAAGTCCTTTTTGATTGCCATGGCTATAGTTTCTTTGTTGTTAATGGTGATTTGGTGGATTTGGTCAAAAAGTTTGGTGATGTTTTGAGTTTGTTGTACATAGAGGATAATAGAGTTGGTATTCATTGACATGCCAAGCAGTGTGGTGTTTTCTTTGACTTTTTCAATTACCTCTGTGATGACTTGGGGGTTGGCCGATAGGCCGTTGCCGATGACAGTGATTTCTGCTACGGGTGTGGGGTCAGCGATTTCTGCGTTGAGCTCAGTGGTTAGGCTACCTGTGATTAGGGTGCCTTGTCTACTGAGGTCACCATATTGATTGCTGATGACTTTAACATCGATATTTTGAGGTTTATATTTGAGGGCTTTACTGTGGATGAATTTGGCCCCACTGTCTGCTAATCCAACTAGTGTGTTTACTTCAATGGTTGATAACAGGGTAGGGGTTTGGATGATTTTGGGGTCACTTGACATGATGCCTTCTGCATCGGTAACAAGTACTATCTGGTCTGCACCTAATCCCTTTGCTAGTATGAATGCAGTGGTGTCACTTCCGCCTCGTCCAAGGGTGGTTATTTGACATTCTTTGGTTTTGCCAACAAAGCCCGGGATGACTGGAATTGTGCCTTCTTCTACGAGGGGTTGGATATATTTTTGGATGTTTTTTTGGCATTCTTTGGGGTTGGGGTTGGCGTTTTGGTGAGCGTCGTCGGTTATGATTGGCCATTGGTTGTCTGTGGGGTCAAAGTAGTGTGCGTTTGCGCCGTTGTTGCGTAGGGCGGCGGCAAATATACGTGCACTGGTCCGTTCACCCATGGAGAGGATATCGTCTAAATCGTGTTTTGTTAACTTTCCATTTGATGTGTTTTTTGCTGTTGTTAATAGAACATCAGTGGTTTTGCCCATGGCGGAAACTACGACTGCGATTTTAGTACCTTTTTTTGTTTCGTTAACGACTGAGTTGACCGCTTTGAGGAGTCGCTCGTTATCTGATAGGCTGGAGCCGCCGAATTTAACAACAATTCTATGTTCTTTAGGTTGTTTTGTCATCTATGTTGCCGCCCGTGGTTTGCCCAGACCGGCTCTCAAAAAAACTGGCCGCTCTGGGCTTAATGAAAATAACTATGATAAAAGCCGTAGTCGAAGCTGCATAATTGTATTATGCTCCTGTTGTTCTTTATGTTCGTGTTAGTCATGCTTCGAACCTGTTCAATCAGTCAGGGGCATAAAAATATAAGCGTTTCGGAGCTGGGTTTGCTTTTGTAGGGTTGTTTTGGTCAGGTATGTAATATTTTTATGCAGTGTTTGGTTTTGGGTGGTGTTTTATTTTGTTTATGTGGCATTGTTGTGCGGGTTTGATTTTTGTATGTATTTAGTTCTTGGGAAAGTATTGTTTCATATAAGATGAATTTGTACAATCATGTATATTTAATTCTGTTTGTTGAACAAAAATGCTGTAAAAACCTAATTTCACCGAAAAACAAACGTCTAGCTGAAATTCTCAAATGTGTAGGGTTTTTGTGTTGTTGGTACAATTCTAGTGTTCTATGGTCGTGTTTGGCAACTTTTTTCTGTTTTTCTATGTTACGAATTTCCTAAATTCCCGCAAAATTTATGGCCTTTCGCTATTTTAGGTGGGTGCGCTCATTCTTCCTTCTTCAAGCTTGCTATGTTCTCCCACATGTCCCATATAACATTATATCATAACGAAACTTATTGGCTCTACCCACCTGATTTGACGAATAACCTGAATTTAATAAGAGCCTAAAAATACTTTTGTTAATTTTCTAATTACAAAATGTATTTTGCACATACAAGTCGTCTACCTTGATTTTAAAACGCTTGTATATATCATTAGCTTGCTTAGTCGCCTCCATTGTAAGCACATAACCATCAAAAACCTTACACTTCTGATTACGCAAAGCCAACAAAGCTCCCTCAGCAGTACACTCCAAATCCCCCAGATCCTCTTGAAGCCGTCGAAAAAAAACTGCCGCAATAAAAGCCAAAAGCAGATGCCCCCGAAGCGCATCCTCGGACTGAATACGAAGCGGCAAAAAGTTGATATTATTTTTACGCACATCAAACACCTGAAAAATCTGCTGACGAATATAGTATAGGGGCAAAATTTTATCTATATCAATAGGACTTGTAGAGACAAAAACAAATACGCCATGTGTACTTATTTGTCTGTGCACATCAATAGTACTCAGATTTTTACGTTTTGCACGCTCAAAAAGCTTGGGAGCTCCCATTGAAGACCAGGTCAAGTCAAGTCCCAAATAAGCATAGCCCCAATGGCCAGGTACAATCTCACAATCCACCCGTTTGATATAGGCATATCTCGTATTATAGTAGACAAAGTTTTCCTTACATTTCAGTGTGGGCAGATGCTTGGCAACAATTTCTCTATGTAGGGTCTGGTTTGAACGTAACCGGCTCACAAAAGAGATGTTTGAATCAAGCGTTTCTTTAACATTTTTTTCTGTGAGGTATTCCGCATTAAGAATGGCAAATTTGGTTCCGATATTTAGGGCTTTTAATTCCAATAGGGGGTTAGTTAACGTGGAGTTATCTGTGATGTTTTCTGTCGCGTATCGAAAGTACAGCGGGAGATTAGTGCCCTGTTGTACAGCATAAACCAATCTGATTTCGTTACTGATTTGTCCGCTCTGCTCACTGACTGCGGTTAGAGGGAAGTGGATACTGTTTGGGAGTCCAGTGTAGTCAATTAATACGTTAATGTCTTCTTCTTTGTGTGTGAGGAGTTTTGAGTATTCATTGAAGAATGCGTAATGAGATGTTTCGTTCCCTATGGCGGTGAGCAGTTCGTTGATGTGTTGGTTTTCTATGTTTGCTTTGGGGTAGAGTAGGTGGGCATAGTTTCCGTTGTACCATTCCATTGCGTTATAGTTTGTCATGTTGCATAGTATGTAGAATGTGAGTAGGGTTTTTATGGAGTCTTGGTTGGCGTATTTTAGGGTTTTGATGGCGGAGGTTAAGCCGATTTTGTTGATGTAGCAGTCTACAAAGAATGCGTCGCCAAAGTCTAGTATTTGTTTTTCTTGGGTATTTTTTCTTTTTATAGTCGGTGTTATTGTTGTGGGGTCAAGTGTGCTATAGATTCCTGTGTTTATGTCGTAGGTAAAGATTCCTTGTTTACGATTTTGGTAGATGTTGTTTTTTTCGTCAATTACTCTGCCCAGGCTTGTTTGGGTGGTTTTGACTTTGCCGTTGATGCGTTGGGATTTGCAGATTTTGGCGTATTTGATTCCATTTTTTATGTCGTATCCAATATACATGTTCAGTATCGCTCCCTGATTGTAATTATAATAGTATTATAATTACTTTGTGTTGCAAAAAATTAATTTAGGGAACTTTCAGAAAAATACTACCCGACCCTTGTTTTCTTGCTGGTGTTTTTGCCGATATTTAAACCCGATACATATTTACATATATCTTTCTTGGGCATTTCGATTGGTGCAATATTTAATCTATCAGTGTGACTGAGCGATTTTGATGATTTGAGGAATTTTTCCGCCGGTTCCAACTTGACCTTTGTAAATAATCATAACCCCCTGGATTTTCTCAATCGATAGTCCCTGCTCTATACCTGCTTGGATACTCGCTTTGGCATCTTCCCCTTTCACTACATTGCCCACTGCAGTTGCTGCCGCATCTGCTAAAGTGGCACTATTGGCAAAAACGGTTGCTGCCTCTGCATCGCCAAAACTCAATGCATGACTAAATCGGCCCGAACTCGTTGCAACAGCTATGGGAAACTCTGTTAGTCGAAAACCAAACCGCCTAGATAGGGCTTCCTCTCCTGCGATAACTGCCACATCTATTGGTCGATCTGAGTCTGCCATAATCTCTCCTCCGTTTTCTACCACCGCTACTCTACAACCTGTTTGCTTCATATCCATTATAGCAAGGTCTGCAATGGCTCCCGCAACTGCCGCCATAGGTCCAACGTCTGCTTTTTTTGCGGCTTCAGCCATTATTTTTGCAACAAGTGGTTTTTCAGGTACAGGAATGGGTGTTAGCGTGTAGAGATATTTAGGGTTTGCTCGGATGTAGAGTTCAAGCTCGAAGCGATTGCGTCGGATGGATGTTTTTGCGGCTTCTATGGCTTTTGGGCTTTCAGAAATGAGGGTGCATTGGGAGTCTTTGAGGTTAAAGCTTTCTTTGATAAGTATAGTTGTCAAGATTCCCTTTCCTTGTTTTGGTCTCTATTGTTGGTTCTTAAAAATTTTATCGCGCGGACGGGACAGGCATCGACACAGATGCCACAGGTGTTACCAAGGCATTTTTCTTTGTCAAACTGGACCGTGTCTTCTTTGTCGATGTTTATGGCTTCCACTGGACAGAGCGCTGTACAGGTGCTACAACTGAAACATTTTTCGGTGTTGATTTGGATAAGTTTGGGAACCGTTACGATGACGCCTCGACGACGGAAGGCTTCAGCGATTTTGGTTTCTATGTCATCGGGGATTTCGACTAAGATTTCGCCGCCTTTATTGTTGATATGTGCTGACAGGATTGCCATGTGCACTTTGTGTTCGATTATAATTTGAGCGGCTATGGGTTTAGACGCTTGTTCTTCGTTAACTCGGATAAGTAATCTTCCCATGTTTATCTCCCCAATAGCTTGGACACGTCTTCTGAGGTGACTATGCCCATAACTTTGTGTTCCATATCTATGACTGGTAGGGCAGAAATGTTGTGTTGTGCCATACGTTTGGAGGCGATTTCTAGGGGTTCATCGGGTTTGGCAGTGATGACGTTGCGTGATTCGATGTCAACTAGTGCTTTTTTACCTTCTGCCATGGCACGGGTGATGTCCCATGAAGTAACAATACCCCTGAGTTTATTGTCGTTGCTTACTACGACGATGTGGTTGACTGATTTGGTGACTATACGTTCAGCGATGGCGCGGATTTCTTCTTCTTCGGTGCAGGTTATTGCGGGATGCATGACATTTGTAACAAAGGGAATTTCTTCGGTTTGTCGCATTGGCTTAAATACTGTGTCGGTGGGTAAGTGTTCTATGGGTGTAGTTAATGTGAATGTGCCTTCGGTAATCCAGGTTTTGAGGGTTTCAGAGACTTTTTTTGCCATTTTGAGGCTGGAGAGTGAGCTTACCCGTACTTTTTTATCTTTGATTATTATGTTTCCGGATTTGAGTTCTTTGTAACTGATTTTGCCCAAGTTGGGTCGGGTGCGTCGGGGTACGCTGTAATCGATTATATCTGTAAAAATTTCACTGTCTTGGATGGCGGTTTTCTTAGCTAAGCCCTCGTTTAGTATGGGGATTGGAATTCCCAATCCTACATACATGCTGGTGCCATATTTAGTGAAGCTGGCGCCCTGTAGAAATTCAGGGGTCATTTTTTTTGCGTCGCCTTTAACCATGAGGGTGCCATCTTGGTTTTTGGGACTGTGTTGGGTGCCTTCGCCAATGATATAGCCTTGTCCGCCGCCAAGAAAAATGCGTGTACCCATACCTATAGTTTCATAGTCTGGGTCGTTCATGAGTGGGTTGAGTTCGCCTGCACCGCTAAAAGTAGCGTTTCGAAAGCGGGGTAAAAGTTTACTCATGTAGGTGTAGATGACTTCGTCGCTGCTGTTGACAGCGCAGTTGTAGCGTTGATAGCAGTTGCGAAAGTTGAGTAATACGAATTGGTTGAGGTTGTCTTTGGTCAGATTGGTTTTGATGGCGGTTCGGGGATAGCAATCGGTGCCATAGCCTATGGCGCGTAATTCAATTTCTTTGCCTGCGACAAGGTCTTCGATGACATGTCCGCCGCCGTACTCAAAGTTTTCTTTCTCTGACATGTTGGTGGCTCCGATGAAAAGGTCTGCCGCGGCTCCAGGGTGGCAGACTTCTACGTCATTTAACCATGCGCGGTCAATTTTGATGGGTGGATCAGCATGTCCCAGATTTATGACTGCACCCGAAGAGCACATGGCGCCAAAGGTGCCTGTGGTGACGACATCAACTTCTTTGAAGGCAACTTCAACTCCGCTACTTTCAACAAGTTTTTTCATTTCTTGGGCGGTTAAGACTTGAACGTCGCCTTTGAGAATTTTCTGGTTAATCTCTTCAACTGTTCGCGTTTTGCCTTGGTTGGTCAAAAGTTTTACCCTTAAAGCAATCGAAAAGCAAAGCGCGCATATAATATTTACGCAAACTCAGCCTAAAAGTCGTTTGTTATTGTTCGTATGTTTTAGCGGTTAAGCATCGTTTAAGCACTTTTCCAGCGGGGCTCTGTGGTAAACTATCTACAATCTCGATTTCGTTTAGGGCTTTGTAGCTGGCCACTTGGGTATTAACAAATTCTTTTAGATCTTGTTCTGATACATAAACTGCTTCTCTAAGTACTACATACGCCTTTGGAATTTCACCTGAACTAACATCAGAAACTCCCACTATTGAACAGAGTTCCACAGCTGGATGTGTATAGAGAACCTCTTCGAGTTCACGGGGATAGATACTTGTGCCTTTGTATTTGATGAGATCTTTTTTACGGTCTACAATGTAGTAATATCCGTCATTGTCCATGTATGCAAGGTCACCTGTGAGAAGCCAGCCGTTGCAAAGCACCCGATTTGTTTCATCGGGCTGATGCCAGTACCCTGCCATAACTTGTGGGCCTCTCACAGTTAACTCTCCGATTTCCATGGGTGCGAGCGTTTTTTCTCCAGTTTGCCAATCCACTATTTTTGCTTCTGTATCGGGCAAGGGTAGACCAATCGAACCCATACGCAAATCTCGTGTACCCTCCATTGGGGTACAGTGTGTTATCGGCGATGCTTCTGTTAACCCATATCCTTCCACTAAAGATTTGCCTGTAACATCCTTGAAGTGTTTTTGTACTTGTAACGGAAGAGCGCAAGCCCCTGAAATGCACACACGCAACGACGATAAATCATAACTGGTAAATGTAGCGTCTGCAAGGAGCCTTTGATACATAGTTGGAACCCCGCAAAAAACGGTGATATGATGCCGTTGGATGATTTCTCCGACTTTATCGGTTTCAAACTTGGGAAGTAACACTATTTTAGCACCCAAACTGATTGGAACAACAAGGCCGGTAGTCATGCCATAGCTGTGGAAAAGCGGTAGGGCTGAGAGAAAAATATCTCTTTGTGTTGCACCTATAACGGTGGCAAATGATAGTGCATTTGAAACAAGATTATGATGGGTCAACATGGCTGCTTTAGCGGTGCCAGTAGTGCCGCCTGTAAACTGGAGCACTGCTAAATTCTTTTTGGAATCAACGGTGATATCTGGTATAGACTCAGAAGCCAAAGCCATGAGCGTCCCAAAATTAATTGTACCGGCAATTCTCTCTCTACTAACTGTACTATTTCCATATTCTCCTACTTCTGTGACTATAACATTTTCAAGAAAAGTTTTTTCCAAAATTGTTTCCACAATGGGGTAGAGTGTATCCAACGTCACTATAGTTTGGGCTCCTGTTATGTAGAGTTGACGCTGGCTTTCCTGCTCGCGCCATAGTGGGCTTATTGTTGTCACAATTGCACCTGCTCTAAGAGCGCCAAAATAAGCAATGACAAACTGGGGAATATTTGGCAAATAGAGTGCCACGCGGTCATTTTTTGCCACGCCTAAACTCAATAAACCATTTGCAAATTGATTACACAATAAATCCAATTCCAAATAAGAAATACATCTGTTGCCAAAAACAAAAACGGCATCCTCTAACGCTTTTTGTGCATTCACCTCAAGCAATTTTTGAAGCGAAACCCCTGAATACGTTATATGGTTTGTCGCAAATGTTTTTCTCACTTTGCTTTCTACCCCGTCTATAATGCTATAATATTTCTCGGATTCGTCGTATATACCCTTCATAATCAATGTATATATTTCGCACTTGGTAAAAAGTAGATAGGCTCATTTGATGTGTCCATTAATTCTGTCAAGAATCCATGTGAACTGCATATGCGAGGAATTGAAGAGTTCAATTAAAAATAAACCTTAAAAATTTTTGTGCTATAGACATTTTTATGGTAAATTAAAGAATAATAATAGAACAAGATGAAGACGGTATCTTGGTTGATAGAGTTCCAGATTTGCCTGGATGCGCGCTACTGAAGGGAAAAATAGAGAAGATTTAATGATAAATGTAGAAGAAGAAATAGACGTATATCTTGAAGCTCTAAAAAAAGACGGCGTTCCAGTCTCTGCTGAGATGGTGCAGATTTATGGCGACCTCCAAAAATCTATATTTTCCAAAGAGCTTTGCTGGAAACCGTGTAATTGTGTTGTTTGGTTTTCTGAAATGGGGTTTTCGGAGGTTGCTTATGCTATTATTTATCTTCAAATGAGGTTGGTTTCATCAAAACTTTCTGGTTCAATCAAAACCGCAGTTCCAGTTGCTGAGAACAATACGATGCTAGACTGTCCAATACTTGATGTCTCTACATCTAACCCTATGATAGCGTTTGCACCCAAAGTTATCGCACGGGCTTTGGCGCGGTCTATGGCTTCCCAACGTGCCTTTTCCATCTCAGACGAAAAAGCTGTGATTTCGCCGCCAATAAGGGATTCTAATCCTCCCATAAATTGACCAAAGACACCTCTGGTACGGGGTGTTAGCCCTGTTACGATGCCTAAGACTCTTTTGATTTTGTAGCCTGCGATTGTTGGGGTTGTTACTATAATGAATGTAGGTGTTTCTGTAATCGGGGTTTTGCATTTGGAGCAGAATTTCGGATCATCAAGAAGGGGGTTCTCACATTTTGGACATTTCATATTTTTTTCACCTAAAGCTACATAGGGTTTGTTTTCAATTCTTCTATTGGTGTCCTGCATTTTAATGTGTTGTTTGTGAATTTTGGTTTGTTTTTTTGGTGCAGGGTATGGGGTTTGGTTGGATTGATGCGTGTTTGTAGGTATGAGGTATGTTGGAGTGACGTTTTTTGGTCTGATGGAACTTGAATGTCTAAGTCAAATTTGGGTGGTGTCCTAATTGTGTAGGTTATTTGTCAAATCAGGTGGGTGGAGTCAATAAGTTTTGTTGCGGTATAATGTTGTATGGAGTATAAGGGAGAACATAGCAAGTTTGAAGAAGGGGGAATGGGTGCACCCACCTAAAATAGCGAAAGGCCATTGTGTATTTGGGGTTGGTATGTGTTTGGTTTTTTGGTGTATTTTTTGACAAGGTCCTAATATATGATATCTTTATATGGTTCATCTGTCTAGTGTTATATGTGAACAATATGCCCAAAGGAAGACCCCAAAGCCAAACCACCGTAGTTTGTCAAAACCCAAAATGTACTCACTACCAAGAACAACAAGGCAAACACATCGTAAAAAAAGGCAAATACAAAACAACCAATCACCAACGCTACCAATGCATGTATTGCAAAACCTACTTCATGGAAACCAAAGGCACCCCTCTATACAAAAAACACCTAACCGAACAACAAATAATAACCATATGCAAACACCTGGTCGAAAAAAATGGCATCCGAAGCATCGAGCGCCTAACTGGCCACCACCGAGATACTATATGTAATCTGCTTGAAGATATGGCCGAACACGCCCAAATTGTAAACGAATATTTAATAAAAAATCTGGGGTTTTCTCAATATGAATGCGACGAAATCTGGGATCATATTAAAAGAAAGAAAAAACACTTAAGTGAAAAGGCGAAAATGAATCTGAATGCGGTGACGCATACATCGCAGCCGTAAAACGTCACTTTTAACCTCTTTGTTGCTTTCTCTGCAGGTAAATGGTCAATAAACCGGTTAATTATGATTCGAAAATTTGTTAAAGCCCTAAAGTTGCCTTCTTTGTATGTCCTTTGGAACTATTTACCGATGACATGATGATTATATGTATGTTTTGCTGCAATGTTTTGCATTAAATATGGTTGATTATAGTAGTTGATTAAGTTTGAAGAGAAGGGGTGGGTGTGGATGGGGGGAAGAGAATTATGTGGGTGTCTGCGCTAAGTGAGAGGCCCAGAACAATAGGTGAGCTATAAATTGCAGAAATAAATTCTGAAATCTGTGTATTTTTTTGCACATGCGGGGTTTTTATTATAAATGTGTCGGTTTTTCGTGGATTTTGTTTTGTGTATGTGTCAATTATAGTATATGTGCTATGGGCAAGTGCTCTTAAAAATATGTGATGCATAATTTTTAATATTTATAAATTGCATAAATTAAATAATTGTTTTACAAAATTAAAATCTTGTTATAGCTTTGATACACAAGTCTGTATGTGTCAAAAAGTCGCAGAATTTAGGATACATCTCGTTTGGTAGCTACTTGATGGTGCGGCGGGCTCTTACAAGGTGTTGTTCACAGTCGTGGATAGGCTCATCAATTGTCATGTTTTTATTATTTTTCTGGAATTTAAAAACTTGAGAAAAGGAACCATACGCGGATAGGTGGTGCCGGGAGCGGGATTCGAGCCCGCGACTTCTGGACATGGGCGTTTGGCCACCTTGTTCTCCAGATTATGAGTCTGGCGCCCTAGCCAGGCTAGGCTACCCCGGCACTTGTGTCTCTCGATTTTATGCCATTGCCATTTTAGTTTATTTACCTTCATTTAAACCTTTAAAGTTCCTATCGGCATATCTTACTTACTCTGTGCATGTGGGTGGTAGAGTTTTTTGCATTATTGTTGATTTTGGCACTGTCAAACTTTGAGTGGTTGTTCATATCTTAAGTATTCTATTGATACAATCAAGTGAGTGGCAGTTCGACATATTTTTGTGGATGGGGGCCTGTCTGAAAACTATATTTTTTAGTGTTTTTAACGTAAACGGACAGAAAATCGGTTTTTTGTTTTAGGTGTTGCTATTTTTTGGACCGTCGGGATGTTTGGGTTTGTGTTGTAACTGCATTTTTCTGTTTGTCTTTTTAAAATGTTTCTGCTTTTACAAGTTCAGGGCGATATTTGTTATTGTTGTGCATAAAGCAAATAATGGTCCTCCTGTATTTTTTGTAGGATTGATATGATTAGCGATTTTACTCTTTTGGCTACGACCTCTCGTGGTAACGAGCGTGCTATGGTCAACGAAATTTTGTACCTTCTCAAAGACGAGTTAGGTGATGTTCAAGCACAGGCTGTTAGGACTAAGATTCGTGGTTTAATTGTTGCAAAAACATCTCTTGATCCAGTTGAGGTTATAGCAAAGTTTCGTGCTATTCTTATTGAGCGGCCATACGAGTTTCGTTATGCTTTGCGTATTGTGCCCATACAGTGTGTGGTGTCGACAAATTTGGATGAAATAAAAGCTGCTGCTGGGATGTTAGCGGTAAAAATTGGTGCGCATCAAACTTTTCGGGTTACTATTGAGAAGCGTTTTACGGAGTTGCATTCTAAAGATATTATTCAAGCGGCGGTAGGTGACATTAAGTGTCGGGTTGATCTTCATAATCCGGATTTGATTTTGCAGGTTGAAGTTTTAGGTGCTCAAACGGGTGTTTCTTTGATAAAACCCGGTGATATTTTGGCGGTTGTTCGAGAAAAAATGCTTTAGAGTTGGGTGGCCAGCAGAGCAATGCGCTCAATTACCAGGTCAATTGTTTTTGTTTTGTTGTTTATGATGGTTTTTAATTCTGTGGGGGTGATTTGGAAGGCGTGGTGGATTTTTGTTTCTTTTTCTTTTGTTATTTCCAAGACTGTTTCGTCTGGATTTGTGCCGAGGTATTCGCTTAGTGTTTTGAGTAGTGTTTCTATTTGTTTTGGGGTTTTGCTTATGATGACTACTGCTATGGTTTTGGTTTGGGGTTTTATTCCAATGTGGTCTATGGCTTTTTGTATTTGTTTTTTGGTTGCGGCGTAGAGTAGAGTTTCTATTGCGATGTTTTTGGAGATGTTGGTTTTGTTTTTAAATGCTTGTAGGGCGTTTAGGGTTGCGAAATGGAGGTGTTCTGATGAGGCGATGAGTTGTGCGTCAAAGATTTGGATGTCGGTTTGGTGGGTGGTTTGTTCTCGTTGGGTTTTTAGGAAGGTTTCTGCTGTTTTGAATGTTATGTTTTTGTAGCCTGTGATTTCTATGTATTTGTTGTATTCTTTGTTATAGTGTTGCATGTTGTTGTTCCTGTTGTATGTCTTTTAGGAGTGTTTTGGTTAATTGTTTTGGTAAGCCTGCTTTTACTATTTTTTTAATTTCGTTTTTGCTTTGTTGTTTGTCTGGTTGTTGAAGTATTTTTTTTAGTGTTTCTTTAGTGTCCCAGGGGAAGATGATCCAGTGGGTGGTTTGTTTTTCGTAAAAGTCCGGTGTGGTTATGGCTTGGGGTTTGTGGTATAGGACTGCGGTTTTGATTTCTGTTGCTCCTTGGGTTTGGAGGTGTGATTGGATGAGTTTATGTGTTTTTCCGGTGTCGATGACGTCATCGACTAAGAGGATTTTTTTGTCCTTTATTGGGGTGGTTAGGGTTTGTTTTATTGTGGGTTCTTGTTTGGTTTTGGCTATGTCGATGTAAAATTCTGTTTGTATGGTTGCAAACGGGTGAATTTCGAGGAGGTCTGCTAAGATGCGTGAGGGGATTAATCCGCCGCGTGCGATGCCTATTATGATGTTTGGTTGGTAGTGGGTGGTTCGAATTTTTTGTGCTTGGTTGTATAGTTGGTTATAGATTTGGTTCCATGTTGGAATTTCGTATTGGGTGTTGTTTGCCATGGGGGTTCTCTCTGGGTTGTATATTAAAGGGGTTGTTAAGTCTTTATGGTGGTTATTTGTGTTTGTGGTGGTGTTGTTGTGGTTGTTTTTTTGTTTTGTTTTTGTTTTTGATTCTTTGTTTGAGTGGTGTTGTTTTGTTTGTTGATCTTTCAAGGGTTGTGTGGGTGCGGGTGTTTGTGTGTTGTTGTCGGTGTTGATCTATTCGGGGGAGATAGGCGTCTGGAGATATATGTCGTGGTTTGTAATATGGTTCAAATGTATTGATGCCTAACACATCACAAAAATGAAAGGAGAAAACCACCGATGGTAAAAAATATGAATGAAGAGAAAATAAAACGAGTGCTCACAGAACCCAGACTCGCCTCAATTAAAACAATGCTAGAAAAAGACCACGCAATCGATTGTCTGCTCCTACTCTACGTCGACCGCGGAAAATGGAAAGACGCAAGAGGTTTCATGCAAGAAAACAAATTAACCCTAAGCGACGGCACCTTTAGAGCACGAATGGTTGAGATCGAATCCTTGGGCTTAGCAAAAAGTGAACGCATCGACCCGCTCAAAAAATACTACACAAAAACCGAACTAGGCGAAAACATCGCAAAATTGCTACTTGCATTCTTTGATGAATTATCCGAATAATCAAATTAAACTTTCCTTGCTATCTAAATGATAGTTTGTATGATTACACGGATAATGGTTTGCTACAAACCTCCCACCCCTCTCTCTTTATATCCCAACAACCCTTTATCAACTATATCTATCAAAAATCCTAATTTGATACATAACAATCAAAATCAAATTATAACTCCAAAATCCAAAATTAGATAAACCCTGAATTCTTGTCAAAGTTGTGATATACACGGTTGAAAATTATTTGTCGTTTTTCAGTACGCATTATTTATTATGTCACATTATATTCGTTTTTTGTGTATTAACTCTTGTTTTTTATATGATGACTGTATCATAATTTTTATGCGCAATGTATAGTATAATTACACCCACAACAAAAATACGTGTTGTAAAAAATAGTGACAACCATCACCAATACTTTAATTGAAATATTATTCGCAAAATCAAGTTAAAATCAATCCACATACGTGTATAGTACAAAAATGCCGAGAAATCAGGATAAACTAAAACACAACAAACCAAATTCTCAACACAATCTACCCCAAACAATTCAACAGTTTCTCAAACCGCCAACCGCGAGCACGCATCCACCCGCTACTCGACCGATCGAGCACAAATAATTACCCTTACTAAACAAATATCGCCCCTCCTATTGCAAACGCCATCTACCTCCCCATAAAATACAGCTAAGCATCAAGCCATTAACTGACAAATAATTCCCCAAACAACCTCTCAGACCTACTGTAACCATATATCCCCACAAAATACAAACACCGACAAAAGATACAAAATAAATAAATTCCCTTGATACATGTAACACTGGGATGATGTGAGGCGACGGCTTCGAGCCCAGGGCTGTGAGAGCTCGTCAATCATCGCTGACCAAAAAACCACACCTAAACCCTACAACACCTTGATGGTTTATAGTTTCTTAACCGTTAGGTTTGCCTGAATTTTTGCTAAAAGTTTTTATACGCGTCAGCCCAATTGAAAATCGTCACATTAACTCATGTATTAAAGCTACTAAGGCTTTTAGAGACATCATGAAAAAACAGTTGTGGCAGAAGAAAAACATAATGCAAATTCAAACATTTAAGGATCTACCATTAAACCCAGAGATCCTCAGGAGCATAACCGAACTTGGGTTCACCACCCTTTTTCCGATTCAAGCTCAAGCAATAATCCCTCTGTTCGAAGGTAAAGACGTCGTTGGACAAGCCCAAACTGGAACCGGCAAAACCGCCGCATTCGGCGTCCCCATGATACAGGGCCTAAACCGTGATATCCGCGGAGTCCAAGGTCTCGTTTTAGTTCCCACCCGCGAATTAGCCGTACAAGTCGCCGACAATCTATCTAAATTCGGCAAATACTCACGAATTAAAGTCCTAGCAGTTTACGGTGGGGAATCAATTAATAAACAAATCCACTCATTAGCCAGCGGCGTCCAAATTGTTGTAGGTACACCTGGCAGAATAATTGACCTCATGGAACGCAGAGTATTAAACTTGAGTACCATTCGCTTTGTTGTACTCGACGAAGCTGACCGCATGCTCGATATGGGCTTTATCGAAGATATGGAATTCATCCTCTCAAGAACCCCCCGTGACCGCCAAACCGGTCTCTTTAGCGCAACCATGGACGAAAACGTCATGCGCTTAACAAACAAATACATGCGCAACCCCCAAAAAATCTTTGTAAGCAAAGACGAAATCGCACTAACACAAATGAAACAATACTATCTCGTCGTCAATCAAGGTGGCAAACTAAACGCTCTTTGCGACCTTCTCAAAGATGACCGCGTCGAAAAAGCCATAATTTTCTGCAGAACCCGTCATGAAACCAGCCGCTTAGCCGATCAACTTTATAAACGGGGTTTTCGCACTCAGGTGCTTCACGCAGGTTTTACTCAGGCTCAACGCGACCGCTCAATCAACGAGTTTCGTCATGGTAGACGTAATCTCTTAGTAGCAACTGATGTTGCTGCAAGAGGACTCGATATACCTGATATCACACACATATTCAACTATGATGTTCCAGCAGATCCGCCCGTATATTTCCATCGCATCGGAAGAACGGCGCGTAAAGGCGAAGACGGTACAGCTATTACTTTAGTAAACTATGGCGAAATATCCAACTTTAATAATATCCGTGCTCTGACTAAAACCCGAATCGAAGAAATCAAAAACGACACGACTTCACAAAAAGACTCTTCTCCTATCCAGGGGTTCTTCTAATTCTTCTCTTTATTTTTAACGATTCACTGTTCTCATAAGCCGGCTGAGCCGAAACAAAACCAATTCTGGAAGAAAAAAATAAAACACACACTTCCTTAACAACAAAGAAGAACTCCCATAATAATCATCACCAAAAAATACGACCAACAAATAGAAAACACCCCAACATGATGCGATCGCATCATCATATCAGGAACCCTAATCAGGATATTGCCTAAAGTATCTCAACATCTAACCAAAAACACCATCATATTTGACTACCCCAAATACAAAAACCCCTACGCAACCAAATCCACACAAACGCAAAACAACAGTTAAAGACAACAACATAGAAATAGACTAATCTAATCCAAACGCGCCCCTCAAAAAGAAGACAAACTAAAAGAAACCCTAAAACAAAGAAAAACCCACCCCGGCATAGTTCATATTTTCTCAGCCATGGAATTCTGCCCCGCCTCCACCCTGGTATGACAAGCAAACCGGCAAACCATCTATTACAAAGACGCAAAATGTATCCCTACTACTTTGGGCAACCTCCAAAAACTCCATTTCAGAAAACCAAACAACATAGTTGTACTGTTTTTAGCAGACGATTTTTTGGAAAAATATGGGTTTTCGGAGGTCACCTTTATTTCATTTATGAAACCTTGGTTTGTGTTATTTGCGAGTACCAACTTTGGTTCTCTTTTGTCTACAATTCTACTGTAACAGCTACCTACCTAACCAATAAATGGGTCTTCGTCAAATTAGGTGGGTAGGTCAATAAGTTTCACTACGGTATGGTGGTATGGGGCATAAGGACAATACAGGTTTAGAGAAGGAATGGTGAGCGTACCCACTTAAACTAGCGAACGACTTATTTTATGGCGCCTCTTTTTGTTACTTGATAAATTAGTTTTATTTTTAACCTGCCCGCTGAAATGGTTGTAGCCGGAACGGTACGCTGTTTTTGCTGGATAAAGTTTTTATGCCGCTTTGAAACTCTACACTTCTCGAATAACAAAGGATGATTCAAAAGATGGCCCTACAAAAAGGAGATTTCATTCTTATCGATTATGTAGCAAAAGTTAAGGAAACAAACGAAGTTTTCGACACAACTAAAGTAGATGTAGCAAAAAAAGAACGTGTCTACAAAGAAAACGAACCCTATGAACCTAAACTCGTTGTAGTAGGCGAAAGTTGGGTTTTAAAAGCCCTTGACGAGACCTTATTAACCACTGAAATCGACAAAGAGACAACAGTAGAGATACCCGCTGACAAAGCATTTGGCCCCCGTGACCCTGAAAAAATCCGTCGAGTTCCCTTAAAACAACTCTACGCCAAAGATATCAACCCTGTCGTGGGTGCACGCATCGAATTTCAAGGTAGAACCGCTACTATTCGTTCCATTGGCTCAGGCAGAGTATTATTAGACTTTAACCCCGCTTTAGCTGGACGCACTCTTATATACGATTTAATCGTGAACAAAAAAATAGATGTTGACGAAGAAAAAGTCGGCGCCTTAATTCACCGCAGAGTTCCAGGCGTTGAGGAAAGCAATTTTAAACTGGTTATTCAAGACAAAATCCTAACCATCAATATGCCTGAGGAAACCTTTTATGTGGAAGGTATACAAGTTGCTAAACGTGGTATTGTCACAGACATCCAAAAATTCCTCCCTGACTTGAACTCAATCCGCTTTGTAGAAACTTTCATGGCTGAGCCTAAACCCGAACACGTTATGCCAGTTGAAGATACATCTTCTGTTGAAGATACATCTTCTGTTGAAGATATCGCTCCTGTTGAAAATATTGCTCCAATTGAAGAAGCAAAAACTGAAGAGCCCCAGTAGGCTCTCTTTGCTTCTAATTTCATTTTTATTAAACCCTCCATTATACAACCGATTTATTTGGCTAAAAAAAGTTAAATCTGTAGTTGCTATAATATTTAATGCGTTATAGCAACATCTACAAATGCATCTGGAGGTGAAAATCCAAAATGGATCACACTATAGTACATTTTGAAATCCCTGTAACTAACGTTGAAAAAATCAAACGGTTCTACGAAGAAATCTTCGGTTGGAAGATCATCCAAGCCATCGGCCCTATCGAATACTGGATAATTCAAACCGTACCCACAGACAGCAAAGGCATGCTGTTACGTCCCGGTATAAACGGAGGTATGTATAAGCGACAAATGCACGAAGGCAAACCCATCAATTATTACTCTGTAGAATCTATAACAGTTTTTCTGGAAAAAATCGTCAAATTAGGCGGTAAAGTCATACAACCCAAACAAGAAGTTCCCGAAATCGGTTGGATTGCTGCTGCAGAAGACCCTGAAGGTAATGCATTTGCTCTGCTTGAACCCCTTAAAGTCAACTAATTATGCCTGTTGCCCGCGCCACAGTTTCGCAGGCATCAAAACCTAAATTAAGTTTATGCAAAATGGTGTAGCGCTCAGGTCGAATTCGAGCGGCGACCTGGAGAGCTTTCACAATATCCATATCTTTGACACCTAACTCATGAGCAGTGACAGGTGCACCAATTTTTTGAAGTGCAACCTTGATTTGTTGCCAGTTGGAACCATGCAAAAATGAGGTCAAGATAGCACCCACGCCACATTGTTCCCCATGCATGGCATGTTGAGTATTTATAATATCTAGTGCATGGCTGAAAAGATGCTCAGAACCACTACATGGCCGACTGCTACCTGCAATGCTCATAGCGACTCCACAGCTTATCAAAGCTTCCAGTAGCACACGTAAGCCCTCCTCTTTTTTATGGGCAATTAAATCAGCGTTTGCTGTGACGAGTTTAGCACTCATCAGTGCCAAACTCGCGGCATAGCCGCCGTAGTATTCACCCCTTTCTATATGAGCCAGTCGCCAATCTTTTACTGCAGTGAATTTGCTGATGATATCGCCGCAACCGCTGAACATAAACCGCCAAGGTGCCTTGGATATGACCTCGGTATCAGCAATTATTGCCATGGGTGCTTGTGCAAGGACCGTGTAGGGTTTATCTGAACCTTTGACGGAGGCAAGTGGGCTTGCGACACCGTCATGGGATACAGTGGTGGGTATACTTATAAATGGAATATTTTGGCTGGCTGAACTGATTTTTGCGGCATCGATAATTGTTCCGCCACCTACCCCAAATACAACTCGTGGTTTTTGTTCTTTTAGTTGTTTCTCAACAGTTATGAGGTCATCTACACTCATGGATTTAACTAGAAAAAAATCTGGGGCCAGTCCGGCTTCTTCAAGAAAACCCGACACAGTTTTTCCAGCTAGATTGTAGCATTGTGTATCTGATAGTACTAGTGCTTTTCCTTTAAGTCCAAGACGTGATGCAACTTCAGGTATGCGGTGAAGTGTGCTTTCTCCAATGATGACTTCTCGGGGTAATTGCATGTAATGATAGTTTAAACTCAAGTATACCACTGTTAACTTAGAGAAGTATGTTGGGTGTATGTTTTAAAATGTTTGGGCTCAAGTCGTCTAATCAGAGGTGTTTTCTTAGTTGTAGTGGGTGCTAATTATGGGCTTGGTGTGTTTTTATTTGTGTTTGGCAGTTTGGGAAATAATCATGTTGACTTATTCATACGGTTTGTTTGTGGTGCCGATTTATCGTTTTAGTGTTCATTTGTGTGTTTTTTGAATATTTGAGAGAACAAAATCTTTTTGTACTGTTTTAGAGGTATAACCTATTGAATGTTAGATCTTGTGTTATTGTGTTAATAGCAAAAGGATTGCAATGTTGTTTGTAACCACTATGGTCAGAAACAATGTTATTGTGATGTAGGCGGCTTTTAGTGTGTTGTTGGCAAGTTTGAAGGATTTGTCTGTTTTGTTTTTGCTGTTCATTAATGTGTTTTTAGCTAACATAAAAATCATGCCTACAGCAACTGTTACCGATAGTTTCACTATCACAAATGCAAGCAGATTTGTATGTACAAGATTTGCTAGTAGAGGGTTAAGTTCTTGTGTGTCAAAATAATGTGTTCCAATTGCTGTTGTTGCACAATCCATAGAACCCATAAAAATCAGAAGCAAACTTGCAATATATTTGGTCAAAACTTGAAATTTTGTTTCCTCCGCGACAATACTATTATGTGTTATTGTGCGAACTAAACAGGAGTGTGGCAAAAGTGTTGTGTAGTCTAATGTTGGATAAAGGCATTTTTACTCTAAGAGATCTGTTGTCTTTGTTATTGCAATCAAAGCGGCGTTCAGGTTGGTTTAATTCGATAGATTTTTTGGTTGTTTACAGTTTTCAACGTCGGTAGGCTTTAAATTAACGTCATTGAGATAAAAGGTTGTTTAGTTCAGTAACTATATTATGGGAAAAGAGTTTTTATATGTTAACTAACTTGGATGGGTTGCAGCCAAAAAAGGTTGAACTCTTCTTTATCTGTATTTTTATAAGATCCCTTTGGATGTTTATCAGACTTTATTTGATTGTGCCTAAATTCTTCCCCAAATTATTTAAGGTGACACAACCAATAACTTCCTATTCACTGTACGTCCTTTGTCTATGGTTGGGAGTTAATAATTTGTCATGTCAGGATGCGAAACTATGAATAAACAACTGCTTTTATTGGTCTTTATAATATTTTTCTCTTTTTCAGTGGTATACATTTTACCAATTGTCTGCGGCCAAACCATAGCGCCAACTATAGTAGAGCCGCTACCGACAGAAGAACCTCTATCGGGCGGTTTTGATCCTCTGCTTATTGTGGGAATTATAGTGGCTGTGGTGGTCATTGTTGTAGTGGTCATATTTACCCTCTACAAGAAGCGGCAGGTGAATGAGAAAAGTCTCCGAAAAGTTCCTTCACGTGTCTTTGAGGAGTGGATTATTAAAAAATTCAATGGTCGACCAGGTGATCCCTCTTTGGATTTGAATGGGTTTACTGAAGGTGGCCAGCCTCTTTTAATTGTGCAATCTGATCATGTTAGCTTGGCGGAAGTGCAGGATTTTGTTAAATTATTGGTGAAGGGTCGTGCACAGAAGGGTACTATTGTAGCTTTTAATTTTGATAATGATGCAATTGAGGGGAAAGTAGATGCCATGGACAATGAAATTGACCTTCAATTGCTGCGCGTAAGTGAATTAACAAATAAGCGGTTTGCTAATAGGCTCAAAAACATCGCAAGTACAAAGGTTGCTTTCGATGTTTCGGCTGTAGCTGCATACATACCTGAGCCTCAGATGCATAGAACCGCAACTTTTGAGAAAATGCTAAGTGCACCAGTTGAATCTCAAAACAGCGAATTAAAACCCCGCGTTTTCATATCCAATAGTGATACCAAGGTGGCTGAACAAGTGAAACGTATGTTAGATTTTCTCCATTATGACTATATTGTGGGTGGCAAAGAAGAAACAGCGGTTCCAATTTCTGAAAATAAATTTGGTTTAATGACAAATTGTGACTGCGCAATAATTAACATTGCGGCTGCTGAGCAGGAGAGACGTTACAGTGGTTTATATATTTTAAATTCTACCGTTACCTCTGAAATCAATGCGGCATATCTAAAATATAACACGCAGGTTGTTTTATTAGTTGAGCGCAAAGTAGAGTTGCCTCCAAATTTTAAGGGGTTAAAAAAAATCGAATATGACAGTGATGATTTGTCTTTTAATGCCGCTATGGAATTAGAGAAAATCTTGGTAGACTTTAAGAAAATGCTTTAGTTTTATCTGTTTTCTCCATCTTTTCAATTGATGTTGGAGGTTGTTTTTAATTTTTAAGTAGTAAAGATGACAAAACAAGACCTGTGGATGGTTGCGATTTGTGTGTGCGTCAAAAATTGTTTACAGAAATGTTTGAGCAGATATTAATAATACCTCAAACAGTGACCGGTCTTGTTTAATGAAGAAAACTTGTTGTCTGTGTGTTAACTCAGTGGCCGGGTAATTTGGTGTGTCTGGTTTCTATGGGACGTATTTTTATGTTGTTTAGATTTTTTTGGTTTAGTCACTTGTCACTTGGGTGGTATTTTATTATCAGATCTGATTGATTTTGGGAAAAAACTAAATAGGTGACAGGTACATCATAAGGCATGTCATATAATAAAAAGAAAAACTCTTTCTGGCTATATGCTATAGCCGGCCTCATAATTGTGCTTTTAGCTGTTGGTGCTGTAGCGGTCTATTTATTACAACCTGTTCCTGTAAAACCGGCGATTGCTGGAGTAAAAGCTGGTGATGTTTTCTACTATTCATTACAGGGCCGTTCAGTTCTTGGCGACGAAGATGCTGTTGAGCCCGAAGGGTTTGGTCAATATAATCTAACCGATTACTTCAAAGTTGCTATAACTGATGTGAATGGTAGCTCTGTCTCTCTTACGACAACCTGGCGATTCATTAACGGCACAGAGATTCTTCAAGACGAATGGATAGATCTGTCTAATGGAAACAAAACCCGAGAAACTGATGGATTTTGGCCTATCTATGGTGCAAATCTTAACCTAAACGACAAACTTCGTCCATTCGGATACGACGACCTCAAAGTAGATGTTGTTGACTCCGTAACCTACGCTAGTGGAACGCGTGTTAGAAATGGTTGGTCCCTACAGGATCAATTTGTTGACATGACCGACCCAAGTGGTAGTCGTATACGTACCGAAACAAACAATGTCTTTTTCGACAAACAAACCGGTATGCTTGATACCTTAACAAATGTGCAACAGTATAATAGCCCACAGATGAACCTTGTTATCACTTGGAAGCTTACCAATACTAATGTTTGGCAAGTTTAGTGATTGACAAGTTCAAAACCTTTTTTATAACAATCATCTGTCATCGCCAAATTATCTGTCATTGTCATTAACATTGGGTGTGTATAAACGTTTGGAAATAATGTCTGATTAGTATTTACAGGATTTGGTGGCTCATTAAGTGATTGTCGCTAAACAAACTATATGGCGTAAATTCCCAGTAAATTATATGTGTGTAAAATTTCGAATTTTTGATACAAATTAAAATTTACTTACGCTAAAACCAAACATCATATAAATTCCAATACATCACACACAACCATTGATACACATATAAATTACGGCCAATTTATATGTGTATAATAAACAAATCACACACAAAAAACACCATCCAACAACCAATCAAAAATAAAACAAACAAAAGCGACCCCAAAAAAACTACTACTACAACAACAATCTGAACCTCAAACTTCCTCAAACAACCGCCTTGACACTTCTGATGATACAAAAAACACACCAACAAAACTATTGTCAAAAAAAACAACACAAACCCTCGAAACATTAACTGACTAATACAGAAAACACAAAAATACAAGGGATACGCATATAATTTTTATGAGAATTTACGATATAAATAAAATATGTGGACAATACATTACATGATATGGGTAAAGAGGTCCAAATGCATTCCAAACGCGCATAAAACATATTCTAAACAAATATCAACGTTGCATATCTCTGTTCACGAAGCCAAAATCATAAGTCGTGGTGTAGCCGTATAATCAGTTACCTTTCAGAAGTCACCCGTAAACCATAACCAACAGTATAAAGAACTAAACAACCCAACCAAACTCCCGGCTGTCCGAAAAATAGCAAAAATTCTTGAAAAACAAACTGGTTTCTCCGTCTATTTTTGCCAAAAATGCGAAAATTCAGACTGCACAAAAATGCCCTAAAATTCACCAAAAACCCCAACATACAGTAACCGATGAAGGGTATGTACTACCTGTAGTGTTAGGGCTGTTGTTTTTTGACTCTTGTGTAGTCTGAAATTCTATCTTTTAAACAGTTTCGTGGAATTTGGGTTGTGTCAAGGGTTTGATTCTATGAGGTCAATTAGGGATAGTTTTTATGGTGAGTGGAACTATTATTTCACCAAATAATCCCAAATAATGTGTTATTTGGTAACAATCCCTAAGGTGTGTCTCTGTTATTTTCGTTTAGTTTTTTTATAAGTGCCAATTTTCCGCCTGATTGTATTTGTTTTTTATCTATCTCACTCAGATTAAGGTTGACCTCTATCTTTGCCTCTTTAGTCTTATTTATGATAGTGAGCTGTTCGTTTAAACTCTCAATCTCCAGTTCCAAAATATCTCCCAGCACGATTTCATCATAATCTTTTTTATCCACAAATGTTAGGGGTAAAATGCCAAAGTTGATGAGATTTGCTAAATGAATGCGAGCAAACGATTTGGCAATGATGATTTTTATACCTAAATATTTGGGTGCGAGTGCGGCATGTTCACGACTACTACCTTGTCCATAGTTTTCACCACCCACAATGATTCCACCGTTCCGTTGCGCTGCCCGTGTGGCAAAAGTTTTGTCAACATGACAAAATGCATACGTGCTGATTTGAGGAATATTGCTTCGAAGTGACATGATTTCCGAGCCGCCTGGGATGATATCGTCGGTTGTAATATTATCACCGGTTTTTAACAAAACTTCTCCTTGCAATTTTTTGGGTAGGGGTGCAAAATCCGGCAGAGGCCTAATGTTTGGCCCTCTGATAATCTCGCTGGTTGAGCATTGACTGGGTTGAATAAACATGGAGTCGTTTAAAATAAATTTCTCAGGCATAACAATCTGTGGAAATTCCCCAAGTTTACGTGGGTCAACAATTTTTCCATTTAATGCCGCAGCAGTGGCTGTTTCTGGACTAACCAGATAAACTTTTGCGTCTTGTGTACCCGATCGGCCTTTGAAATTACGGTTAAACGTGCGTAATGCTACCGCTCCGGTTGGAGGTGATTGGCCGATTCCTATGCAGGGACCACAAGCATTTTCTAGCATTCTTGCGCCTGATTGTATGAGCGGTTCAAGTTCCCCTGTCACTGCCAAGTTCTCCATAACTTGTCGTGAACCCGCAGAAACAGTTAAGCTGGTGTTTTCATGTACTTTTTTACCTCTCAACAATGCGGAAACGATTTTTAGGTCTCTTAGTGACGAATTGGTGCAACTACCAATGCAGACTTGGTCAACTGATGTGCCTTCAAGTTCACTGACTTTTTTAACATTGTCTGGACTGTGGGGCAGAGCAATTAAGGGTTCAAGCTCGGAGAGATTAATCTCGATGTGTTCATCATAGATTGCATCCTGGTCTGCTCTGAGCTCCGTCCACATCATGCCTCGACCTTGTGCTTCAAGAAAATCTTTGGTTGTTTTATCCGACGGAAAAATAGAGGTTGTTGCTCCTGTTTCGGCACCCATGTTAGTGATGGTTCCTCGTTCTGGGACACTTAGAGTTTCTACCCCTGGTCCGTGGTACTCAAGAATTTTGTTGACGCCACCTTTAACCGTCAAGTTTTTGAGAATTTGGAGGATAACGTCTTTGGCTGAGACAAATGGTTGAAGTCTACCAATTAATTTTATACCCACGATTTTTGGCATCTCCATATAGAACGGTTCTCCCGCCATAGCTGCGGCTACGTCTAAGCCTCCTGCGCCAATTGCAATCATACCCATGCCGCCTGCAGTGGGGGTGTGGCTGTCGCTACCCAGCAATGTTTTGCCGGGGCGGGCGAAACGTTCGAGATAGAGTTGATGGCAAATGCCGTTACCGGGGCGGCTAAAGATTATGCCGTATTTGGCGGCGACGCCTTGGAGGTAGCGGTGGTCATCAGCGTTGCGGTAATCATTTTGGAGCATGTTGTGGTCTACAAAACTAAGACTGAGTTCGGTTTTGATCTTGGGGATACCCATGGCTTCAAATTCGAGATATGCCATGGTGCCGGTAGAATCTTGTGTGAGCGTATAATCGATTTTGAGCGCGATTTCTTTGTTTGTTGTCATTTTTTCCTCGGCTATGTGTTTAGCGATAATCTTTTGGGCCAGGGTATGGTTGGACATGTTTTTTCCTCTTTAGCTGTGTAAATTTATGTGTTATACGCAAAATTGGGTGGAGGCAGATTTTAAGCTTCGCATATTACTTGAAGGTTTAAATCCTAAATCGAGGTTAAAATTGCAGTGACAAGGATTCTAACGTGAGGTATGCCTATGTCGTTTAAAGGTAAGATGCAGGGAGCCGCAAAAGGTAAACAATCTCCGATAGTTTTGGCACTAGATTTCCCATTTATGGCTACTGAAAACCGTAATAATATTTTGATTAAAGCTCAAAAAATTTTAGAGGCGGTTCACCCCTATATTTGTGCAGTAAAAATCAATCATCATCTCACTCTCCCATTGGGTACATTTGATGGTGTTCAGTTTCTTGTTGAGCAAATTCGCAGACAAGGGTTACTTGCCATCATGGATGCTAAGGTCAATGATATAGGTGCTACTAATCAGGTTATAGCTGAATATTACTACGCCGTTGGTTTTGATGCTATCATTGCTAATCCTTTTGTGGGTTGGGAAGATGGTTTAAAATCGCTTTTTGCGGTTTCTAAACGGCTCGATCGCGGGGTTATTCTTTTAACGTATATGAGTCATAAAGGCGCTGGAGAAGGTTATGGACAAATTATTGTTGACCCTTTTACTGGACAACAGATGCCGCAGTATGTTGCTTTTGCTAAAAAGGCGTTGCAATGGGGTGCTGATGGTGTTGTTGTGGGTGCAACTTGTCCTGATAAAATTGTTGAAGTCAAACAGATTCTTGGAGATCGAGTTGCAATTTATTCGCCTGGTGTTGGTGTACAGGGTGGCGGCGTGGAAGTTGCTATTAAAGCAGGTGCTAATTACCTTATTGTGGGTCGAGAAATCACTCTGTCTGAGAATCCTGCTGAAGTTGCCAAACGGTTGTGTGCTGCAGTAAAGTGGGTTTAGCTTTTACCTGCTACGTTTGTTTTCCCAGAGTTCTTTTTTTAACAGGTCACGCACTGAGCTACGGATGACACTGCTTCTACTTGGATACATATTTGCTCTTACTAATTCATCTAACCCTTCCAGATAAGCTTCTGGTAAAAGGACAGTTACAAGTTTCATGTTCTTCACTTCTCCTTTAAACTATATTAGCCATATAACATGTGGCAGATATAAGAGTTGGCTCCAGCATTTTCCTGTCTGAGCAATAGCCTGTTTGACCGGTTACCTGATTAGGAACTGTACAAAAATAATGCGTAAATATTTTTGTTGAAAATACATGTAATTCCCGACTATTATCATAAGTTATTTTCATACAATTCCTCAGTTAACTAAGAGTTCTGTAGAAACGATTCTGTGGGTATGTTGATACAGCTACTAGTATGGGCAATCAAAAGCACGTTGCTTTCTAATAAATGAAACCTCAATACCATTGTCTAAGGAAACGTCTGTAAATAAAGTTAACGTTTATATGCTTATATACCATTAATAAAAAACATGCACAACACAGACATAAACGCAATAAAACTACGAATAAACAAAATCACACCAACACTAAACGAATACCAACGCAGAATATACCTCGCAGCAGAAGCAAAAGCACTTGGCCACGGAGGCATAACCCTCATAAGTAAATTATCAGGCATATCCCGCCAAACACTAACCAACGGCATAAAAGAACTAGACAACCCAAACCCCACACCTCCCAAACCCGGCAAAAGCCGCAAAAAAGGAGGCGGCCGCAAATCCACTGCAACAAACAACCCAAAAATCATAGCTGACCTAACAGAACTGCTCCAACCCCACACCAAAGGCGACCCCACAAACCTGCTCCTATGGACAAACAAAAGCCTGCGCAACCTATCGAAAGCTCTTGCACAAAAAGGTCACACCGCAAATAAAGATACCATCCGTCATATGTTAAAAGAACTTGGATATGGCCTACAAGCAGACAAAAACTCTAACGTAAAACCTTCTCATCCAGCTCGTGACATATAATTTGAACATATAAATCAAGAAACTCTGGCAGCAGTTAAACAAGGAAATTCTGTTCTTTCTATTGATGTGAAGAAAAAGGAAAATGTTGGGTCGTGTCCTCTGATTAGCTAGTGTTCACTTCTATGCGACCGCCACTATAAATAACCCCAACTAAACATAAGAACTCTGCCTCCAACCCCCACAAACCACCCCTACCCACAAAAAATTAAGGAGTGCAAGACTCAACCCTTGCCTTGAGTCTGCGGTGGCGTGAATCCACAAAAAAACAAAACCCTCCTACAAAACCCTCCTACAAAACCCTCCCCCTCTCAAAGCAACCCTACAAACAATAGCGCACTATGTAACCACTACAGCAACAAAAGCCCTATTGAACCCAAAAACACCCCCAAGACTGTCCAAAAACTAACACAAATCCCAGAAAAACAAGAAAAGAATCTATTTTCTCCGTCAGTTTACACCAAAAACACAAAAAATCTAGTTTTTAGACAGTCTCCCCCTTTAACACCCCAAACCTCTCCCCACTACAATCCGCACCAACAAAATATTGAACAAATTCAAAAACCAGCCACAGACCAATACATCCACTTATGCACCACCCACTTAGAAATCTCCCCTATTAACCACTCAACCATATATTAGTTCAAGAAACCCCAAATTAGACATAGCTAACCACGCATAGTTCACCAGATTGTTGGCACAATTACAAATAAACTAGGCCACACCCCCCAACCCACACACTTACTTTTTTACTAATCCATAAAAGCTCTGTTAAAGTCCAATCAATCCTCCATTTCAACCGGTCAAAATTTTCATCTGACAAGTGCTTTTTAACAAAATTATGCAGGATATGTAAAACAGATGCCACTTCCCCCACAATGGTTTTTCGATCTGCACGGGACATTTTTGCTTCCCAGAGCTTATAACTAATATTACCCAAACAATGTCTGCTGTAGGCGCCATAATGTTTTTGCTTTTGTTAGAAGGACTTTGCGTAGTTGGGTTTGTTGTCTGAGACTGCGACTTTGGCTTTGGTTTTGAATTGGGTTATGTGGTTTGTTTCCAGGATTTGTTTATTCCACGGCTAGGAGTGTTTTTGGTCTGTTTTTGGTTTTGCCTAAAATGATGTTGATGTTGTTTTCTTTTTGTTTTTGCCGTGGCATTTTGTTTTGTCGCCTAAATTTAAGTTTATTTCGAGTTTCAGACTGTGTAAAAACTCGATAAAATTCACCAAGACCACTACATACAGCAATAAATGAGGCGATATGCGCTATCTGCAGCGTTTAGTGCCATTGTTTTTTGACTTTTTGCACAGTCTGGTTTTTCTTCTTTTTTTGTTGGATTTTCAGATGAATTCTCAGATTTTTGACGTTCTTGCTTCATAAATCCCCCGACCTTTTGCACACAATTAAAAATCCTCCCCCTAGAAACTTTTGCATGTGTGAGATTTTCTATAAGTGTTTTAGAATCTCGATACGTTAAATACGTAGCTGTTTCTGCACACTCAAAATCCAAATCATCCACATACGCTGCCTAGCTAAAATACCCAAATATAACAATAGTGGGCTAATATAGGTGCGTGTTTGTTTATTGTAGAGTCGGATGAGTTTTATTTTTATTTTGCCGTGACGAGTTTGGAGGGTTCTTGTTGTGGTTTTGGCTCGTTTGTATTGTTTGTCTGGGTTTTTTTGGTAGCGGGGGCCGCATAGGTCTGTGGTTAGTGTGGTTTGTAGTTTGGTTAGGGTTGTTTTTAGGATTTTGTTGGGTTGGTTGTTTTGGTTTAGTTTGGGGGATATGTTGGTAAGATTTAAATCTCTTTTGGGTTCTATTTGTGTTTGGGTTGAGATCATGGGTTTCGCTCTTTGTTATTTGGCGATATCAGAGTGGGCTTACTCAGTTCATAAAAAGATAGCTAATTAAGTGACAGTACCGAAATTTTAAGGTGGATGATATATAATGTTTATACGAGGTGAGAAGCGGTGGGAGTAGCTGCCGAAAATAAGACATACAAAATCTTATCATACGTTGTATTATGTATTAAAAAATTCGCAGACGCGTTTAATTTATCCTTTATCGAAGCATACCGGTATCTTGAAAATTACGACGGTTTGCAGTTTATTATAAATCATTATGAAATAGAACACACCTTAAGTATTAATGACGCTATAGAAGACATGCAGGATATTTGCCGTAAAAATGGAGGGTTAGTATGATACTCTATCATGGGTCTAACATCAAAATAACAAATATAGACTTATCAAAAGTGCGTCCTTTCAAAGACTTTGGACGAGGGTTTTATTTAACCACAATTAAGGAACAGGCTGAAAGAATGGCTGTTAGGGTGGCGGATAGATTTGGCGGAAGTCCTTGCGTAAATGCATTTGAGTTGAGTAGCAAAATTTTTGATGATAAGGTTTTAAGCATACGTAAATTTGAAAGCCCAAGTAAGGAGTGGGCTTTATTTGTTATGAATAATAGAGAGAAAAGTTTTAGTGATGTTGAGAATAGGCTGTATAATGGCGATAATAAATATGATGTGGTTATAGGTGCGGTTGCCAATGATGACTTGGTGGGTACGTTTGATTTGTTTCGAGACGGCTTTATGAGTATAGATGATGTGGTTAGACAAATTATATTTAAAAATCTGACAAATCAATATTCTTTTCATTCCGAAAAAGCTATAGCGTATCTAAAGGCGGTGGAGTAATATGGAAATAACAAAGGAACAAGACTTATTGATACAACATTTAGCGGTTGGTTTGGCTAACATTCTTGTTGAGGAACAGAAAAAAACTATAGAACAAGCATTAAACATAGTGTATAACTCGACTACTTTTAAGAAAATTTGTGATGTAAAGACAGGCTTATATCGTGAGAGCGCAGGGTATAATTATGATATATTGCAAGATGAGTTAAAATATGGTAAATTCGGGCAGTATGGAAAGTATGAATAAAACGTGCCTACTTTTAAGATAGTCTTTTTATGTAATAGAAAGTGTGTTGTTCTCAAAAAATTTTGTATATAGCTTTGATCTGTTTGTTTGTTTTACAGACATATTTTTGTATGCTAAGCTATTGCTGTAGTGGTTTGCAAAAGAAGGCTAACTATATACCTGTTGAATGTAACCTTTTGTGTTTTTTATCATGGTGACAGGATAAAAGGCAAAAGCCAACTATAAATCGACACTTATCAAACTCAGAATTTGTTTATGAATATACATATTGGCTGAAGCAACAAAATTAAGGGTTTGTTTGGGATCAAGAAACACATTTATTGATTGGTTTGCCTCATCAGTTATTATGGCCCCCGCCTCTTTAGCAATCAAAAATCCTGCCGCGATATCGGTAGTGCGGATTTTAGTTCGCAAATCTATAAAAGCATCTGTTAGGCCACAAGCAACATAGCAGACTTCTAATGCATTAGCGCCAAAATGCCTGGTGTGCCTAGTGTTTTTAATTATTTTTGCAACAAAATCCATGTTTAAGATAGCCCTGTAAGCATTGAGGTCTAAACCAATACATGCTTTGTCTAGGCTCTGGATTTTTGAGGTGTGTATGGGCTCACCATTGCAGAAGGCCCCTTTGTTGGCAAAGGCAGTGTAGGTCTGATTGTGAACTAAGTCTGCGATCATGCCTGCGTAGACATTTCCAAGATAGGGTGTATTGGATACCGCAATTGAGGTGCAGAAAAAAGGTAATTTACGGGTTAGATTGGTTGTTCCATCGATGGGGTCCACAGTGATGTAGCAGTTTTTGGTTGCGGCTCCATATTTTTTGATGCCCGCTTCTTCGCTTATGAGTGTGCAGGATATATCGTGACTTTTGAGGATTTCTACTATGGCGGTTTCTGCTGCTAAATCTGCCGGTTTTGTGGGGTCACCGCCTGCACCTATGCCTAAATTTGGTTGGGGTTCATTGAGTGATTCAAGGCAGGGTTGAATGGCTTTTTGAATGTTAATTCTACATTCTTCAAGGATATGTTGCCAGTCGGGTTGGGGGTTCATTGTTTAACCTTCGTTTCTATATACACGGTTGCTGATAATAATAGTTGATGTTGTGCTGTTGTTGATGTATTGGTCGAGGTGGTAATTGGGATTGTACACTTGTTTTAATCGGTGTTTTTAAGTCCATAACATAAGAATTCTTCTATTTCTTATATGTGTGGTGACCTTGTTTGGTTAAGCTGTCTCGTGTTTCAGGTGTGTTTAAGCTGGTTTTTGAGAATATATTTGCAAAGCCTGTAACTGAATTATATCTGAGCAAAACCGGATTTGCCTGATACAATCGTGGTCAGCCCCAGTTTGATTTTTTTACCTGTATTGGTTGTGGGTTGTGTAGTAATGATTGTCCCGCTAAGCCATCAAGCTGGTCTTTAATGAGGGTAAGTGGCGGCTTTAGCTTAATCTTTTGAAGTGTGTGTTTTACTATCAATGTGTGAGACTGTCCAAAAAGTCTGTTCAAACAAGTGACATCTATGAGCTTGCAACTACCAATAAATCCAGTTTAGTTATGAAGCCTTCTGTATCGTCAAAGTTTTGATCTGTTAAATTGTTTTTTTGTTGTGGCCAATGTGGTTGTTTGATGTTGAGAAATCACCCAAGTTGAAACCTGAAAAATCATGAAAACTCTTAAATTATACAAAAGCTCACTCAACTGTCAGGGTCTTGTCAATGTCATCAAATAACAGTCCGCTTGAAATCCAAAGTTATGATGAAAAAAAGCAGATGTATTATGTTAAAACCGCTTATGGTGTGGTTCAGGTGGAGGACACTTTTGCAGAAATGTTTCCGCTTTGGGCTGCAAGAGTGCTTATAACCGCTCAGAACGAGAAATGGGCTGAAATTGCGGCATCTATAACTACCGGGTATGCAACAAGTGTCATTGCTGCCTCAGCGGAAGCTGCTGTTGAACGCACTGTGCCTGCAAGCGAGACTCCCGATAAAAGACCTGGCATACTTATTCAAATATACAACAAAGACCGTTTTGAGCTCAAACATTCTCTTTTGGGGCGTATTGGTCAATGCACTATGACCTGCCCCACAACTGCGGCTTTTAATGGTCTTTTAGGTAAACGTGTTTTGCTTATTGGTAGTAGTCTTCGTTACTTCGGAGATGGGTTCCAAAAAAAAGCTCTCATCGGTGGACGTAAATGTTGGAAAATACCTGTGATGGAAGGCAACTTTTTGGTAGAAGACGGGTTTGGCGCTACTGAGGCAGTTGCAGGCGGCAATTTTATGATATTTGCAAAAACCATGCCTGAATGCCTTGCAGCATCGGAAGCCGCCGTTGACGCTATCCGCGCCCAAATTCCCGATGTAATCATGCCCTTCCCCGGTGGAGTGTGCCGCTCAGGAAGCAAAGCAGGTTCACTCAAATACAAACTCAAAGCATCCACTAACCAAACCTACTGCCCAACACTACGCGAAATTGTTCCTGATACTGTAGTTCCAGAAGGTGTCACCTCTGTCTTTGAAATCGTTATCAACGGATTAACACTGGATGCTGTAAAAAAAGCAATGCAGGTAGGTGTTGTCGCATCCATAAACTGTCCCGGTATCGTAAAAATCTCTGCAGGTAATTATGGCGGTAAACTCGGCCCCTTCAAAGCGTACCTCAAAGACGCTATTGGCGTTCCCGTGGCGCCCCCTGCCCCCCCGGTTGAGGCTTCTGCTACAACTAAAGCATAAACCCTCCCTACAGGGTCCGGAACTTTTATTTTCCTCATCTTAACGTAACTATTTGATTTACTCCTTTCGTGAAATTAATTGAGTACCCCCAAAAAAAGCTCTTTGGAACTGTTCAGGTTACGAAAAACCATCAATGCCCTAGCTGGCAAAGAGGGAAGCCACACCGAACTCATTACCATCTATGTACCCCCTGATAAACAAATCAGTGATGCACTTAATCTGTTGCGTAACGAATACGGTACTGCTAGTAACATAAAATCCAATGTTACCCGCAAGAATGTACTTGACGCTATAACCAAAGCCCAACAAAAACTTAAACTCTTCAAAGATCCTGGCGAAAAAGGTATTGTCATCTTCACTGGTGCTCTGCCTCAAGAAGGCGGTGGACCTGGTACTGAACGTATGGAAAGTTATGTTATAGTGCCACCTGAGCCGATTAGGATCTTTTTGTATCGTTGTGATAGCCGTTTTCACACTGAATATCTTCAAGAGATGCTCCGTGAAAAAGAAACTTATGGCATTCTACTAATAGATGCCTCAGATGCTACTATCGCAACTTTACAGGGTAAACGCCTCGATATCATACGACAAATGCATTCCGGTGTGGCAGGCAAAACTCGTGCTGGTGGTCAGTCAGCGAGACGGTATGAGCGTCTCCGTGATATGCAACTCAACGAATACTTTGGCCGTGTAGGGCAGCATGCAAACGAGATTCTTTTACCCATAGACACACTCAAAGGTATCATTGTCGGGGGTCCAGGACCCACTAAATACGATTTCGAGAAAGGTGATTATCTCAATTACCAACTCAAAAACAAAATTATAGACATACTTGACACTGCATACGTGGAAGAACAGGGTGTCAAAGAAGTGGTGGATAAGGCTCCTGAAATCATGAAAAAAGTCCGCTACATCGAAGAAAAAGAAATCATGCAAAAATTTCTCTATGAAGTTGGGCATGACAGCGGATTTATCACTTATGGCGAAGCAGAAGTTCGGCGTCTTATGAATTTGGGTGCAATCCGGTTAGTTCTCCTCTCCGAAGATATAGATATGATTAGAGTTACAATGAAATGCAGTGCATGTGGTACTCAAGAAGAATACACCGTCAAGGGTAAAGATCTCGCGGATTTCGATAAAGGTCTTGTGGGTAAACTCTGTAACTCTTGTAAAGTGCCTTCTATAGTGTGTGTTGATAAAAAAGATCTTGTTGATGATCTTGCAGATCTCTCTCAGCTCACTAATACAGAAGTCGAAGTTATCTCTACCGAAACTGAGGAAGGTCAGATGCTCAAGAACGCCTTTGGTGGTATAGCTGCTATGTTGCGCTTTAAAGTGCAAAACTAATTGTAATATTTTCGTAAATGTTATCTGTTTGGTTACTGTTGCGGGTGTGTTTTGTTAAAAATTGTACGTGTTGTTTGGTTTTCAGCGGTGCGTCAATTTAAATAGTTAATTTGGCGTAGAATCAAATTCGTATTGACGTCACATATGATTGGTAAATTTTCTAAATTTTAAAGAAAAAAATTATGTTTAATTCATGTGTAGCACATAAAACATCTGGTTGGTAAAAAACTATTCTATGATGGTGCACTACCGAAATTTGTTTATGCGCCTTTGTTGTGGATTGGGACATAGATTTCAATATGGTTTGGTGGGTGAGTTTGACACAATCAGACTGCGCAAAACTCTGATAAAATTCACCAAGGTAACTACATATAGCAATAGATGAGGAGTATGCGCTGTCTGTAGTGTTTAGTATTGTTTTTGATTTTTTGTGCTGTCTGCAATTTGTTATAACCGTTATGTTTAGTTATAATGGTAATTGTTGGATAGGAAAACATAATTCTAATATTAACCGTTTGCAATTTCTATGTTTAGTGTGTGGGCCGGTCGTCTAGCCTGGTTAGGACGTTGGCTTTACGAGCCAAAGGTCGCCGGTTCAAGTCCGGCTCGGCCCACCAAACAACCCCTGGCAATGAGAACCTTTATTCAGAAACAAGCTAAGGAATAGCTCAAACAACTTTTGTTCCAATGCTTTTGGTACCAATAATTTTATATCTTTGCTTACCTGTAAAATTGGTGATGTGATTTAAATGGGGTATTGCTTTATTCAACCGCTTCCCTAAATCTATAAAATTTTTAGATACCACTCTACGTGATGGTGAACAGACACCTGGTGTATCACTTGTAGCTGAAAACAAATTACGTATAGCTCAAAAACTCGATGAACTTGGTGTGGATGTTATTGAAGCCGGGTTTGCCTCAGTTTCAGAAGGCGAAATGGAGGCTGTGCGCTTAATCGCTAAACAGGGGTTGCGTGCGGAAATCAGTAGCGCTGGACGAGGTACTCGAGGTGACATCGATGCGGTGCTAAAATGCGGTGCTTCAACTATAAGTATGATTATACCTACTTCAGACCTTCATATAGAATGTAAACTCCGCAAAACTCGTGAACAGGTACTAAAAGCTACTGAAGACTGTGTCGGCTATGCTAAAGAACATGGTCTAACGGTAGATTTGCTTGCTGAAGATGCGACGCGTTCAGACTTTGACTACCTGCTCAAAGTGTTTCAAACAGCAATTGATGTTGGTGTAGATCGAGTGACGCCCTGTGATACGGTTGGTATCTTAACGCCTGAACGTAGCTTTGACTTCTTTAGTAAACTTGTTGATAAAATCAAAATTCCTGTTGGTGTACATTGTCATAACGATTTTGGTATGGCTGTTGCTAGTACTATTGCTGCCTTAGGCGCTGGCGCACAGGAAGTACATGCGACTGTAAACGGCTTAGGCGAGCGGGCAGGTAATGCAGCGATTGAAGAAATCGTTGTTACTCTGAGAGGTCTATATAACTTGGATTTAAACATCAAAACACAGTTACTCTACAGTACTAGCCAGTTGGTTAGTCGTTTAACGGGGGTTCACACTCAACCCAATAAAGCGGTTGTTGGTGAAAACGCTTTTACTCATGAGTCAGGTATTCACACTCAGGGTGTTTTAGCTAATCCCTTGACTTATGAACCCATTGCGCCAGAGTTGGTGGGTTGTACCCGTCGTATAGCTCCTGGTAAGCACAGCGGTTCTAATGCTATACGTGCTGATCTTGCCAATATGGGTTTGAAACCGACTGAGGATCAGTTTCGTGATATTATGCAGCGTTTAAAGGATTTGGGTGATAAGGGTAAGGTGGTTATGGATGCTGATGTTTTGGCTATAGCTGAAACTGTTATGGGGTTAGATGAGGACAAACCTATCAAGCTTGCGGAACTGACGTTTGTTGGTGGTAACAAAGTTACTTCAACTGCTTCGGTGCGTCTGAAGGTTTATGGTAGAGATGTGTGGGGTAGTGCTATTGGTGTTGGTCCTGTTGATGCGGCTATAAATGCTGTCAAAGTTGCCATAGTTGAAACTGAACCTATAACTTTGGAACAGTATAATGTTAAGGCTATTACGGGTGGTACTGATGCCATGGTTGAGGTTGTTGTGCACATGCGTAAAGGGAATCGGACCGTTACTGCTATGGGGCTCCGTGAGGACATCGTTAAAGCTAGTATGGAAGCCGTCATAACTGGTATGAATGTGCTTAAAGTGGATTATAATGATAAATGCAAAACTGACGATGTGCCAACATAGGGTGGTTTTTTATTGGTGGGCGCTTTATGTGTTGTCTATGGATTAAATGTATCTTTTCTCTTTAAGATTTGTAAAATTTGCCAATCTGGTGTGGAGTCAATACGAATTTGATTTTGCGTCAAATTAACTATTTTAATTGGTGCACTGCCGCAAAAATCTTTGATCGTATTTGGTGTGGTTTTTGTATTTTTGGTTGTTTATTATTGTACGGTTAATGTTTTATTTTAATTTATTTTTATTTTTGAGTGCTTTTACCGATGGGCAATTTATGGATTGGATAACCTGTAAGAATATAGTAACCTCCGAAAACATCCTTTCAGAAAACCAAGTAACATATTTGTGCGGTTTTTAGTAGACAATTTTTGGAAAAATATGGGTTTTCGGAGATCGCCTACTATATATCAGATTGCGCAAAAACTCTGATAAAATTCACCAAGGCTACTACATACAGCAATAGGGAGGGGCGTACGCTATCTGCAGTGTTTAGCGATGTTGTTTTCTGACTTTTTGCGCAGTCTGATATTCAGTTTGAACTGCCAAAATTCAAGTCACGTATATTTTTCAAACTATACACAATGCCTAAAATAGAAAAAGTATTCAAATTAAAACTCCAAAAATCACCCGCACAAAAAATAATTATTTATGGTAAAACACTACTCTGAATAACCCCTTTTCTCGAAAAGTCCATCAAAAATGGGGTATAGTAGAAAAATTGAAAAATTCATATTTTTAACGGTGGTAAGATTTGTTTATGTTGGTGTCTTTTAAATTTTAGACGGGGTTCTATTTTTCTTTGGGTGAAAATTTTTGTATGTTTTGGTTGGTTGTGATTATCCTGTTTACCGAAATGTTAAGAGATTGAAGATGAATTGTTTTTCGTACACCTATGTAATCTGCTTATTTGATATTTTTGCGGCAAAAATTTTCATTACTTCATACAGCTAGTTGCTTTTTAGAACTGACGCTTTATATGCCGGATGCAGTTAACTTAAAGAACAAGCAACAAGTATACTAACGACTCACATGTTAAAAATGGGGAAAGTGGTGTAAGCAACAAGTGGCTCAAGCAACCTTTGAAGAGATGAGTGCATCTGACTTTTTCTACCGTAACAGAGATATTGCAGGCTTATCAAACCCCTCCAGAAGCATATTTGTCGCTATTCGCGAAGCTGTAGAAAACAGTCTAGATGCGGCTGAAAGCCAAAAAATCCCCCCCGATATCTACGTACGTTTATCCTTCGAATCCGAAGCAACAAAAGAAACCCAAGTCTACAAACTCCGAGTCGAGGATAACGGTTGCGGTATCCCCCCACGTTTCATCCCCTCAGCTTTTGGTCAAGTGCTCTACGGAAGCAAATACAAATTAAAACAAGCCCGCGGCACCTTTGGTCTCGGCGGTAAAATGGCTGTTCTCTACGGACAAATTACAACTCATCAACCAGTTACTGTAACCTCAAGCACTGGACAAGAAAAGATTTACATTTTTAAATTAATGATAGATATCCAACGTAACAAACCCATAATTCTAGACCGCAAAGTCCTCATCAACAACGATAACTGGCGTGGCACTATAATCGAATTCACACTAGAAGGCGATTATCTTCGTGCAATGCCAAAAATTATCGAATACTTTAAACAAACTGCTATGGTTAATCCTTACGCCAATCTTACCTTTGTAGATCCCAAAGGCCGGCTCTACAAGTTTATGCGAGCAACCACTATCATGCCAGAGCCGCCTAAAGAAACAATGCCACACCCCTACGGCGTAGACGTGGAGCTTTTGCAAAGACTTATCCAAATCACTGAATTCATTAATATGTCCACATTTTTACGTGGGCATTTCCATCGTGTCGGCGAAATAACCGCACAGAAATTTTTAGAATTTGCTGGTATTCCTGCTAACAAGAACCCCAAAAAACTTAGTCATGAAGAAATCGTACGATTAATGCAGAACCTCAAAAAATACAAAGACTTTTTACCCCCTGACGCAGGTTGCCTTTCTCCCCTGGGCGAAGAACTTCTCAAAGCAGGTGTCACAAAAGAACTTAACCCCGAATACCTCGTGGTACACCAGCGCAAACCCAGTACTTATGCTGGTCATCCTTTTATAGTAGAGATGGCTATGGCGTATGGTGGTAACGTACCCAAACGTAATAATTTTGTCATTTACCGCTACGCTAACAAAATCCCCCTGCTCTATGATGAAGCAAGCGATGTAGCTTACCGCGTAATTTCTAGCATGAATTGGAAACGCTACAAAGTCCAACCTGACATGCCCGTCGCTATAGTGGTACATATTTGTAGCACAAAAGTGCCCTACAAAACTGTGGGAAAAGAATTCATTTCTGACCGTCCTGAAGTCAGACGAGAAGAAGCCAATGCGATTCGTGAAGTTGCTAGGCAACTCCAACATTTTCTTGCTCGACAGGAACATGTACATAACGAGAAAAAACGCTTAGGTATATTTAGTAAATATCTGCCTAAAATTGCCGAGTTCTCAACAACTCTGGCAGGCGAAACAAAAAAACCCGACATAGAAAAACTGCTAAAGAGCGTACAGAAATATGGCGCAGAAGAAGGCTAAGGTAACAGAAAAAAAACAAGAAGTTCTAACTAAGCTCCAAACATTTGGTAAAACCATCTACAATCAGCTTGAGCAAGGCGAGTTCCCCTCAGTCACTATGCCAAGTAGAAGCACTGAGAACATTGCCTACGACGAAAACGTACGTCAATACGTTTTAGGTGAAAAAAGTGTTGGCCGAAGTACCCGAAATATTCGCCACATCAAACCTTTCACACAATTAGCTTGGGTGGCGTTATTTAGTAATGAACTAACTAGTCAGCGTAAAACCAGTACACTAAGAGACGTCTACTACTCGGCACAAGCATATGAAATGACTTTTCAGGATCAACAAGAATCAAATAACATCATTACCGATCTTGAAACTTTAACCGGTTTTGCACGTGAAGATTTTAGCATTTTCCCCGAGGAACGTAGTGCAATATTTGGTGACATCGACGTCGGTTACACAGTGCCTGGGTATGAAGGTAAAACTGTGAATTTAACAAGTCATCCTGATGGTGTCCTAATAGGTCCCGCCATCACATCTGCAGAGTTCATAAAAACCAGTGCAGACAAAGTTATTGCCATCGAGAAAGGCGCACTATTCACTAGATTCATCGAAGAAAGAGTCCACAATAAACACAAATCACTTCTAGTTTCCTGCGGTGGTCAGGCACCTCGGCAGACACGTAGTTTTCTTCGACGTCTTCATGACGAATTAGGCCTGCCTGTCTATATTTTAACCGACGGTGACCCCTGGGGCATGCACATTGCACAGGTTATCATCAGTGGCTCAGCTAATGCTGCCCATTTACGCGACCTAAACACTCCTGACGCTGTTTGGAGCGGTGTTTGGGCAAGTGACATTATCGAATACAAGCTGCCAACTGATCCTCTCGATGAGGTGGACATTAAACGGCTCTATGAACTGCAAAGGGACCCAAGATACCAAAATGATCCAGTCTGGCAACGCGAAATTAAGGTATTTCTAAAAATTAAACGCAAAACCGAACTTGAAGCTTTTAGCAGATACGGTTTAACCTACATCGTTGATGAATATCTTCCTACCAAGCTAGAGCAGAAAGCTAAAGCCGGCAAGGGCACTAAGAAAAAATAGGTTATGCGTCAAATCAGGTGGGTAGAGCCAATGTTTCGTTGCGGTATATGGTTGTATGGAACTAGTGGAGAACATAAGCAAGTTTAAAGCAGCCTAAAATAGCGAAAGGCCAAAGTTTTCATGCGTTTGTCATGTGGTCAGAGGTTGTGCGTAGGCGGACGGCTTTTGAAGAAAATTGCCCCACAGGGGGGTATAGTACAAAAAATGAAAACTCCGATTGGTAGCTTTTTAGCTCCAAACAACCACCCGCGGTGTAAAAACAGTAATCGCTATGTCGGTGCCTAAATAGTTTAAATCCAAGTGTTCCTATCCTTAAGCGGAGTGTGAAAAAGTTTGTTCCGTGTAAGAGTCAATAAAATCGAATCTACCCGTGACTTAGACGGTAACCTAGGAAAACGAATTGAATTACTCGAAGAACGCGAAGTCAATCCTTATATCGTACGGCCACAGTCCGACGATGCCAAGATGGCGCAAGATATTATGCAGGCCCTTCAAACACAGATGCCGTTTTTGCCCCAGCGTAATCAGATGGCTACCCCTAAAATTATCTTGTTCTTAACCGAACATGAATACGACAGTTTAGGCATAATCTTTGATGTTAACCAAATCTACGAGGTCGGGCTCGAAAACCAGGCGATAAGGTTTAGGAAAGTTTAAGCAACACGTTTCGCATTTGCGCCAGCGATGGATGCTTTGGGTGAAAAGATAACACAAACATCATATTTCGTATGGCGTTGCATATTTCTTCTAATCCTGAAATTTTTCCTTCATCACAATAAAGTGGGATTGGGTCTCCGTCACTATTTTTTTCATAATAGACATAGATGGGCAAGATTGACCGTTTAAATTGTACCAGCTCAAAATCGAGATTTAGCTGTTTTGCTGTTTCCTTAGCGGCTTTCTGTACAGATTTAAGGCGTTCTTCACCTGAAACTCCCACTGACGCATAAACTATCAGTTTCCCACTGTTAATCTTAAGCATATATTCTCTCCGCTGTCTAATCAACAAAAACCGCTTTTAAGTTAGACCTACAAACGACGTTATTAGACAGTGGAGGGGTGAGTGAAAGTAAAAGCTGCATAGTATAACCTTATTACTTACATTCGGCAGTTTGGGAAAAAATATTTTGAATTGTTTATATTACTGGTTGTTGCATGTTTTTGGTTATTTTTACAATGATTTTCTTATTTTTTCGAATATTTTTTGAGCATGATTTAATTTTTGGCTGTTTTAGGTCAAACTGCCGAATGTAAGTAATTACAGTAAGTGTGGCTGGATTATATGCTTTCGTGGTTTTTCTTGCGCCGGCGTAGCGCCGGCGGTGAAATCTTTTATGTGTGTATTGTGGTATTTTTTGAGGTTGTTTGTGTTGAAATGATGAGTCGTAATATGTCTTCAAAAGGGGAAATTATTTCGGGATAAAACATTCCGTACAAGACAATCTACTGTCAAAAGAGTAAATTGAGAGTGTTTCAAAAAGGATTGTGCACAAGATCCCAGATCTCCTCACGCACACCATTAACATGAAAACGAGCAAACAAAAAAACAGTCAAATCAACCATAAACAAACTCCAAAAAACCACACAAGTCTTCCGACGAAACCGCCCACACCAATGCCGCTGACAAAAATTATTCCGCTCCACCCCATACGTCTGAGCCTTCATTTGAACCAACAACTCAGGCAAAATCAACTCTGCATACGCCTCCCAGTTATCGGCGAAGAAAATCTTAACATTCAAAGCCCGCAACCTGTCAAGCATCAGTTTTAGTGTTTGGGCACTT